>JBCCLJ010000302.1:0-6666 GCA_039026915.1 Acidobacteriota bacterium
CCGTGCCGTGGGCCGGCCGGCGTCGTACCCGCGACGCAAGCACGAAGTGCTTGCTTGGAGCGATCGACATCCACGAGCGCAGGTGTGCCACCCAGCAGGTCGAGCACCCGCTGTCTGACCGTGGGGTCAAAGCCCGTGCCGCAGCATCGCCGTGCCGTGGGCCGGCCGGCGTCGTACCCGCGACGCAAGCACGAAGTGCTTGCTTGGAGCGATCGACATCCACGAGCGCAGGTGTGCTACCAGCACACCGAGCACGTGGTGCGCCCGAAGGGATTCGAACCCCTGACCTATAGCTCCGGAGGCTATCGCTCTATCCAGCTGAGCTACGGGCGCTTCACGAATCGTGTTCAGACCGAGTGTAGTCGTCGACGAAGGGAAGAGAGTCTGGGGTGGATGACGGGACTTGAACCCGCGACCGCCTGAACCACAATCAGGAGCTCTACCGACTGAGCTACATCCACCAGAAAACTCTTCTAATTGTCAAAGACGCGTCGAATCCTCTGTGGCCTGCCTGGAGGGATTCGAACCCCCGACCCGCGGCTTAGAAGGCCGCCGCTCTATCCAACTGAGCTACAGGCAGCGGGGGTATCGGGACGCTCAGATTCGAACTGAGGACCCCCTGCTCCCAAAGCAGATGCGCTACCAGACTGCGCCACGCCCCGATCGACACAGCGCCGCAGTTTAAGGCGGGGCGGCGCGGAGTGTCAACGCGCCGGGGACCTTCGCACGGCGGTCAACCGGCGGTTCCGGCCGGTACCGAACGCGGCTCTCTCAGCACCGGACGGAGGGTCGCATGACCTCGAGACTCGGCGCATAGAGAGAGGGCGCGCGAAGTCGCGCGCCCTCTCGGAATCGGTCTGGAGAGTCCGTCCAGTGGAATCAGGAGTTGCCGACCGGTTGGTGGCTCTCCAGAGCCGCTATCTACAAGCCCCCTTGTCCCTGAGGCCTTCTATTTCTTCAATACGGAAACTGCTGGGTGGAAGCGCCAGAGAAAGTTCTTCGCCGAGCAAGAATCCACCCTTGTGGGAAAGAACCTCCGCCGACGTGCTCTCGCCAGATCGGGTTCGAAAGCTCGACTCGCTTACGGCACGGCCGCCTGCAGCCGGAGGTCGAAGAGCGGTGTCGCGGGCTCAAACGAAGCCAGGTGTTCGTCGACCTCCTGCTGCAGTCGACGCACGACGTCCGGATGCTGAGCGGCGACGTCGAAGCGCTCGGCCGGATCGTGCTCCAGGTGGTGAAGCAATGGGATCTCGTGCTCGGTGCGCGCGGGCGGCATGGAGTAGGCCCCTTCCGTGACACGGTGGATCTTCCAGGGGCCGCTGCGCCACGCATAGAGCTCGCCGCTGCGGTAGTAGGCGAAGCTCTTGCGAAGGCTGCTCCCGCCGTCGAAGAGGACCGGTCCGAGATCGACGCTGTCGAAGGTGCGGTCGCCGGGGAGCTCGATCCCCGCGACGGCGGCCACCGTGGCGTAGAGGTCGAGGGCGGTGCCCAGCTCACTCACCGTCTGTCCCGCAGCGATGCGCCCGGGCCAGGAGAAGATCGCCGGCACCCTCATGCCGCCTTCGAAGGTGGTGCCCTTGCCGTCGCGCAGCGGGCCCGCGGAGCCGCCGTTCTGCAGCATGGTCAGCCAGGGACCGTTGTCCGAGGTGAAGACGATCAACGTGTCGTCGCCGAGCCCGAGCTCCTCGATACGTTGGACCAACTGGCCGACGCTCCAGTCGATCTCTTCGACGACGTCGCCGTACGTGCCGGCGCGGCTGCTCCCGACGAACTCTTCGCTGCGAAAGAGAGGGGTGTGCGGCATGGTGTAGGCGAGGTAGAGAAAGAAGGGAGCCTCGCCGGAGCTCGCATCGATGAAGTCGAGCGCCTCTTCGGTGTAGCGCCGCGTCAGGGTCGTCTGATCCGTCGGACGCTCGACGAGCTCGTCCGCAGCGCCCTCCTCGGTGAGCGTCGAGCGCCAGAGCGGTACGTTCCAGTACTCGAGCTTCGGCTCAGCGTAGGCTTCGCCCTTGAGCTGCCGGTCTGCTGCGAGGTCGTCGACACGTTCCTCGACCACGGCCTGCAGTGTCTCCTCGAAAGAGAACCCGTGCAGCCAGTCCATGTCGTTGGAGTAGGGGAGGCCGAACCACCGTTCGAAGCCGTGGCGCGTGGGGAAGGACGGCGGCTGCTCGCCGAGATGCCACTTGCCGACGGCGGCCGTGCGGTAACCCTTCTCGCGAAGGAGCTCGGCGAGCGTCACCTCCTCGTCAGGCAGGCCTGTCGGGTCGTTGGGGAAGAGGACGCCGAGTCGCTGGCCGTAGAGTCCCGTGCGCACCCCGTGGCGGCCGGTGAGCAGCGCCCCTCGGCTCGGCGAACAGACGGGGGAGGGCGAATAGAAGCTGGTCCACCGCTGCCCGTCCGCGGCGAGTCGGTCGAGATGCGGCGTGCGCAGCGTCGGATGGCCGTAGCTCGAGAGATCGCCGTAGCCGAGATCGTCGGCAAAGAGGATGACCACGTTCGGGAGCGAAGGCGCCCGCGGTGCAGGCTCGCAGCCCGGCAGGCCCGCCAGCAGCAGGCAGAGAGCGAGGGAGGACTTCTTCAGAGCGCTTCTCCTGTCGAGGGATGAGAGAAGACACTAGCAAGAGCCTGTCGTCCGCTCTCGTGCGCTCAGGGAGGTCCGCGAGGAAAGCCGTTGGTTCGGGGCGCCGGTGCGGGATCACAGTCGGGGTGGATCGAGCGGACGCTCCGCCCCGAGAACTTCTCCCGTGGGCGAGCGGAAGCGGCCGCGACCCAGCGCTTGCAGGACGCGGTTGCGACCGTTCTCCTTCGCAGCGTAGAGCGCTTCGTCGGCGAGCTGGAGAAGCTCGGGCCCGTCGGCGACCAGCAGCTCGGGAAAACCGGCAACGCCGGCGCTGATGGTGAGCTCCAAGGGGCGGCCTTCGACGTCGAGATCCAGCGCTGCGACGCGGCGCCTCAGGCGCTCGGCCGTTTCGAGCGCCTGCTCGACGCCGACGCCGTCGAGCAGCAGCGCGAACTCCTCGCCGCCATAGCGGCAGCAGATGTCGGTTGCGCGGAGCCGGCTGCGCAGTGCGTCGGCGACGGCGGTCAGGGCGCGGTCTCCGACCCCGTGTCCCCAGGTGTCGTTGACGCTCTTGAAGTGGTCGACGTCGCAGAGCACGACCGAAGTCTGCGTTCCTTCCTCTCGGCATCGAATCAGTGCCTGGTCGAGTCCGTCGATGAGGACGCGACGCACGGCGATGCCGGTCAGCGAGTCGGTGTGGGCCGCGCGATCGAGCTGCAGATGGTCGGCCGAGACGGCCAGCTGCGGGAGCAGCAGATCGAGAGTTTCGAGCGCTTCCTCGTCGACGCGGCGGGGGTCGCACCAGAGACGGAGGCGACCGACGGAACGGTCTTCGATCGTCAGTTCACGGTCGAGGAAGATCCACTGACGTCGCCGGTGAATTCCCGGCAGTGCTGGCGGTGAGGGGGTGGGCACCGGCGTCCCCGACTCGACGACGCCGTCGCTTCCCGCGCGAAAGCTCATCACCGAACCGTCGGGCTCCGGCAGTTCGAGCTGGAACCACGAGAAATCGAGACTCTGCAAGATCTCCGAGGCGATGTTGGTGGCGAGCGTCCGGCCCTCGGGAGAGCTGGGCACGACGCGCTCGCCCGCCGTGCCGACCGAGCGCAGGGTACGGATCCGACGCTCGAGATCGGCGTGGTGGTAGCGGCTGCGAGCCAGCTGAGCTGAGAGTGCGCTGAGACAGATCAGGAGTGGCAGCGCTACGGACCAGCCCGTCGCGACGACGGCGAGCGCCGCTGCGAGACCGAGCGTCCAAGCCAGGAGCTCGGCGCCGAGGGGGACCATGGTGGCGAAGAGCTCGACTCCGAGTCTGCCGTGGATGGCACGCTCGATCGCTTCCATGATCAGGAGCGCCGCAGCGAAGGTGACGGCCGAGAGGAGGGTGCCTCGCGCGGTGGCGAGCTCCAGAAACCAGGAGAGGCTGTCGTCGCCGAGTTCCGGAGGAAGCCGATGGTAGACGAGGCCTGCAAGGAGGACCGCAGTTCCGGCGCGCAGCGCTTCGAGGACGACGCGCGTCGGTCTTCGGCGCTCGGGCGCCGGGTCGCTGCCCTGACTCTCGAACAGCCGGCGGATCAGCTCGGCCCCCAAGGCAGCAATGGTGGCGACCCAGGCGCCGAGCACGCTGCCGTGAGTCACGAGCACCGGAACGACGAGGACAGCTGCGAGTCCGAGCCCCGGTCCGCCGAGCGGGCGATAGAGGCCCAACAGTGAGGCCAGCAGACCGAACCCGAGGAACGCGGAGGGATGGAGGTGAGCGGCTCGCGCCGGTGCGTCTGCGATCAGCGGTCCCAGAACCAGAAAGCCTCCGGAAACCAGGATCAGCAGCCACGACGACCAGCCCGAGCGAGACTCGTCCACGGCGGTCCACTTGACCACGCGGCGCGCGCGGAGGGGGGGTTGGGCCATGGTAGAATTCGTTGTGTTGAAGGGCCGTCCGGAGCCCGGCAGAGGGGCTTCCGAAGCGTCGTCAGCGTGGGGAAAACCTCGCGCAAGACGCTGGAATAGCTTACACTTACGGACTAGCCTGGGTGACCCTCGCACACGGTGGAACCGCGACTCCGAGAGGGCTGCGGCCGATCAGCGGGCTTCGGTTCAGAGGTAGGACTATGACCAGTGATCTTGTGATTTATCAGGAGGAGTACCAGAAGCTCGAGGAGGTACTCCGCCGTCTGCGCTCCGATTCGAACGCTCGAGCCATCTTCCTCATCGACAAGACCGGGCAGCAGATCGCCGCCGCAGGAGAGGTGGAGCAGTTCGACACCACGTCGCTGGCTTCACTGACCGCAGGCAACGTCGCGGCGACGGACGGTCTGGCGAAGCTCATCGGTGAGCGCGAATTCTCGGTGCTCTTTCACGAGGGCAAACAGGACCACATTCACATCTCGATCGTGGCGAAACGAGCGATTCTGCTCGTCATCTTCGACGACCGCTCCTCGCTCGGCCTCGTACGCCTGCGCGTCAAGAGGGCGTCGAACGAGATGGAAGCGATCTTCGACAACATGTCGACGAAGACCGCCGAGCAGCCCGAGGTTCCCGCGGCCGCCAGCCCGTTCTCCGAGATCACCGACGAGGACATCGACGCGCTCTTCAGCGAGTAGCTCAACTCACGAGAGTCCGTCCCGCCTCCACGCTCGCTTCCTCCTTCCGAGGGATCTTCCGCGCAGCGCTTCGTTCGAACGACCTTCCTTTCCCTTCTCTTCCCGTCCTCCTGCCCGGAACAAGACCATGACGTTCATCAACTACGCGAACAAGGAGATCAACTGCAAGATCGTCTACTACGGCCCTGGCCTGGGCGGCAAAACGACGAACCTGCAGTACATCTACGACAAGACGGCCGCCGAGTCGAAGGGCAAGATGATCTCCCTGGCCACCGAGGCGGACCGCACGCTCTTCTTCGATTTCCTGCCGCTCGATCTGGGCACCGTGCGCGGTTTCACCACGCGCTTCCACCTCTATACGGTGCCGGGCCAGGTGTTCTACGATGCGAGCCGCAAACTGATCCTCAAGGGCGTCGACGGAGTCGTCTTCGTCGCGGATTCTCAAACCGAGCGAATGGACGCGAACATCGAGTCCATTCGTAACCTCGAAGAAAATCTGCGCGAGCACGGATTCGACCTCAGGACGCTTCCTTACGCTCTCCAGTTCAACAAGAGAGATCTCGGCAACGTCGTGCCGGTCGACGAGATGTACCGGACGCTGAACTACAAGCGCGAGCCGACGTTCGAAGCGGTCGCCACGAGCGGTCGCGGCGTCTTCGACACGCTCAAGGCCGTCGCCAAGCTGATCTTGCGAGATCTCAACAAAGGAAAATAGGGGTCTAGAGAATGGCCAAAGACTGGGACAAAGAGTCCACTACCTACCTCAAGCGCTACGCGATCTCGAAGACGCTGGCCGAGATTGCCGATCGCTACGAGACCGACGAAGACGACGTCGAGCGTCGCCTGCTCGAGCTCAAGCTGACGACCAAAGACGAGCGCGGCTATCAGGCGCCCTTCGTCGATCCGACCGTGACTCACTTCGAAAAAGGGCTCGAGGCTTTTCACGCGAGCAAGTGGGCGCAGGCCCGCAAGTCGTTCGAGGCCGTCATCGCCGAGTGTGAGCAGCTGGAGCTGACCGCCCGCGCCCGGCTTTACCTGCAGGCGTGCGACGAGCGCGAAGAGGGTGCCGGCACCGGCCCGGAAGACGCCTTTCTCGAGGCCGTCATGGCGAAGAACTCGGGCGATTTCGAGACGGCCACGGAGATCTGCTCCCGCGGCGGCCGCGCCGGCAAAGACGAGAAGTTTGCCTACCTGCACGCCTCCCTGGTGGCCCTCGCTGGCGACCCTGAAGAGGCCATGGCACTGCTCGAAAAAGCAATCGAGATGAACCCGGAGAACCGGATTCACGCCTACCACGACAGCGACTTCGAGGCTCTGCACGAGCTCGAGGCCTACCAGGCGCTCTACGAGACCGAGTCCGAGGAAGAAGAACTCGAGGCCGTCGTCGAGTAGCGACCGCGGCGGGGAGAACGCAATGAGTCGAGCCGCTGTCATCCTGGCTGCAGGCCAGGGCACGCGGATGCGCTCGGAGCTACCGAAGGTTCTCCACGAGGCCGGCGGTCGCCC
>JBCCLJ010000303.1:0-6640 GCA_039026915.1 Acidobacteriota bacterium
GAAGCCCTCGGCGTCGAGCGACTTGGTCGCGAGTGCGACGCCGCGGGCGTCGAAGCCGAGGTCGAGGGCGGTGCTGTTGTGCAGTGAGCGGAGAAAGAGTGTTGCTCCCGCGACGAGGACGAGCGACGCTGCGCACTGCACGACGACCGTCAGGCTGCGCGCCTGAAAGAGGCGCGGCCGGCCAGCGGCGGCCCCTTCGGGCCGCATCAGAGAGGTCTGATCGGTGCGTATCGCAGCGAGCGCGGGGAGGAGCCCGAAGGCCAGGCTACTCGCCAGCGCGACTCCGAGCATCACCAGCACGACCGAGGTGTCGACCCGCACGTCGAGCGGCAGGCTGAAGCCTCCCGGCAGGGTGGCACTGCGCAGGGCATGGGTGACTCCGTGAGCGACGCCGAGGCCGATCGCCGAGCTGGCCAGCGTCGGCACGAGATTCTCGGTGACCAGCATGGCGATCAGTCGCATGCGGCTGGCACCCAGCGAGAGTCGCAGCGCGAGCTCTTTGCGGCGCGCCGCCGTCCGTGCGAGCAGCAGGCTGGCAACGTTCGAGCAAGCGATCAGGAGTACCGCGCCCGTTGCTCCCAGCAGGAAGCTGGCAATCGCTGTCAGCAGACCCCGGGCATCCGGGTTGATGCGGGAGGCTTTCTCCGAGACCGTGACCAGCGTGCGGGTCTCTCCGTCCTGAGAGCGCCACTCCGCATGCTGCTTGCCAAGCTCTTCGCCGATTGCCTCGACCTCGGCGCGGAGGTGCTCGAACGACGTGGCTTCGGAGCGCCGGGCCAGGATGAGGAAGGCCCGTTCGCCGCGCTGGTCGAAGCGGCCGCGGGCGACGGCTCGCTCTCCCGGGCTTTCCAGAGATCCCAGCGGTACCCAGATCTGGGGTTCGAGCGGTGCGCGTCGGCTGCGCACGTTGGGCGGCGCGACGCCGATCACGGTGTAGTGGTGACCGTCGAGCAGGATCTCCTGGCCGAGAACACCCTCGTCGGCCCCGAAGGCGTCGCGCCATAAGTCGTGTCCGAGGACTGCGACCCGTGCGGGGGCGCGTGGTGCGCTGTCGGAGCTGGAGAAAACGCGCCCTCGCGCTGCCGGAATCCCCGTGAGCTCGAAGTAGTTCGCGGAGACCTCCTCCGCGAGGAGGGGACGAGCGGGATTCTCGCCCAGGGCTACCGAGCGCACGGTCACGGCGGCGAGTTCCTCGGCGCCGGTCAGGTAGCGGCGGAGATCTTCAAAGTCCGGGTACGAGGAGGTTCCGTGGCGTCGTTCGCCAGGCTCGTGGGTGTAGATCGAGGCGATCTGCTCGGGAGCCCTGAGGCCGACGGGCGGGCTCAGCAAGAGGCCGTCGACGATGCTGTAGGTGGCCGTGACGGCGCCAATCCCGAGACCGAGCGAGACGACGGTGACGATCATCGACAGGGGCCGGCGAGCGGCGTCACGCGTCGAGCGGCGAAAGTCGCCGAGCGCAGACTCGAACCAGGAGACGAGCGTCTGCCGGTCTCGTTGGGAGGTCTTCCGTGTCACGCGGTTCCAGACCCGTCGGCCCCGCAACGCCGGCAGAACCGAGCGAAAGGCCTGGCCGACGTACCAGCGCGCGGCGGCGCCCTCACCGTGCTCGAGGCGACGCTCGTCGAGCTCTTCGTCGAGATCGGCGAGCACGACCGCGCGGTCTTCTTCGTGAAGCGCGCGGGCGAGCAGGGAACGAAGCCAGCGCACGACGGCTCCATCGTTCGATCGGGTCATCAGGCGCCTCCCCGGGCCGGCTCGAGCCCGTCCATCATGTTGCGCAGCGCGTTCGTCGTCGTTTGGAGCGCGCGCTCGCCGCCCGCAGTCAGCGTGCAGAGCTTGCGCGGGCGCCCTCGCTCGCCGGGCTCCGGTTCGCGGACCTGCTGGCGCAGGTACCCTTTCTCCGCGAGCCGAGCGAGGGTGGTGTAGAGCGCTCCGACGGCCACGGACCGCCCGGTGCGAGACTCGATCTCACGCCGAATCTCGGCCCCGTAGGCGCCGTCGCCCAAGCGGGCGATGGCCAGCATGACGTACAGCTCGAACTCGGCGAGGAAGGCTCGTTTCAAGGCAGGGGCTCCGGTTTTGCGGAATCCGCGCTCTGCCGCAGCTCCGATTAACACTACAAACAGATATACGGTCCGGAGAACGTCGAGTTACACGTGTGTCCGAGAATCTCCACGTCGAGTGAGTCGTCCTCGACGCGTGACGCGAGCCGAAAGGTAACCGGTGCATCGTTTCCGAGAAGTGTGGCTCCCGGTGGTTGTCCGCGCTTCGACCCGCTCCCTCCGGTCGAGCTGCTCGCAAGGCTCGTCCCCAAAGCGTGAAGCTGCGGTCTCGCACGATGAGGCTCAGGTCGCGCGCGTTCTCGGGAGGGTCGGCGCTGCCGTTGCACGGGTAGAAACCAAGGCCGTGGACGCCTGCTGCTATGTTGCGGGAATGTTGAGGAGACTCGTGGCTGCCGCCTTTCTACTTGCGCTGTCTAGTGCAAGCGCCGCCGTGCGAGCCGAGGTCCTTGCCCCAGAGCTCGCTGCCCAGGTCGATCAGCTCTTCTCTGAATGGGATCGATTCGACTCGCCCGGTGCTTCGATCGCCATCCTTCGAGACGGCCAAGTCGCTTACGCCCGGGGTTATGGCCTGGCGAACCTGGAGACCCGATCGCCGGTGACGCCGAGCACCGTTTTTCACGTTGCTTCGGTGTCGAAGCAGTTCACCGACTTCGCTCTGGTCCTCTTGGAGCTCGATGGCAAGTTGGCTCTCGACGATCCGGTCGGCAAGTACCTGCCGCAGTTGGGAGAGCTCGGTTCGAATGTGACTCTGAGGCAACTGGGCCATCACACGAGTGGCTACCGTGACCAGTGGGAGCTGCTGGCGATCTCTGGAACCCGACTCGACGACGTGATCACCACAGATCACATCCTTCATCTCGCGAGTCGCCAGCGCGAGCTGAACTTCGAGCCGGGCAGTGAGTACCTCTACAGCAACACGGGCTTCACTCTCCTGGGCCAGGTGGCAGCCCAAGTGAGTGGCAAGAGCTTTCCGGACCTCTGTTATGAGCGCATCTTTCGGCCGCTGCGCATGGCCAACACCCACTTTCACGACGATCATCGCCGCCTGGTTCCGGGGCGGGCCGAATCGTACGACCGCTCGAGCACGGGCGGCTGGCAGAAGTCGGTTCTCTCTTACGCGAATGCCGGCGCGACCAGCCTGTTCACGACCGCCACCGACCTCGCCCGTTGGATGGCGAACTTCGAGACCGGTGCCGTCGGCGGCAAGGCCGCAATCTCCACCCTTCACCAGCGCGGGGTCCTGAACGATGGCTCGGAGATCGACTACGCCTTGGGACTGGTTCACGGCAAAATGCGCGGACTCGAGACTCTCTCTCACGGTGGCGCGGACGCCGGTTTTCGCTCGATTCTGCTGTACTTCCCCAAGCACGCTCTCGGCATTGCCGTGCTCGCCAACAGTCCCCTCGTCGACCCGCGCGCGCGGGCTCGGGAAGTGGCGGAGCTTCTTCTAGGCGATCAGATGGAACCGCTACCCGCGGACGTTCCCTCGCAGGAGGCAGCGCCCGAGACCGTCTCGCTCGAGCCGTCCACTCTCGATCAGTACGCCGGCACCTACCGCTTCGAGGACCTCGGCGCAGTCGTCAGGATCTTTCGCCGTGCACGCACGCTGCGGGCTCTCGTGCCCCAGACCGGCGAAACCGCGTTGCAGCCGGTGGGTGAACGCGAGTTTTTCATCAAGGAGCTCGGTGGTCGCTTGACGTTCGCAGAGCCCGTCGGAGGGCGCTCGCCAAGCCTGCTGGCAGAGATTCCTGGCCAGCGGCTCGAGGGTGTGCGCATCGAGACGCTCTCCGGTCAGGAGCTCCGTCAGTACGAGGGCTGGTACTTGAGCCCCGAGCTCGAGACGCTCTACCGGGTCGAGGCCGGCACCGAAGGTCTCGTCGCAAACCATGTGCGTAACGGAGCGATCGAACTGCTCGCGCTCGGCTCGGACGAGTTTCAGGGCACCGAATGGTACTTCAGCCAGGTGAGGTTCGAGCGCAACGAAGAGGGCGCCGTCCACGGCTTTCGCTTGAGCGGTGGCCGCGTCAGGAACCTGCTGTTTCGGCGAGTCGACGCGAGTGAGCTAGGACTGCCCTGAATCCCGGCGAGCCCGCCAAGCCAGACTCGTACACGAGCGACAGCTCGGAAGGCATCGGAAGGTCGCCACTTCCGAAGTCGAAGATCCGCAGAACAATCGCTCCGCTCCGGCGTCGCTAGCCCGTCCAGGCCGAAGCATCCGGGGGATGGGGACCGGCCGATCGACGGACACCGTCCGACTTCGTGACAGCCTCGACTGCGCCGGACTGCATCCGAGCAGAGCAAAAGGAAACACAGTGCCCGCGAACCCGAACTTCAAGGAAGATCTCGAGGCCTTCGTACTCCGGATGCCGATCGTTCAGTTCCTTCAACTGAGCTTCGGGACGGTCGAGCACGGAATGGTGGAGATTTCGATTCCCTACCGAGACGAGCTCTCCTTCGCTCCTGGGACGCTCCAAGCGGGTCCCATCGGCATGTTGATGGATATTGCCGGTTGCTGCGCTGTTGGCACGAGGCTTCCCGCGGGTTGGGCCTTCGCGACGATCGATTCCTCTGTGAAGGTCCTCGCGCCGGCTACGGGTGAGCTCTTCCTTGCGCGCGGACTGGCCGTGTCATCCGGCAAGACCGTGTCGGTCGGCGAAGCCAAAGTCTTCGCGGTACGGGACGGCCGCGAGACCTTGTGCGCGACCGGGCTGGTCACGACGAGGAACTTCAAGCTCGAGTCGAGCTGACGGGTCGGCGAGTCGGCGTCGTCCGAGCGAACTCCTTCGCCAGGCGGCAAATCGGACCGGTCTCGCAGAGTGGGAACTGGCGCTTTCAGGCGACTTTCGTAGGCCGAGTGCTCGTGGGTGGCAACCGTTGCGCGGCGCCGCCGGTCAGGCTGAACTCGTGGCGCTCCCGATCACGCCCGCAAACGACTGGGCGGAGATCTACGCTACTTTCCGCGCATCGTCTCCAGATAGCGGCGGTAGGTTGGCCTTGCGAGCAGGCGGTTCTGGATCTCGTGGATCGCGTGGCTGATTTCGTGCTGATCGTTCTCATGCTGAGCCGACGACGCAAAGACCTTCTCGAGCCGGAAGTAGGCGCCGGCCAGCTGCCCGCAGAGCTCCCAACAGTCGGCTTCTTCGTCGGTGAAGCCCGCCGCTTTGACGGCGCGCCGCTGATCGCTCTCCTCTTCTTGCTCCGAGGTCTGCTTCGCAAGGGGGGTGCCGGCGAGTGCGGCCAGAATCGTTCTTCGTGTCTCGGACATGGAGTCTCCTGTCGTTTCCCTAGGTCACCTGATGCCGCCTTTCGGACGGTCACCGACGTCGCGCCGATGCGCAACTGCTTCAGGCTCCCTTACCTCAATCGGTAAGGAGCGCCACGGCCCTGATCCAGCCTGCCGAGGCACCCTTGATCTTGACGGGGAAGCAGAGAACCTCGAATCCTGTCGCCGGGAGCAGCTCGAGGTTGTGCAGCTTCTCGATCTGGAAGTAGCCGATGTCCTTCCCGGCCTTGTGTCCCTCCCAGATGATCTCTGGATCGCGCGTCTCTGCCCATCTCTTGGCGGTGTGTGAGAACGGCGCATCCCAGGACCAGGCGTCTGTCCCAACGATCTTGATGCCCTGGGAAGCCAGAAAGAGAGTGGCCTCTCGCCCCATGCCACATCCTCGGTGGACGTAGTCCTGCTCACCGTACGCCGCTCCTGCGGCCGTGTTGATCAGGACGATGTCGTTTTCTTTCAGCCGGTAGCCCACGCGGTCCAGCTCGCGCTGCACGTCCTCTGCGGTCGCGACGTACCCATCATCGAACTCTCGAAAGTCGAGCTTCACACCATCGCAGAAGCACCACTCCAGAGGCAGCTCGTCGATCGTCATCGCAGGCCTTTTCCCTGAGTCGAGGGCCGCGTCTTGCGTGGAGTGAAAGTGCCAGGGAGCATCCATGTGTGTTCCGTTGTGCGTGGAGAGATTCACTCTCTCGACGGCCCAGCTCTCACCGTCGGGCAAGTCCGATGGCTCGAGTCCAGGGAAGAACTGCGTCAGCTGCTCATGCGTCTGCTCATGACGAAGGTACTGGACCTGCGGTTCCAGTCCTGGTGGGTCCGCCGGTACGTCGTTTTCGATCGCGATCGACAGATCAAGGAACTTCCTGGCCATCTCTTTTCTCCCGTTACGACAGTCGTCCTGAGCACGCCCAGCTTGGGGCTCTTCAGCTCCACGTTACTTTTTCTTCACCAACGAGAGCACCAGCTTCTCTGGAAGCTCCGAAGAACGTGCCCGGTGCGCCCGCCGAATCGTGTTTCCCGCTCGAGCGGGGAGTCAGTGATCGGGCATCTCGCGGGTGAATCGCTCCGTCGGCGTGGCGAGATTCGTCCCCAAGCATCGGCTGCCGCAGGCGGACGTGCGCCCGCCGAATCGTCTTTCTCCCTCCGAGCGCGGAGTCGGTGATCGTGCTTCTCACGGGTGAATCGCTCCGTCGGCGGGGCGAGACTCGTCCCCAAGCATCGGGCGCCGCAGGCGGACGGTCCGCCCGCCGAATCGTGTTTCCCGTTCGAGCGCGGAGTCGGTGATCGTGCTTCTCGC
>JBCCLJ010000304.1:0-6609 GCA_039026915.1 Acidobacteriota bacterium
ACCAGAAAAATCACGCACAGGCCGCAGGGAATCGCCAGCACCTTGAAGTACTGCGTGTTCAGGTTGCCGACGAGCGACCCGTCCGACGTCCGCGCCAGGAAGCGCAGCGGCGAGTCGCCGAGCACGGTCGCCCAGGTGGGATCGATGTCCGTGAGGAAATCACAGAAGAGTCGAGTGACGCCCAGCAGGGCGAGCGCGATGGCGAAGAGCAAGGTCCACGAGAGACGGCGTCGTTTCATGATCCTCCACTCCGTGGACGCATCGAACGGGAGAATCGCGGACGAGAGGTCTCGAAACGACCGACTCCGGGCATCGAGTTCTCTCGTCCCGGCAAGGGACCGTAGGATGGCTTCATGAAGCTCACAACGATTCGCAACGCTATCGCTACGACGCTCTTCGTGCCGCTCGTCGCTTCCGCTCAGGCGCCCTCGACCGACATCGGCCTCGTCGAGATCTCCGACGGCAAGGTCGACCTCGCACGCTTCGTTCGCGTGACCGACCGACCGAGCTACGACAACCAGCCATCCTTCCTTCCGGACGGCTCGCTCGCCTACACGGCGATGCAAGAAGACGGCTCGACGAACGTTCATCGCTACGACGTCGCCAGCGGCGAGGCGAACCCACTCACCAGCACGCCCGAAAGCGAATACTCGGCGACGCCGGTTCCCGGCCGCGACGAAGTCTCCGTCATCCGCGACTTCGGCAATCTCAAGCAGGAGCTCTGGGCCTACTCGACGACCGACCCGAACGCCGAGCCGCGCCTGCTGCTCCCGGACGTCAACCCCGTCGGCTACCACGCCTGGGTCGACGACACCTCGCTGCTGCTCTTCGTACTCGGCGAGCCGCAGACGCTCCAGGTCGCCGTCGTGGGCCCGGGTGCCGGCGACATCGTGGGGCAAAGCCCCGGGCGCAGTCTGGCGCGCATCCCGGGAACCGCCGCCATGTCCTTCGTCTCGAAGGCGTCGGAGACCGAGTGGCCGCTCACGACCTTCAACCCGTCCACCGGCGAGAAGGTCACTCTGGTGAACATGCCTTCGGGGAGTGAGGATCTGGCCTGGTCTCCAGCCGGCGTCGCTTGGACCGGTGTGGGCTCGAAGCTCTACACCTGGACGGCCGGCGCGTCCGACTGGGAGGAGGCAGCCGATCTCGAGGCGCTGGGCATCCGCAACATCACCCGGCTTTCCTTCGACACGGACGGCTCGACCCTGGCTCTGGTCTTCGAGAGGGCGGCCGGCGAGTAGAGACACGCCCCCCGCGCGCGGCTTGGCGCTTCCGGTGCCCAGCACTTATCCGCAATACTCGACAAGAGTCGAACAGACGCGGTCGCTCCCCCTAACGACACTCGAGGCATCGAACTCTTGAGCTCTGCCCCTCTCTGGAGCCGCGCGTGAGCTGGAAACGCGGAGTCCTCATCGCGCTGGCGGCCCTGATCTGCCTGCTCCTGTTTCGCACCTGGCGCGTCGGCGACCCGCTCGACGTCGATCCGATCGAGCTGCCGGAGGCACCGACGGTGTCGGCGAATCTCGCAGCGACGCACCTCAGCCAGGCGCTTCGGATTCGTACCATTGCAACGCGTCCCGGTGACCCACATCCTGGCAGTGAGGGCCCCTGGC
Organism: Acidobacteriota bacterium; assembly: GCA_039026915.1. Lineage (GTDB taxonomy): Bacteria > Acidobacteriota > Thermoanaerobaculia > Multivoradales > Multivoraceae > JBCCLJ01. Next base: position 1,614 of record JBCCLJ010000304.1, read on the forward strand.
TCGAGATGCACCGGTGGCTCGAAGAGACCTATCCACTGATGCATCAGGAGCTCGAAAAGGAGCTCGTCGACGACTACACGCTGCTCTACACCTGGCACGGCAGCGACGCGTCGCTTCTTCCGCTGATGCTCATGGCGCACCAGGACGTCGTACCGGTCAACCCGGGGACCGAAGGCGACTGGGATGCACCGCCCTACTCGGGCGACATTCTCGAGGGTTTCATCTACGGCCGAGGCGCTCTCGACGACAAGGGCAGCCTGGTCGGCATCGCCGAGGCGATCGAGGCCCTCGTCGCCAGCGGTTTCGATCCGCGGCGTACGATCTACGTTCTGTTCGGGCACGATGAAGAGATCGTGCAGGACACCGGCGCCGGACAGGCCGTCGAGCTGCTGCGCTCGCGCAACGTCCGACTCGAGATGGTGCTCGACGAAGGCGGCGGCGTCGTGACTCCTCCACCGCTGGGGGCAGGCAAGGGCATGGCCGCGATCGGCGTCGTCGAAAAGGGCTGGATCTCTCTTCAGCTGACCGCAGTCGACGCTGGCGGTCACTCCTCCACTCCCCCCAGGAATACCGGCACGGTGAGAATCGCCCGAGCCGTCGCGGCCCTGGACAAGCGCCAGATGCCGGCGGCGATCGGCGACCCCGGTCTGGAACCGACGATCGCCTCCGTCGGCCGGGAGCTGCCGCTTCTCGCTCGGATCGCCGTCGGCAACCTCTGGCTCTTCGGGCCGGTCCTCGAGCGCTTCGGGAGCATGAACTCCTTCGGCAATGCGCAGCTGCGAACGACCACGGCGCCCACCATGCTGTCGGGCTCGACGAAGGAGAACGTACTGCCTCAGCGCGCCACGGCCGTCATCAACTTCCGGATCCATCCCAGCAACACGTCTCAGGACGTGATCGACCACGTACGCGACATCATCGAGCCCATCGGCGGAATCGAGCTGGAGGTCTTCGGCGAGGTCTTCGAGCCCACGCCGGTCTCGCCTCTCGACAGCTACGGGTACCGGGTCCTTCACTCCGTCGCTGCGGACATGACCCAGGGCGGACTGGTCACCCAGGTGCTCGTCGCCGGTACGACCGACAGCCGCCACACGTTCTCGCTGACGGACAACGTCTACCGCTTCATGCCGAGCATCGGCAGCGCCGAAGACGGCGCGGGTGTGCACGGGACCAACGAGCGGATCGCCGTTTCGAGCCTGCACGAGATGTCGGAGCGCTACGCGCAGATCGTCCTCGCCATGGACCAGCCGCAGGGCGAGTGAGCCGTCGGCATCAGGCGAGACCGTCTATTCATAGGAAGTGAAGATCGCCACGATCGTGTCGACGGTGTCGTAAACGACATCCAACTCCGCCTTCCACAGCAGGCGGTACTGAACCATCTTCTGGCCAGTCTCCAGCTCAGTGCCCGAACCCAATTGCGACTCGCTGGGCTCAATGTCACGCGAGTCATACAGTCCAAGGAGACTCTCGAGTTCGACACGCGTGGATGGCGGCTGTGAACGCCACTTGGATTCGACATGTAGCGCGTATGCGTAGCTGGCTACGTCCCAGGCGCAATAGCCCCCCACAAGGCACACGAGGACTAACGCCACGGCGATCAATCCCCTACGCTGAGGTCGACTCTTGTCTTGGGCTAGCGTCAGATCTCACGCCCTTCAGAAGCTCAACTCCGACCCGGAGCGCCACGTGGACCCTCCTCTTCCAAAACCTCGCTTCTGTCCACACCGCAAGTCTCGCACAGCGCTCGCAACCTGTGCGCTCGTAGCCGGACTGGCCGCCTGCAGTTCGGAAGAAGGGATCTCGGAACAGTCCAAAGACAACGATCTCGACGCTCTCAAGGCGATGCCCTACCTCGAGTTCAGCCTCGAGACGGACCCCAGCAAACGCGGCGTCACGCTCTGGGATCAGAACCGCGCCTGGGCCGGGGTCAACCTCTACGTCTCGGGCAAAGAGGCCCTACTGCTCGCGATGGACGGTCGCAAGCTGCACAGCTGGCCCCTGCCCGAGGGGCACGACCGCTGCGAGTACTTCGAGTTGCTCGACGACGGCGACATGGTCATCGTCTGCTACGGCACCGGACTGCTGCGCCTCGACTGGTCCAGTCGCGTCGTCTGGGAGGCCGAGACCACGGCGCATCATGACGTGCACTCGATTGGCAACCGCCTGCTCGTGCCAGTTCGCGAAGAGCCGCGACGGCGTTGGCGCCGCCAGGTGATCTTCGACAGCCTGGTAACTCTCGACGCGGCAACCGGTGTGCGTCTCGATCGATGGTCGACCTGGGAGAGTCTCGACGCGCTGCGCCACCTGTCCGAGCGCTCGGGGCTCGAGACCCCACTTCCGTTGTGGCGTTCCTTCTCGAGGACTCGCTGGGACTACTTTCACCTCAACACGATCGAAGTCCTCGGCGACACCGAGCTCGGGCGGAGCGATGCCCGCTTTCAGCAAGGCAACTGGCTCGTCTGCCTGCGCAACACCGATCTCATCGTCATTCTCGACCGCGACACTCGAGAGGTCGTCTGGCACTGGGGGCCCGGCGTGGTCGGCAGGCCGCACATGCCGAGCCAGCTCGCGAACGGCAACCTTCTCGTCTACGACAACCGGAGCCAGGGAAAGAGCAGCCGCGTCGTCGAGGTCGATCCCGTCCGCCAGGAGATCGTCTGGCAGTACCAGGCCGATCCACCCGAGGCCTTCTACTCCAAGCTGCAAGGCTCGAGCCAGCGGCTGCCCAACGGCAACACGCTGATCTGCGAGTCCGAGAAGGGACGCGCCTTCGAGGTCACGCCCGAGGGCGAGATCGTCTGGGAGTTCTTCAACCCGGACGTCAGGAACGGCAAACGACGCGCCGTCTACCGAGTGACGCGCATGAGCGAAGAGCGGGTGCGCGAACTGGCGGAGCTGGCGAGGGAGCGGCGCGAAGGCTGACGAGGGCCAGGGGCCCACGGCTCGACTTCAGGCCCTTTTCCTAGCGGACAGCGAAGCGCGCTCGTCGAGTCTCAGAGAACGACGACTCGTCCGCGTAGAATCCGGGACCAAGGCATGGCGAAGAAGAACCCAAGCGCACAACCAACGGGCGGCGGCCTCAGCCGCGAGGCTCGCTTTCTGCTGACCTTCGTGCTGCTTCTCGGCGGCGGCTTCACCGCGCTCTCCCTCAACCAGGTCAACGACGCGTTCGTCGTGCCCTTCACGGCCGGCATCGCCAAGGTCTCCGGGTGGTTGCTCGACGTCATCGGGCAGGACATCGTCATGCAGGGCACGCAGATTCACTCGCCGCGCTTCGCCGTCGACATCCAGAACGGCTGCAACGGCCTCGAGACGGTGCTCATCTTCGTTTCGGCGGTGCTCGCCTTCCCCGCCAGCTGGAAGGCCCGCGGGATTGGGCTGGGAATCGGCCTGCTCGCCATCCAGGCGGTGAACCTGATTCGCGTCGTAGCTCTCTTCCTCACCGGCGTCTACTTCCCGAAGTTCTTCGACAGCTCGCACACGGTCGTCTGGCAGAGCATCGTCATCCTCTTCGGGGTGCTGCTCTGGATGTTCTGGGCAAACCGCTTCGCGGTGCCGCGCTCGGCAACCTCGAGCTAGCGGATGGACCTCGGGCGCTTCGTTCGCAACCTGGCCCTCTGGGCGGTGCCGGTCATCCTGGTGTGGCTCGCTCTGACGCCGATCTACAACCGCCTCCTGATTCGCGGGGTCGAGAACGTGGTGCAGGGGATCGAGACTCCGAACAAGACCCGGCTCCGCGTCCACGAAACGCACTACGCGCTCGTCTACCACAAGGACGTCAAGGTCAACACGTCGACCGGACACGTCGGATCGTTCCGAATGACCGACGTGCAGTTCACGGTGCTCTTCGTCGGTCTGCTCTTTCTCTCCGTGCCGGAAGTTCCCACTCGTCGGCGGTTCGAAGCGCTCGGATGGGGCCTGCTGGCGATGGCCTTCTTCCATCTGCTTCTCGGCGTCTTTCGAGTGCAGTTCGTCTACGCAACGCAACTCGGCCAGTGGAGCCTCGACAACTACTCGGCCTTCGCCCGGAACTTCTGGGGGCTGGGCAAGCACGTGCTCGATCTGGCCTTCAAGTTCGCCCTGCCGCTGGCGCTCTGGAGCCTTTTCTACCTTGACCGACTGCTTCCGCAAACCGAGGCGGCTCGCTCCCCCAAGGGGCGCCGTAAGGTCTCCGAAGAGTCGCTATAATCGCTTCGGTTTCTGCAGAGTAGTTCATCCATGTCGGAGCTGTCGGGGCAGCGAAGGTCGAGTCCCCGACGAGCCTTGGCCCAGCGGGACCGAACGTCGCGAAGCTCGCGACGACCGGCGCCCGCCCAGCGGAGTGACCGTGCGACGGAAGGGAGCGGTGAGAGCGCCGGAACGCAGCGAAGGTGCCAAAGGCGCTAGCGCTACCCCGATCGCGTCGCGTCACCTCCTCTTCGGCCTGATCGCGCTCCTGCTCGGCGCGTCGGCCTCGGCGCAGCAATGGCACTCGGTGCCCGCGATGAACAAGGCGCGCTACGGCCATACGGCGACCTTGCTGCCGACGGGCGAAGTACTCGTTGCTGGAGGCGGACAGGTCAACGTCGGCAACGTGCTCCCCGGTGCCCTGCGCACCGTGCACCAGACGACCGAGCTGTTCACGGCCGGCGGCTTTTGGCGCAACGGTCCGGACATGCTCGAGGCGCGACGCGGGCACACTGCCACCCTCCTGCCCAACGGCGAGTTGCTCGTCGTCGGCGGCACGGCCACGCCGTCGGCGGAGATCTACTCGCCGACGAGCGAGTCCTGGCGCCCGACTGCAGCCCCTGCCGTGGCGCGCACGCTGCACACCGCTACGCTGCTCCGCGACGGCCGTGTGTTCGTCGCCGGGGGGTCGACGGACGGACGCGTCGAGATCTACGACCCGGCCACGTCGAGCTGGTCGGTGGTCAGCGGATCCAACGTCGTGCGCGTACTCCATACGTCCACGCTGCTTCCCGACGGCCGCGTCCTCCTGCTGGGCGGGCTCACCGAC
>JBCCLJ010000305.1:0-6530 GCA_039026915.1 Acidobacteriota bacterium
GGTCGTGACGGGGGGCTGACGGCGCTAGCGAAGGCCGGTCTCCGCGCGGTGTAAACCCGCGCTCAACAATCTTGTAACTTTAGCAAAATGAGGAGTTTACGAACAGCACTGGAAGCGTTCGCAAACGCATCTGCGGGACGGCGCGATCTGGATCAGGGCGTCGGCGGGTCGGCGGGCAGCGCCAGGACGTCGCTCTGAGAAGCGAAAGTACCGAGCGGATTGCGATAGGTCTGCGTCCGACCGGTGACGAGATCGACCACCACGAGGGTGAACTCGACGTTGCTGAGGCTGGCGAAGAAGACCCAGAAGTGGCCGTTGATCGAGCGGCCGTCGAGCACCTTGGCAACGACTTCCACGTTGTCTTCGTCGAAGAACCAGAAATAGCCCGTGTCGTTCGTCAGCTGCCGCGCCGTGGCCACGCCCGAGCGGCCCTCGAAGTCGCGCCAGCGCACCTCGAGAGCGAACCGCCCGGCGTCGAGCTCCAGGGTCGGAGTCGCCGAGCTCGAGTCTCTCTCACGAGAATCGTCTTGGAGCCGTGCGCTGGTGGACAGGCCGAGCGGGGCCTCGACGACCGTGCCTTCGAAGGCCCGTGCGTCGCCGACCGAGCTCAGCTCATGCGCTTCGTTCCGATACCTGCGCATCCGGCCCGTCCACAGGTCGGTCACTGACAGGGTGAAGGCGACGTCGCTCAGCGAACCGAAGAAGACCCAGTCGTGGCCGTTGACGCCGGTACCGTCGAGGCTCTTCACGACGACCTCGAGGTTGGCGGAGTCGAAGAACCAGAAGCCCCCGGTGTCGGTCGTCAGAGGCACGGCCCTGCCCTGCCCGGTCGATCCCTGGAAGTCGGTCCATTCGACCTGCAGGCGGAAGCGGTCGCGAAGGCAGAGCGTGGTCGCGTCGGGCACGCAGGCGAAAGCGCGGTGACGACTCTGCAGGCGGACTTCGGCCCGGTCCGGAAACGCGCCCTCGAAGCGGAGAAAGTCGATGGCGCTCGGCGAGGCGAGCTCGAACCGGTCGCCCGCGACGCCGTCGCCCCAGCTCACCAGAGCAAAGTCGTCGGCCTGCAGTAGGCCGTCGCCTGTGGCCGGCGGCTCGTGGACCATGCGTAGTCGGATCGCGCGCGCCTCGTCCCGGGTCGGATCGAGCGTGTCGGCGTCGTCCGGCGGCAGGGCCAGGTCCGCGGTGACGACCCGCCAAGGGAAGCTGCCGCCGCTGTCGGAGACGGGTGTCTCTCCGCCGAAGCTGCGGTCTCCGACCGAGGCGCGATACTCGGTCTCGAGCCGCCAGGGTCCAGCGCCCGAGCCGCGCAGGCGTGCGAACAGGGAGACCTCCTTGATCGGCTCGTTTCTGGCGTCTCCCTCGACACGGACGCGGTTGCGGAACGTAGTCGTCGAGGCTGTCCGGTTGCTGCCGCTGCGCGTCGAGCAGAGAGCGGCGGTGTCGTGCGCTCCCGCAAGGCAGGCGAAGCGGGAGTCCCCCTCGACGTCCCAGCGTGCCGCTTCGAGCTCGATCCCGTCGACGTCGTAGTCCTCGACATCGCCGAAGGTCATCAGGTCGCGCCCGGGTCGGACGCGCGCGCCGGGAGCGTGGCCGCCGACGACGTACTCCCCCTCCCGCAGACGAGCTCTGAGATCGGCGACGCGCCAGTTCGGAGCGTCGCCGAGGAGAGGGACGTCGAGGCGGCGCTCGATCGTCGAGAAGGAATCCGACGGCAGAAGGATCTCACCGTGCCCGCGGGCGGGAAGCACCCGGGCTCCGGTGGGCGCCGAAAGCTCGGCGACCCGTCGGCCGACGGCGCTCGCCAGTCGGCCGCCGATCGGGCGCGGCCGAAAGTCCTCGAGGTAGACCGGGATCGAGGACGCAGCGTGCACGCGGCGTCCTTCGAGGTCGACCCGTAGCAGGTGTCCCAGCATGGTCTCGAGTCGAGCCTGATCGAAGGCGAAGTTGCCGAGTCCGTAGGCGGCCAGCACGTCGCCGTGCCAGCCGAAGCCCTGAATGACGTGAGGATGATGCGCAACGACCAGCCCGGCTCCGCGGCTGACGACGTCGTCGACCCGGGCGAGGTTCGAGGCGGCAGCTTCGGCGACGTATTCGAAGCCTTGATGCAGCTGAGCGATCGGGATCTCGCCGCGCACCGTCGCCGCGATCACTTCGGTGCGCACGGCGTCCGAGTCGGTGAGATCGGCCGCCCCTCCTTTGGTGCCGCTCGGAGTGGTTTCGGCGACGTAGGTGAGCTCGTGCTGGCGACCGGCAATCGAGGTCATCGACAGGAACGAGTAGGCGTGGCCGCCGCGTCGGGTGACGAAGGGCTCGAAGGCTTCAAAGGGCGTGAGTCCAGCGCCGCTCGCCGGCAGCCCTTCCCGCGCCAGAACGTCGAGGGTGTCGACGAGTCCCTCTTCGAGGTAGTCGTAGACGTGGTTGTTTCCCAGAGAGACGTAGTCGATCCCCGCCTTGCGCAGCGCTGGGACCGAGCCCGACAGAGTGAAGAAGGCGAAGGCTTTCGTCGGATGAGGCGTCGAAGGATCGTCGGTGACGGGCGTCTCGAGGTTGACGACGGTGAAGTCGGCGGCTTGCAGCAGCGGCTCGACGAAACCGAGTGCCTGCCGCGTTCCGGGCTCCGGGTCGGAGACCTGGATGAGCGCATCCGGGTCGTCGGCCGGCAGCTGATCGCGCGGTGTGGAGTCCGTCGAATCGAGAAAGCGCCGGCCGAACGCGGTGTCGCCGCCGAAGAGGAAGCGCGTCGTTTCGTCGAGCGAGGGTTGCAAGACGACGACCCCGATGTCGACCACCTCGACGTCGGTGCCCCGGAAGAGGTGAGCGGCGACGCGCTCCGACCGATAGCCGGCGGCCTCGACGCGGACGAGCGCGTTCGCCCGAGGGAGATCCTCGATCTCGAAAAAGCCGTCGAAGCCGGTCTGCACACTGCGATCGCTCACGGTGGCGGTCGCCGCTGAGAGGGGACGTCCCCGGTGGTCGAGAACGACGCCGCGCAGGATCACCGGAGTCCGCAGGAAGGTCTCCCGCGCTCCGATCTCGGAGAGGGGAAGGTCGTCGCTGGGACTTCCCGCCAAGGTCGGACGGTTCGCCTCCGGCTCCTCGAGAGGTGCGGCATGACCGCTCGGCCCGAAGCCGCAGAGGGAGAAGAGAGCAAGAGAAAAGCAGAGGAGTCGACGCACGACGCTGATTCTCGCGGATGGCCGCGCAGAAGCGAAACGTGCGGTTCGGCGACGCTCGGAGAACCGAGGAAGAAATACACTGCACCGATGTCGCATTTCGCTGACGTTTGCCGCCATATCGAGGGGAAACCAAGGAGTGGATCGCGGCAGCCGCCCGATCTCCGACAAGGGGGAGCTCCTTGGTCACCCAAGGCCGCAGTTTCCTGCCGTCAAACAGCGGTCTCGCCGCGGGTGACATGAGTCGCCCGCGGCAACTTCTGGCTTGCGGCGCCTTTGCCGCTCTGCTTTGGGCCCTGTCGGTCGTGCTCTTGCGGCAGGCGCCGCCGGCGGTCGAGGTCCCGCAATCCGATCCGGTGGCCTTTGCACGGTACGTCGGCAGCGTTCCGGTTCGCCTCGCGACCGTGCTCGCCTTTCTCTCTCACCTTCTCCAGCTCGTGGCGGGCTTCGGCGTCGTGGCGGCTCTGGGCGCGGGTCCAGGCTCGCGTCGCGCGTTCTGGGGTGCGCTCCTCGCGGCGCTGGGTCACTTCGTGGCCGCCGCGAATTCGGGCGTCGCGCTGCTCGTCTATCCGCGTGTCGCCTCACTGGTCGAAGAGGGGCGACTCGAAGCCGTCGACGTCGTCGGTGTTCTGCCGATGGCGGCGATCGCCGCTCAGATTCTGCCGATCGTCGTCGGCGTCTTGCTACAGGCCGTGGCAGTTGCCGATTCCCGAAGCCTGCCGAGAGCTTCGGGCGGCCTCGTAGCCTGCGGCAGCGTCGGCAGTCTGCTGGCGCTGCGCACGCCCTTCGCTTGGCTGCTGATCTTCGGTTTGTGGCTGGGCGGAGCCGTATGGTTGTGGATGGGCGCCGGCGGTGACCCGGTTTCAGAAGAGGTCTCGTTAGACTTTGCAGAGGACCGGGCGCGCCCGACGGCCGAGCGCGCTACGAGCGAGCAGGAAGAAGACGATGAAGAGTAGAGCTCTGACGTGGGCGCTGAGCGGCATCCTGGCGTGTGGCTTTCTGCCCGGCGAAGCGTTTGGCGAAGAGGCGCACGTCGAACTGATCCTCGACGCCTCGGGCTCGATGTTCAATCGCCTGGCCGACGGTCGCTACCGCATCACCGCGGCCAAGGAGGCGCTCGGTGATTTCGTGCGTGCGCTGCCGAGCTCCGATCTCAACGTCGGTCTTCGCGTCTACGGCTCGACGCTGCAGTCCGAGGCTCCTGGAGCCTGCCGTGACTCGGAGCTCGTCGTGCCGATTCCGGACGTCGATCGTGATCTGCTGCTCGAGCGGGTCCTCGGCACGCAGGCGCGAGGCAAGACTCCGATCGCCTACTCGCTGCTCGAAGCGTCTCGTGACCTGCCATCGAGCCCCGGAAACTGTCTCGTGATTCTGGTGACCGACGGCCAGGAGGCGTGCGATGGCGACGTGCGCTCGGCGGCCCAGCAGCTGACGTCGACGCGCTGCGAGAGCGATCTGCGCATCATCGGCTTCGACCTCGATGCCGCCGCGGCGAGGAGCTTCGACGGCATCGGTGAGTTCGTCAACGCTCGTGACGCGGCGCAGCTGGCGGACGAGCTCGGCAAGGCGCTCGCCACTGTCGTCGAGATCGCGCCGCTGGCCCAGGCGATCTTGGACGCCCCCGAGTCGGTCGAGGCCGGACGAACGTTCGAGGTGAGCTGGCAGGCGGACGTCGGCGACTTCGACCTGATCACCGTCGTCAAGTCCGGCGCCCCGGCACCTCGGCGCGGACGCTCGGCGAAGCAGTTGATCCCCGAAGCGGGAGACTCGGGAGTCGTCGAGTTGCAGGCACCGGTGGAACCGGGCCTCTACGAGGTGCGCTACGTCAGCGACCGCGTTGCGGGAGTCGGTGGCCGTCAGTCGGTACGAGTGACCCCAGCCGACGTCGCTCTGAGCGCACCCTCCGAGGTCGCGGCCGGAAGACCGTTCAACGTGCCCTTCCTCGGACCGGCAGCGGCGGGCGATTCTCTGACGATCGTGCGCAGTGGAGCTCCTGACGGGGCGAGCCAGAGCAGCTATGACGCTTCGCAGGGCTCTCCGGCTCGTCTGCACGCACCGTTTCGCCCGGGAAGCTACGAGGTGCGCTACCAGACGACTCCGTCGGGCACGATCTACGCGCGGGCTCCTCTCGTCGTACTGGAGACGGAAATCCTTCTTTCCGCGCCGAGCGAGCTGGGCGCCGGCTCGCCGTTCTGGGTCGATTGGAACGGCCCCAACGGCGAAGGTGACTACCTGACGATCAGCTCACCGACGCCGACGTTCAGCAAAGAGATCCGCTACACCCGAGAGGGGCGCTCGATCAAACTGCACGCGCCCCTCGATCCCGGGAGCTATGAGATTCGCTACGAGAGCGAGCGTGAGCCGGGCACGTTCGCCAGCCTTCCGCTGCGGGTCACGCCCGCGAGAATTCTGCTCGATGTGCAAGAGAGCGTGAAGGCCGGTGAGACGTTCGGCGTCTCCTGGATCGGGCCCGACGGCGACGGCGACTTCGTCACCGTCGTGGCGGCGGACGCTCCCGATTCGCTCTGGGGCTTCCAGCGCAAGACGAGTGAGGGCAAGGTCCTGCAGCTCGTAGCGCCGCGGAAGACGGGGCGCCACGAGGTGCGCTACATGACCGAGCGCGTGCGAGGGAAAGTCCTTGCGCGACGCGCGATCGAGGTCGAGTAGACGAAGCGTTTGCGACGGTCAGTCGCAGGAGGCGCCGGCTTGTGCGCCGCCGACACCGAAGAGACCGAGCGTCTCGGCCCGCAGGCGGCGGTCTTCGCGGAAGACGCCGCGCGCGGCGACGGTGGTCATCACCGAGAAGCGCTTGCGCACGCCGCGCATCTTCATGCACATGTGCTCTGCTTCGATAGCGACGATCGCGCCCTTCGGATCGAGATGGTCCATGAGCGCGTCAGCGATCTGCGCGTTGAGCCGTTCCTGGAGCTGCGGCCGTCGTGCGTAGACCTCGACCGTGCGCGCCAGCTTCGAGAGGCCGACGACGCGACCGTGCTGCGGCAGGTAAGCGACGTGTGCGCGGCCGAAGACCGGCAGGAGGTGATGCTCGCAGAAGCTCTCGAACTCGATGTCGCGCAGCGAGACGATGTCTTCGGTGTCTTGCTCGAACGTGCGACCGAGGTGATCCGAAGGGTCCTGGTCGAGCCCGGCGAAGAGTTCGCGGTAGGAGCGGGCGACGCGTGCAGGCGTGTCGAGCAGCCCCTCGCGCTCGGGGTCCTCGCCGATGGCGAAGAGCATCTCGCGAATCGCCGCCTCGAGGCGAGGCATGTCGAAACCGTCGGTGGGTGCTTCGCTTTCCGGAAGCCTGAAGGCAATGTTGGAAGTGGCAGAGGGTGTCATCGAAGTCTCCCTTCGTGA
>JBCCLJ010000306.1:0-6524 GCA_039026915.1 Acidobacteriota bacterium
CGCTGAGGGCCTTCGCCCGGTGTCGAACCGTGGACGGCATGGAGGTAGTGCAGACCGTTGTCGTTCGAGTGCACGATGCGGCTGACGCGAGTCTTGCGACTGTTCGCAAGGTCGCTGCCCGGCGTCTGCAGGGTAACGACGGGATTGAACGACGGCAGCTGATAGACGTCGACCACCTGATCGTTGCCGACCGCCGCGTAGTAGACGCCGTTCTGGAGCCACATTTCGGTGACCAGCGAGCTCGAGGGCAGCGACCCGAGGAGCACGGGAGCCGCCGGCGACGTCGTGTCCCAGAACTGGACGACTCCACCTGCACCGCCCGAGGTGAGCATGCGGTTGCCCTCGGCATCCATCGATCCGAAGTACGTTCCCGGCCATTTGCCCTGGTAAACCCCCGGACACTGCACCGTAGCCTGCGAGGAGTCATGACACGGAACGTTCAGGCTCAACGCCGAGGTCACGTCGTAAACGAAGATCTCCGCACCGAAGCTCTTCACGAAGCCGTAGTCGCGACCGCCGATGCTGGCCGCGCGAGCGGTGCCGCCGGAGAGCGACTGGGAGCTGTTGAAGACGCCCTCATCCTGGTAGATCACGCCTGGAAAGTTCCGATTGCGCGCGTCGATGATCGCCATACCCATACCGCCGCCGATCGCGGCGACGGCGAAGTTGTCGTTGCCGCGCACGGTGCCGACGCTGCCCACGTAGAAGTCGGTGTCGGTCTTCTTCCAGGTGCCGAGCACCGGGGTACAGGCTTCGCCGAGCTGGGGCGGATCATCGACGTCGGCACCGGTATCCCAGACCTGCACTGCGTTGCCTGTGGCAGCGAAGATCAGATCCTGACCCATCGCCAGCTCGAAATAGAACGGCACGTTGCATCCCGGCTCGAAGTTGAAAACGTAGCTCGTCTGATCCTCGAGGATCCCGCGAGGCTCGAGGCTTCCCCACAGCGAGGAGGGGACCGGAGCGGCCGGGCTGCAGACGACGCAGGAGCCTTCGAGAGGATCCGCTACATGAAGGGAAAAGAGAAGCAGAGCGCCCAGCGAGGCGCAGAGAAGTGAGCGGTTTCGAGACATGGGGGCCTCTGTCAGGTCGATCGGTTTGCGGGGGGAGTACGGCTAAAAAGCCAAAAGACAATATGCTACGTTATCATACTTAGGCAAGCCCCAGAACTCCCTGAAATCAAGCGACTTCGAGCGTCGACCGGCCTTCGGACGCCGAGCCGATCCGAAGACTTGCCGCGGTCAGAGGTCGGCAGGGCTGGTTTTTTCAGCGTCGAGAGGGAGAGCGCTGATGTGACGGGCTGCGCCGCGACGGACCTGCTGGTGTCCGGGCGCAGGCTGCGAGCCGGGAGTGGTAGGGATCGCCGAGAGAGAGTGACGGCGAACTCTAGCGAGATTCGCCCCAAAGGAAAAGGGGGAGCAAGCCGAAGCTCACTCCCCCAATTCTTTGGCTCGACCGACACGAGGTCGGTCTGGCCGACTCACATTAGGAGCCAGGCGTGGCCGGGTTGGGCGCAGTCGTGCTGGTCACCGAGAGGTTGTTCAGCTGAATGGCCTCGAAGCCGACACTGTACAGACCGGAAGCGTCCATGACCGTCAGGCCGAAGGCCTGGTTGTAGTCGAGGGCGCCGCCGTCAACGTTGTTGAGGTTGACGTACAGCCAGCCGAAGGGCTCGGACACGGGGAAGGCCGTGCCGACCGTCACGCGGTTGGTGCAGTAGGGGAACGGGTCAACGGGCGTTGCGCCCGGGGCACCCGAGGGGCCGCCGGTCGGAGCCAGGATCGGGTTCTCCTCCTCGTCGAAGATGACGAGAGCTTCCTGCGTGAAGTTCGGTGCGCCGGTAGCGCAGTTGGCGGGGACGCCAACGCCGTTGTCACGCCAGACCAGCAGGCTGGTGCCGCCGGAGAAACCGCCGCCGGTCACGTAGCGAGTGGCGATCGTGGAGCCGGTGGCCTCACGGTTGTCGCCACCAGGCAGCAGAGCCATGTTGGCTGCGCGGGTGCCTTCCAGCACCCGGCAGTAGAAGGTCTGCGGGGTGTAGCCTGCGAGCGGGTCGCAGCTCGGGACGCCGCCGGCGAGTGCCGTCGAGTCAGCCTCGATGTGCACTGCGGTGAAGCCCTGAGCGAACGCGTTCGTCGGATCGACCAGGAAGAAGTCGCCCCAGAGGACGTTGTCGTTGTTCGCCGTGCCCGTACCACCGTCGATGAAGTAGCCGTCGTTGTTCGGGAACTCCTGCGAGCACTCGCTCACGTTGTCGACCGTGATGAAACCACGCGCGAGCGTCTCGTTGCCGGGGGTGGCGGCGCAAGCGCCAGCAGCCGCACCAGCGGAGAGAGGCTGACCGGTCAGGGCTTCCTGCACGATGGCGAGGAAGGTGCCGCTGATCGGAGCGTAGTTCGGGGAGAGCGTCAGGCAGCTGCCACCGAAGGTGGAGTGCGGCTGCGAGAAAGCGCCCAGGTTCGAGATCGTGCTGTCAGGGGCCGTACGCGGCAGAACGCCGTCACGGATGATGTCGCCCATGTTGATGGTCTGGACGTCGTAACCCGTCAGGTAGATATCGAAATCGAGGACCGGCACCGACCACTCGGACCACACGGTGACGTGGGCGATGGTGGGGGCGTCGGAAGCGTTGTTCACGGAGAACAGAGTCGTCTGGCCAGCAGCATTCGAGATGTCGACCTCGAAGCGCGGAATCAGAAGAGTGGCGGCCGGGACGGCGTCAGCCGTACCGATCTCAGCGAAAGCGGTTCCGCTCACGGCGCAGAGGCCGACGAGGAGAACGATCGCAACAATTCTCTTCATGAGAGAAATCTCCTTAGGTGACGTGCAAGCCCATTGCTTGCCCGCCTTTCAAAACTAACTAGGAATACGAATTTAATTGAGTGTTTCGAGTGCTCTAGAGACCCTCGAGGCCGTCGTCGTCGACCGCCTGACCGGATCCGCACTCAAGGAATCATTCCTTCTGTGAGACTCATCACCTCCCGTTAAAAGATTTGAAAGCAACATGGGCTCCGAAATTGAAGCCCTGTAAATCTGAAAAATGTCGAAGCTTGGTCGCGGACCATAGCAGGCTTTCAGGCAGCTGTGAACCCTCGTTGCAGCGCAACCTCAGTGCTTCACCCGAAGGATCGGCAGTGGGGTTTCGGTCGGGACCGTGTCGTCGAGCGTCCCGCTTTCTCCCCGAAGTCGGCCGCAGTCTTGTCCCGGATCTTTCGGGACATCGACGACCGACTATATGAAGGCGGCAGCCGAGCGTCAACTCGGCTCCTCCAGGGGGGCGTTCGCGAAGGCCGTCGAGAGCTTGGCAGGCTACGGTCCCGCAACCTGCGCGCAGGGCTCGTCGTCAGCCGCCGGTCGCCGCCGACTTCGGCGCTACGGTCCAGAGGCGGAGCGAACCCCGCGACGTGCAGCGCGGCTTGGCAACGCCGAGGAACACCTTCTCGCTACCGGGCTCGCCGGCGAAGTTCGCGGCAAGCTCCATGCGACCGTCACCGTCGAGATCGGTGATGCGTGCGCGATAGCCACTGCAGAACTCGTGCGCTCCTTCAGCGATGAGGCCCGGCTCGACCTCGCGGCGGAAACCGCCCTTGCCGTCGTTCATCAGAAGCCAGGTGTGTCCTTCGGAGAGAAGCACGACGAGGTCGGAGTCGCCGTCTCCGTCGAGATCGCCCGCGGTCAACGAACGGAAGTTCTCCGTCTCCGAGATGCTCGAAAGGACGACGCGGTGCTCCCAGCGCGAGTCTCCGTCGCGCTGCAGGTAGAGGTCGACGGCCTGGAAGAGCTGGCGCTCCTGAATCGCGCGGATCGACATCGCCAGGTCCTTCCTGCCGTCGCCGTCGAAGTCGGCAACGGCGGCGCCGCGAAGGATCGGCGTCGGACGGTTGAGCTCGAGGTACTCCGTCGTCCACAACCCCTCCGCCGCCGCGTCGCCGCCGAGGTTGATCAGTTGACCGTCACCCATGCGCAAACTGTCGGTGACGAAGTCGAGCTGGCCGTCGTCGTTGAAGTCCGTGACGATCAGCGTGTCGCCGATGAAGCCGGTGCCGTCCGAGCGCAGCTCCCAGGAGCCGTCGCCCTTGTTCTCGAGGAGCACTCGACCTTTGGGGCCGCTGTTCCCCTCGGCGATCGCCTCGGGACTGCTCGGCCCCTCGGCCAGCGCCAGGAGATCGGGGCGCCCGTCGCCGGTCCAGTCGGTTGCGACGATGGCTCTGGACGTGAAGGGGCTCGCGATCCGCTTCTCCTTGCCCGAGGACTGGGTCTTCGTCCGGACGACGGGCAGGCCTTCGCCCCACTGACGGAAGCGGCCCTCGCCGTCGCCAACCATGACGACGACGCCGGTGAGGTGAATGGCGAGTGCGATGTCGAGGTGACCGTCTTGGTTGAAGTCGTCCACGGCAACGTCGCCGTAGTCGAACGGGGCGTCGTCGAACTGCACCGACTCCCAGGGCGCCCAGGTTCCGTCTTCGCTTCCGAGAAAGATCGACGGCGGCGCAAAGCTCTTCCGCGCCGGGCCGTGCACGATGTCCTGTATGCCGTCTTCGTTCATGTCGGCGAAGACGAAACCGTTGCGCCATTGGCCGCTGCGGGGCAGTCCTTCGTCGACGGCGCGCAACTCCAGCTCGTCCTGCTCTTCGAGTTGCACCTCGAGCGGTAGCAGCGGCAGCTTGTTCTCAGGCTCCTCGATCTCGACCTTCTCCCTGCGATAGATCTTGAAGTAGAAGAACTCGTCGTCGTGGGAGTGGACCTCGAGCGGCATCAGATGGCGCAGCCGCACGACGCCCTTCTCCTCGTCGACCCAGCGGTAGGCGCCTTCGATCTTCGGATACTTGTCGAAGAAAAACTCCTTGCCGTCCTCGTCCGTCTGCCAGACGCCGTCCGGCGGCTGGACGCCGGCACCGATCGTGGGCGCCTCGTCGTGCCTGCGCAAGGAGGTCTGGACGTCTTCCTGGGCCGAAAGCGAGGCGGGAAGCAGTAGGAGAAGGAGGGCCGGCACCAAGGTCAGCGCACCGGCAGCAGCCGGCGGGGACGCGAGGGCGTTGGCTCGAGCATGGCTTGCGAATCGAAGGTTCATCTTGGGCTCCGTCTTTGGCTCGGGCGACTGTAACCCCAAGGTCGTCTCCCGTCATCCGTCGACCGTTCCGTCGTCGGCGCTACAGATCAAGACAGCGTGCTTGTGACCAGGTTACAGACCGACGCGAAGGTCCGATGGGAAGCGGGCCACCCGCTCGTCTGCCGTCGGGCCGGGTCTGCCTCGCGTGAGTCAGCCAGAGGACTTCAGAGTGTCCGAGGACCCTAAGATTTGACACGCCCTCCGCAGAAGCAAACAATAGGCCGTTGACGATGAATCAGGCCTTCCTGGCCGAGATCACACGCAAGATGACCCTGCCCTTCCGCATCCCTGCCGAACCGACCGCGGTTCCCCTGGACCGGCCCTCCGCGCCGCCCGTCCGGCTTCCCGCCGCTCGCAAGCCCGAAAGTCGGACGTTCGCCGAAACGCCGAGCTACGAAGAGCTGCGCGCACGGGCGACCCGACTCGTCGAGATCGGCGAGTACGAAGAGGCTCTTCTCGTCCTGGACGCGGCGGTCGACGTCGCGGCCGCCGAGGGAGGCGAGGTCCTCGCCGATCGAGCAGCCTGCAACCGCTCGGCCGTCGCGATCGAGATCGGCTCGCCGGAGCGGCAGGCGGAAACCCTGCTCGACGTCCTCGCTCGCTCCGCCGACGTCGAAAACTCCTGGGCCGCGGCCAACGCCCTCGCTCGCATCTCGGAGCTCGGGAGTTCTTACAAGAAGGGCATCTTCTACGCGCGGATCGCTCGGGATCGTGCCCGCTGGCTCGGGCGCGACGACTGGCTCGCCCACGCGCACAACCGGCTCGGCAACCTGCTTCTCGCCGAAAGCCACGTGGCCGAAGCGACCGCGGAGTACGAGCAAGCCATGGAACTCATCCCGGCCGACCCGCCGGTATGGCGTGCGCAAGTGCTCGACAACGTCGGCTACTGCCGTCTTCTCGACGGACGCTTGGAAGAAGGCCTTTCGCTGCTCTACGAGAGCCTGCGAACTCTGCTGCACGCGCAGGCTCACAGGCACCGCATCTCTTGCCATCTCGACCTCGCCTTCGGCCTCCTCGAAGCCGAGCGCTTCCGCTACTCCTGGGCGCATGCTCAGAAGGCCGTGGCCCTGGCCGAGCGCTACAGCGATCCGGAGAGCGTGAAGAACGGCCTCTACCTGCTCGGCGAAGCCCAGCTCAAGGCCGGCGCAGGAAGCGCTGCCGAGGCGACCTTCTCGCGGCTGCAGACAGAGTTCTTTCCCGACAACCCTCAGGTTTGCGCCTGGCTACGCGAAGTCGACCTGCGGCAGGTCGTCAATCTGAGGGCGTGAACGTGAGCCTCCGCAACTCGTTCCGCCCCCTTGCCTGCGCTGCACTTTGTGCCGCCGCGGCGCTGCCGTTGGCCGCGGAGACGAGCGTGCTCGGCAGTGGCGGCGACCTCTACTCTCTGGAGATCGGCCGCGCCGAAGCCCTGCTC
>JBCCLJ010000307.1:0-6445 GCA_039026915.1 Acidobacteriota bacterium
AGCCGGAGACCCGAGCGATGTGCTGGCCGCCACGCACGTCCACGTCCTCGAGCGGGCCGCCGCCGAACGGGTCGTGCAGCGTGTTGCCTTCGAGCACCAGATCGTCGGGTGTGCCGACGTTGCCGGCGTCGGGCGCCCACAGCAGTCCACCGACGTTGCGCGCAAACCGACCGACGACGTCGTTGTTGGCGATCCGTACCGAGAGGCCTCGGTAGTCGGCGTCGGTGGCGTTCTGCAGAAGGACGAAGGCACCGAGACGATCGTTGTCTCCTCCGAGACGCGAGTAGTCGACTTCGTTGTTCTCGACGCGGTAGTAGCCTCTGGCGCCGTTGAGTCGCTGGTCGCGCCCCGTCTGCGTCCCGAGGAAGCCGACGACGTTGATGAACTGCCCTGGGAGGAAGAGCGACGGTCTCGTCACGAAGATCGAGTTGCTCTCGAACGCGAGATCGCCCGAGAAGCGAGGCGTGCCGCTGGCGCAGACGTTGTCCTTGGTGTTCAGCATCTGCAGCCCGCCGATGAAGTTGACGATGCGATTGCCGACGAAGTGGAATCTGCGCATGCCGCAAAGCAGGATTCCGCTGCCCAGAGAGGCAGGCTGCCCCTTCTCCCAGCGAATGAACTCGAGGTCGTTGTCGATCCACTCGACGTGATTGTCGCGACCATCGAGCCCCCAGATGCGCATCACGATCGCAAGCGTGCCGTTGGAGTTCTCACAGCTCTGCCCGGCGACGTTCGTGTTGCCGGGTCCACCGAGCCCGATCATGTCGACGTTCAGAGCGCGAAAGCGGGTGAACGGCTCGGAGAAGCCTCCGCGTGAAACGTAGCCGTTCACGTCGATCAGATCGGCGTGCTCCAGGGCCAGGTGGCGCATCCGCGAACCGAAGTTCGAAAACATGATCGTGTTGCTGCCGTGGCACTGACCGCGATTGATGCCCTCGGCCCGGAAGTCGTGGAAGTAGAGACCGTCGACCAGGCCTGGAGAGCCCTGCCGAAGAATGCCTCCACCCTCTTTCACGCTGCTGCCCCAGTCCGTGAGCGTGATGTGCGCAACCTCGATGTTGCTGACGCCGCCCACCGTGATGTAGGCGAAGTCTCGGTTGTCGCCGGAGCTCGGGGCTCGGAACTCGGCGACGTCGTCACGGTCGAACGGCGGATAGATGCCGTCGTCATCCGCGTCGACTCCGACGATCATCGCGGGATTCTCGGGGTACTCGAAGCTCCACTGCTCACTGGTCCGTGCGGTGGGACGCTTCACCTTCCGGCCGCTGCGCCCCGAAAGCGGGGTCCGCACGTCTTGATCGAGACGACCGGCGACGCAGACCACGTCCTCGCCGTTGCCGGGACCGCCGTTGTCGCGCGCGTTGTTCCATGCCTGGCCGACCGTCGCGCAGGGATTGGTGAGCGAGCCGCAGGTGGGCGAGTTGGTGCCGCGCGAGAAACCGGGGGGTGCATTCGCACCGACGACGAACCACTGCTGTTCGGTGACACCGTCGCGGTCGAAATCCTCCAGGTAGCCTGCCGAGGAGTTGGTGCCACCGCTGGCGTCGCAGAGTGTGTCGTCGACGCCGGGCTCGCCGACGATGAAGTCGTCGTCGAGATCGAGACCGTTGGGTCGTGCACCCGCGGCACTCCAGAAGTTCGTCGGCCGGGCCTCGGCCGAGACGACGCTGGCGCCGAGAGTCGACGACAGGACCATCGCCGCTAGAACGAGGCGCAAACCAGGGTCTCGTCTCTGCACTCGCTGCCCCCCTTCTTTTGGGCTAGCCTCGACCGGAGGGCCGGGCGAAAGAAAACCAGCAGCGGCGACGGCGCCTTGCTGCTGTGACATGCCGAGGATACACGGTGCCGGAACCAAACCCACCTGCGAATCAGCTCCCAACGGGGAAACAGCGCTCAGCGCGGCGCGACGGATGACGCGACTACTGCCGGCCGCTCTGGCGGCCCTGACCCTCGGTACCGCGTCCGCCTTCGGCGACTGGCTGTGGGCCGCCTATCTCACCGACGGCGCCCTCGTGCCGGCCATCGTGCACGGCGTCGCGATCTTCGCCCTGCTCAGCACCGTGCTTTCCGTCGAGGCTGACCGAGGCCGTTCGCTGGCTCGTCACCTGCTCGCGCTGCCGGCTCTCGGACTCCTGCTCGCCGCTCTCTTCTATCCGCTCGCGAGCGTCGTCGGTTACCTCCTGGCCCTGCTGCTTTCGTGGCTCGGCATGTGGCTCGGGCTGGCGCTCGTCGGAGACTGGGCGCCGCGACGACGCACCGGCACGGCTCTGCTGCGCGGGCTCGCTGCCGGCGTCGCCTCCGGACTCAGCTTCTGGACGATCTCGGGAATCTGGACCGCCGCCGGCCCCGCGCCCGACACCTTCGGCGCGAGCCAGCATCTCGTCAGAGCCCTCCAGTGGTCGTGGGCGTTCTTTCCCGGCTTCCTGGCTCTCTTCTGGCGCCGCTTCGGCAACCCTTCGATCGAGACGTCGCAAGAGACCTCGAGGAACTCCGAGGAGACACTGTGAAGACGACCGAGAACTCCGCCAGCGTCAGAGACTTCCTGGCCGGCATCGAGGATCCGCAAAAGCGCAAGGACTGCCGCGCGGTGGCTCGGCTGATGAAAGCCGCCACGGGCAAGCGCCCCAAGATGTGGGGCAGCACGATCGTCGGCTACGGCCGCTACCACTACAAGTACGAGAGCGGAAGGGAGGGCGACTTCTTCCTGACCGGCTACTCGCCGCGAAAGCAGAACCTGACTCTCTACGTGATGGACGGCTTCGACGGCAGTGAAGACCTGCTGCGGAGACTCGGCAAGCACAAAACCGGCAAGTCCTGCCTTTACATCAAGCGCCTGGAGGATGTCGATCTCGAGGTTCTGGACGAGCTCATCCGCGGCTCGGTCACGGCGATGCGCGAGAAGTACCCTGACTGAGTCGCCACAGACCGCCATCACACCTCGCGAGCTCTTCTTCGATCGGCGGCGCTTGCTGCTCGCGTTCGCGACGCTTCCGATGGCCTGCCGCAGCGAGGGCGGACGCGAGCCGATCGTGCCGGCGCTCGAGCGACCGGACGTCTTTCCCGCCCGGCGCAACGAAGAGATCCAACTGCCGCAGGGGGCCTTCGAAGGCCTCACCGAGCGCGAGGTGGCCGGGCGCCACACCAACTTCTACGAATTCCTGCCCGGACGCGCCGGCGACCTGACCCGGTTGACGACGAACTTCGAGGCGACGCCCTGGACACTCGAAGTCGCTGGAGCCTGCGCCGAGCCGCTGTCACTTTCGCTCGACGATCTCTTTGCCTTCGAGCACGAGGAGAGGCTCTACCACTTTCGCTGCGTCGAGCGTTGGTCCATGAACGTTCCGTGGACGGGCTTCCCCCTGCATCGGGTCATCGAGCGCTGCCGTCCCCTGGACACGGCTCGATACGTACGCTTCGAATCGGCGCTCCAGCCCTCCCGGATGCCGGGCGTCGACCAGGCGCCGCAGTACCCGTGGCCGTACCACGAGGCGCTGCGGCTCGACGAAGCCGTACATCCTCTGACGCTGCTCGCCACCGGCGTCTACGGCGAGCCTCTGCCCAAACAGCACGGGGCCCCTGTGCGGCTCGTCGTGCCGTGGAAGTACGGCTACAAGAGCGCCAAGTCACTCGTGCGCATCGAGCTCGTCGAAGAGGCGCCGACGACCTTCTGGCAGGAGGCCTTCCCTCACGAGTACGGGTTTCTCTCGAACGTGAACCCCAACATTCCTCACCCTCGTTGGGATCAGGACAAGTCCTTCGTACTTCGGGACGATCCCGTCTGGCCGACCGTCCGCGATACCTTTCCAACAGAGCTGTTCAACGGCTACGAGGACGAGGTCGGCCACCTGTATCCGGACGAGCCGCGCGAGCCGCAGGTCGCTCTTCAGCCAGGTCAGATCGCTCGCTAGGACGACGCACCCGCTGCCGCCCGTGCGCAGCCGCTGTACAGCACCGTACCCGAAGCGCGCAGTCCGAGTCCTCGGGGGCCTTGGATCTGTGTCGTTGCTCCCCGTCCAAGCGATCGCCGACGCTCGGCACGGCTTCTGCAGTGCTCGCTGGCGACGCCGCAATCTCCGAGGGAGGAAGCCATGACGCTCCGACAACCGCACATCGCTACGAGAAGACCGTCGGGCCGCTGCCTTCGGCGCAGCCTGTCCGCTGCGCTCGTGGCTCTCGCACTGACCTCGTCGGGCTGCACCTACTCGCGTCTGGCCTTTGGCGCAATGACGGCGAAGCCCGCAGCTCCGATCGAGCCGGGAATCCGGATGGACCGGCTGACCGAGCTGGGATGGGCCTTCGAGCGCCTCTCGGTGCCGGAGCTGGGCCCCATCGTGCGTGTCGAAGGGATCGACTGCACGCGGGGGCGTGACGAGCTCCTCCTCGCCGGCGGTGAGAAATTCGGCTCATTCGTGAGACAAAGCTCCGCTTCGGCCGAGCTGCAGCTGACCGCTCAGTGGCTTCAGAGCTATCCGGAGACCACCGGCGACGTGCTCTTTCTCGACGTCGACGGCGACGGCCGCTGCGAGGTCGTCGACCAGGGCGGCGGCTGGCAGGAAACCGGCGTGTACAGCCTCGAAGGCGAACTGCTCTGGTCGTTCGAGAGGCGACGTCAGGCGGTCGATATCATGGTCCCGGCACAGCTCGACGGGGACCCGAGGACCGTCGAGTTCCTGATCGGCATGAACGCCTCCGGTGGTCTCTACGCCGTCGATCACCGCGGCGAGGAGCTCTGGCACGTCGAGGCCGGCAACGTCTTTCAGATCGAGGTCGAGGATCTCGACGGCGACGGCACGGCCGAGATCGTGCACTCGGACCCCCGAGCCTCGGCGTTGGTACGCCGACTCGACGGATCACTCCTCGGTCCGATCCACTTCGCCGAAGACACCACGTTCGAGATCGTACGTCCTCGAGGCGAAGCGCCTCTCTGGGTCGAGTCGAAGTTCGAAGAGGGGCCGGACGGACACGTCACGGAACGACTCCAGATTCGTCGCCTCGATGGCCTCCTGCATCTCGAGCTTCCCCTGCCCGAGACAGGTCACTCGGCTCGCCTCTTCTGGGTGGAAGGCGAAGAGGGCGACGGAATGTGGGCAGCCGTGCGCACGCTCCGAGCGGTCGGCGCCCGATCGGCCGTCATGCTGTGGAACCGCGAAGGCGAACTCCTCTATCACGAGGTGCTGCCCTCGTCGTACGTCTCAGGCCAGACGCTGGGGCTCGCCGAGGGCCCTCGCTTCATCGTCGGCGGCTACGACGAACTGATGGTGCTTCGGCCCGTCAGTGCGCCTCAGTCGTGATGGCGAACGAAGACCGGTGACTCCGGAGTCGACTGCGCTTCGTCGAAGGCGTAGCCGCCCTCGGTGAAGGAGCGCAGTGCGCGGGCCGTCTTGGCCCGCTTGCGGCTCAGATGACGGACCATGGCGCCGCGCGCCCACTTGGCGTAGAAGCTGATGACGCGCTGCTTGCCGTTCTTGTCGTCCTTGAAGACCGGCGTCACGACGCGCGCTTCGAGCCGCTCCGGACGAACCGACTTGAAGTACTCGTTCGAAGCCAGGTTGACGAGCGTCTTGGAGCCCTCCTCCGCGAGCACGGCGTTGAGCGACTCGGTGATCTTGGTGCCCCAGAAGGAGTAGAGGTTGGGGTCCTTGCCGATGTCGACCGGTAGCCCCATCTCGAGGCGGTACGGCTGAATCAGATCGAGTGGCCGCAAAGCCCCGTACAGCCCCGAGAGGATGCGAAGGTGCTGCTGCGTCCATTCGAGCTGCGTCGAGGTCAGCCCCTCCGCTTCGAGTCCCTTGTAGACGTCACCCTGAAACGCGAAGAGAGCGGGCTTGGCGTTCTTCGGTGTGAACGGTCGGCGCCAGTCGCGGAAGCGCTCGACGTTCAGCGTCGCCAGCTTCTCCTTGATGCCCATCAGGTCGCTGAGATCGCCCGCGTCCATCTTGCGCATGCGACGTACCAGCTTCGAAGACTCGTCGAGAAAGTCGGGCTGGGAAAACTCGGCGGTCGGCGGGGCCTGTTCGAAATCGAGAGACTTGGCGGGGGAAACGACGACGATCATCGGCAGCTCCAGAGTCAGGTTGAAGGCGAGAGAGTAGCAGCACGCCGCCGCTCCCTACACCACCCTCTGGCGAGATCCCATCTCGAAGCGATACCAGTCGAAGCGGCGCGTCGCCCACATGACCGAACCGAGCGCAACGAAGAGGCCGACCGAGCCCATCAGGAAGGCCATGTCTTCGAGCTGCAGCAGAACGTAGAGGAACGAGTAGAGTCCGCCGAGCCCCGCGCAGAGGATCGCCGCCCAACCGCGGCGCCCCGAGATTCCGAGCGCGTAGGCCGAGATCAGCAGCACTGTCGCACCGGCCGCGATTGCATAGGCAAGGCCAAAACCGGTGTGCTCCGAAACGCTGAGCAGGAGCAGGTAGAAGACGCACAGCGCAGCCCCGACCAG
>JBCCLJ010000308.1:0-6359 GCA_039026915.1 Acidobacteriota bacterium
CTTCTGGGGCGTCAGGCCTTCACCGGAGTCATGGAGCTGACGACTCTCCTGAGCTGCGCCAGCGAGCTGAGCCTCGCCTTCGCCACGCTCGTGGCCCTGGAGTCGAGCCGCTCGAACCGTCTCGATCAGCTGAGCCAACGCCTTCAGGGCTCCTACGAGAAGCTGCGTCAACAGACCGACGTCGATCCCCTCACCGGACTGAAGAACCGCCGAGCCCTCCGGCAGGTGCTCCTCGAGCTTCCCGAGGCCTCGCTGATCTACGTCGACGTCGATCGGTTCAAGAGCATCAACGAGAAGTTCGGCCACGAGGTCGGCGACGAGTGCCTCACTCGGACGGCCTACGAGCTCAGCCACGCCTTTCGACCGACGGATCACTTCTTTCGCTTGGGCGGTGACGAATTCCTCGTCGTCGCTCCTCAGCTCGGGCCCGATCAAGCTCGAGAGCGGACCGAGGGGGTTCGCAGCCGACTTCTGCAAAGCGCCAAGGGCACGCCGCCGATCGCTCTCTCGGTCGGCATCGTGCTTCTTTCGGAAGAGACGTCGCCCGATGAAGCGCTGCGCGAAGCAGATCGTCGCGTGCTGCGCGCCAAGCAGCGACATGCAGCAGCCTCCTAGGAAGCCACCTCGCGGACTGCGCGAGCTCTGGCGGCGCTGGGTCGATGCGGTCGGCCTGCAGTCGGTTCTCTTCGCCGTGTTGACCGTGATCAGCGCCTTTGTGCTTCTTGGGATGACCTGGTACCTGTTCCCCGAAGTCTTCCGCTGATTCAGTCCAGTCTCGAGAACAGCTCCCGAAGCCCGCGCGAACGAAGCACCTCGCGCTGCGGCTCGAGCTCCTGCTGGTGCCAACGGACGAGGCGGATCTCGGCATCCGCGAGCTCGATCCCGGTGATGCTGCCGCTCTTGTAAGAGCAGCAGCCAGCGTTGAAGTAGGCCTCGTTCGACTCGCCGGCGCGCAGCAGATGTCCTTCGCTCCGAGCCTCCCGGTAGCGGAGATCGGCCCGAAGCTCGGTCAGCCGCCGCTCCAGGTCTGAGCGCAGGAAGGGATCTTCGAGGCTCTGGAGCTCGGCCTCGAGCTCGGACCGACGACGCATCAGGTAGGTCTCTTTGGCCTCCCCCGCGAACACGGGGTGGTGCGTGTGCCCCGAAATCAGCACGACCCTGTTGCGCGAGGCAGCCCAACGCGACTGAGCGATCTCATGTTGATGCCTGAGGCCATAGTCGCCCGAAAGCGACGTGATGCGCTGACCGGTACGTCGCTGCCAAGGCCGCCACACGTGCCGCACGAGAAAACGGCTGACGAACGACAGTCGGTCCGAGAACGCGGTGCCTTGATGACCGTGAGCGAGAACCAGGCTACCGATCCGGTCCGGATCGAGGAGTTCGAAGACGACGGCCTCACGCACTTCGATCTCCGGAGAGTCCTCCAGCACCCTCCTCACCGCACGATCAAAGGACCCGGCGGAGGCCCACTCGTCGTCGTGATTGCCCCAGACGCGGTGCAGTCGCCCGCGCCGGGCGAAGCGACTCTCGAGATCGACGCAGTCGGCGTGCGCCTCGAGGCTGTCGTTCGGATCGCACTCCCAGAGCTCCTCGACGTCCCCCAGCAGGCAAAGGCCGAAGCCCTCCGCCAGATAGTGCGCGAGCGCCGTGCGATAGGCCCTGGCGCAAGTGGCGAAATCATCGGCCGCATCGAGCTTCCCGCGATGGTGATCCGAAAAGACGACCCACCGAAGTTCGGCGAGAGGAAGGCGCTGAGCCTCGACGCGACCGGAGTCGTAGAGTCGATCCAAGGACCTGGAGACCCGCTTAGACATCGGCACTCGCTACCCGATGCGGCAAGTGTTGTGGACCTTGTCCAAAAGCGCGCCGCCACGCCGTGTAAAGACACAGGACAGGTGTAGATTCATCCAGGGAGGTGTGTAGGGCGTGAAACAAGAAGACATTCGGTCGGCTCGTCAGACGGCGTTCTCGCTCCTGGGTGGTTCCGAAACCGTCTTTGACTCGTCGCCTCGGCTCCGCCGCGTCCGACGTTACGTCAAGGAGCACCTTTCCGGAAGAATCCGCTTGGAAGACGCGGCCAGCGCCGCGGGTCTCGAACGCCGCTACTTCTCGACCTACTTTCATCGCGAGACGGGAATCAAGTTTCGCGAATGGCTCGCCATTCTGCGCGTCGCACGAGCCATTGAGCTCCTTCGGCGCCGCGACCTGACCCTGGAGCAGGTGCGCTCGGCGTGCGGCTTCGGAGACCGGCGAACGTTCCAGAGGACCTTCAAGCGCTGGGTTGGCATGACTCCCAGCAGCTTTCGGCGCGGCGCTCTGCCGACCACCGAGTGGCGTGAGGTCGCTCGCTGGATCCGTACCGAGCCCGCGCCGACGGTCGTGAGAACGCTCGGCAACCGCTACTGAAGCGCAAAGCGTCTCAACCGAACTCATCCGCCACCAAAAAAAGGGCCAGTCCAGGGTCTCCCGGACTGGCCTTCACGTTCCCGAGAGACTCGGGAGCGCGCTCTCAAAGCGTTCACCCCGTGGGGTGGGAGATCGTTCGATCTCGTGTGGTCTTTCAAAAGCAGGCACAGCGAGCGGCCGATCGGGTCGGAGAGACCACTGGGCATGGGGCACTCCCGCTGTGCACCCTCAACTACTTCAAGAGCGGTGCCAGAAGGCGCGAGCGGCCGAGAAGCCCGAAAACCGGGGAAAAGCGCGGGGCCCGCCGGGAGCATGGGCATCGCGATACTCATCCCTTGCACCCAGAATGGAATTTCGGTACCCATTATGGGAACCGAGATCGCTTCCTATCCCGGCGGACGGCCCAGATCGATCTCTTTGAGCTTCTGAAGCTCAGCTCTCAAGGATTTGACCTTGGCCGTTTCGGCCTGCAGCAGCTCCTGAGACTCGGCGAGCCTGCGGCGCAGCTGCGACTTGGATCGCTCGAGAGCGTCGATCACCTTTCCCGAGTCTCTCCCCTCACCCTGAAGGCTCTCGATCAGCGCAGATCGCTGCTCCAATTCGGCTTCCAAGGCGTCCACCCGACGACGCACCGCAGCGACCTCCTGCTGAGATTCGCCGAGATCCCTCTTCAGCGCGATCAGAAGGCTCGCCACCGGCCGGTAAGGGCCGCCCACGTCCCCGGTCGCCACCTGTCGTAGCAACTCCTCGGCGCGCGGATCGTCCGGCGAGGTCACGAGGTAGGCGACGGCGAGCCTCAAGAGAACCTCGGCGTCGTCGACTCCACGCGCCAAGGCAGCCTCATAGGAGGTGCGGGCCGCTGCGAAGTCGCCCCGCGAGAACTCGCGATGCCCGTCGACGGCGGGGCCGAACGAGCACCCAGCGAGGCTGAGGCAGCAGGCGAGCCAAGCGACCTTAGGAGCTGGTCGCACGGGAACTCCTCAGGGTAGACATCTTCGGTACGGCTCTCGAGCGGGCGCTGCCAGGACGGCTTCTGGGAATCGACACCCGGAAGATGCTACCGCCTCCGGGATTGTCTTCGACCCAGACGGCCCCACGATGCGCCTCGGTGATCTCGCGACAGATCGCAAGACCCAGACCGACGCCGTCTCGCCCCTGACCCGCCAGCCGCAGTTGCTGGAACTCTTTGAAGATACCCGACTTGTGCTGGTCGGGAACACCGGGGCCACGGTCGGCGACCGAGATGGTCACCCACGAGCTACGGAGCGCACGGCGACGCGCAGGACTGGGCGGCGGCCTCTGCGTGGAGACACCGATCACGATCTCGCTCCCCTCCGGCGAGAACTTGAGAGAGTTCTCGAGCAGATTCTCGAAGACCTGCAGGAGCCGATCGCGGTCGAAGTCGATCTCGAAGGGGCGCTCCGGGATATCGACGACCAGCTTGCGACCCGCTTCGCGTGCCGCAACACCAAACCGTGCAACCAGCCCTTCGAGCATCTCTCTCAAGTCTTGGCGCTTGAAGTCGTAGACCAGCCCGTCGCTCTCGAGCCGTGCGACGTCGAGCAACTTCGAAAGCATGCCCGAGAGCCGCTCGCCCCCACCCTGGTTCAGCTCGAGGAGACGTCTCTGCTTCGAGTTGAGGGGGCCCGGCAGCTCCTGCAGCAGCAGATTGTTGGTCTCTTGCATCGCCACCAGCGGTGTCTTCAGATCGTGCGAGACCTTCGACACGAAGTCTCGCTTCATCCGATCGATTTCACCGATCCGAGCGACCATGCGGTTGAAGTCCGAGACCAGATCGGAAAACTCGTCGTCACTCGGAAGCTCCACCTTGTGATCGAACTCTCCGTCGGCGACGGCGCGCGTTGCCCGCACGAGCCGATCGATCGGACGATGAATCGAGCGCACCGTCAGCAGGAGGACGACGAGCGCCAGAGCCAGCGAAATGGCCAGAGCGATCAAGGCAAGCCGCTCGATCTCGCGACGCGATTCAGCCGACTCCCGAACCTCGCGATCGACCGACAGCTCGAGAGCCTCTCCGAAGCGATCGGCCTGCGCCTGCAGACGGCGAAGATCGAGACGACGCAGCGGGAGGATCCCGTCGACCAGCTCACCCTGCGTTGCGCCGGTTGCGATCGAAAGTACGTCGGCGCTCTCCCACAGGCGCCGCTGCGTCGCGACGGGACCCAGCAGTTCGTCTGGGAGCTCGAGAGTTTCGAGCGCCTCGAGTTCGCCCTCGAACTCCTCGACGTAGTCGCGAAGCTGTCCGGCGTAAGCAACGTCACGAGTCGCGTAGAGCTTGCGCAGAGAGTCCTCGATCTCGACGATCAGCCGGTTCTGCTGTGCAGCGCTCTGCGCCGCGGCATAGCGAACGGTCGACAGATCGCGCTGCACGTCGACCAGCTGCCGGAAGAGGAGCAGGTTGTAGACCAGAACAGCAATCAGCAGAGCGATCAGAAGCCCTGAGCCGGTCGCCACCTTGGTTGCGACCTTCAAGGTCGCGACCATCCACGGCCAGGGCGAATCGTCGCCGGTCGCCCGCCAACGGACGAACGGAAGTCACTGCAGGCGAGCATCTCAGCTATCGACCCGGCATCTGGATACCGTAGGAGCGCAGGCGATTGCGAATCGTCTTGACGTCGACGCCGAGCCTGCGCGCCGCCTCGGCCTTGTTGTTGCCGACCGTCTCCAGCGTCCGAAGAATGACGATCTTCTCCGCCTCTTCTGCCGTCACGCCCGGAGGAAGAACGATCTCGGTGGGATGAGCCCCCTCCTCCAGCGCCGTCGGCAGATGGCTGGTACCAATCGTCCCCTTCTCCGCCAGGACGACTGCACGCTCCATGACGTTACGCAGCTCGCGCACGTTGCCCGGCCAGGAGTACTCCTCGAGCTTCGCCAGAACCTCGGGGCCGAGGCCGGTGACCGCCAGTCCGTGCTTGCGATTGAACTGCTGAATGAAGTGAGCACAGAGCAGCGACAGGTCGGCACGACGTTCCCGCAGGGGCGCGAGTTCGAGGTTGAAGACCCCGAGGCGGTAGTACAGGTCCTGTCTCAGCACCCCCTCCTCGATCGCCTTGTCGGGCTGTCGATTCGTCGCGGCGATGACCCGGACATCGACATCGATGGTGCGCGAAGCGCCGACGCGGCGCACCTTGGACTCTTCGAGGATGCGCAGGAGCTTCGGCTGCAGCGAAATCGGCATCTCGCCGATCTCGTCGAGAAAGAGCGTGCCCCCGTTGGCCATCTCGAAGCAGCCAGGCCGCGAAGAGACGGCCCCGGTGAAGGCTCCCTTCTCGTGGCCGAAGAGCTCGCTCTCCGTCAGCCCCTCAGGAAGCGCGGCAGCGTTGAGCGCAACGAAGGGGCGCGCCCGGCGCGGACTGAGCGCGTGGATGGTCCGCGCTACGAGCTCCTTGCCCGTGCCACTCTCCCCGGTGATCAGCGCCGCGGTGTCGCGCACGGCCACCGTCTGCAGCTCCGCGAAGAGCGCTTTCATCGGGGCACTCTGGCCGATCAGCTCACCGAGCCCCGGAGCGTTGCCATCGCCGTCGCGAGAGGGCAGGGTGGCCTGAGCCCGCTCCAGCGTCTGCTCGAGCTTGACGTAGTCGATGGGCTTGGTCAGGAAGTCGTGGGCACCGTTCTTCATTGCTTCGACGGCGGCATCGATCGTGCCAAAGCCCGTGATCAGGATCACCGGGCGATGGCGGTCTTCGATCAAGCTCGGCATGAGGTCGAGCCCGGAGATATCCGGGAGCACGACGTCCGAGATGATCAGGTCGGGATCCACCTGTCGAACCTTCTCGCGCGCCTCTGCCCCGCTACCGCCGACGAAGACCGAGTAGCCGGAGCTCTCGAGACGGGTGCGGAGCACCTCCTGCATTGCCTCTTCGTCGTCGACGACGAGGATCTTGAGCGGAGACGGAGTCATCCGGAGTCTCCCGGTGGAGTCTTGGAGCATA
>JBCCLJ010000309.1:0-6359 GCA_039026915.1 Acidobacteriota bacterium
ACGATCCGCTTCACTGTCTCCTTCATGGAAGAGCCTCGACCGAGCCCGCAGGGCGAGCCTTCAACGGGAAGAAGCTCAGGGGTTGTACCAGATGGGCGAGGACCACGCTCGCTCCTGGATCGTCGTCTCGATGTCCTGGCGCGGCTCGACGCCGACGCGGATGGCATCCCAGGTCGACCAGCGGCACGTCGGATTCTCGAGTACTCGCACGTAATAGACCGCCCGCTGCGAAGCCTCGAAGGTCGGGTCGGTCCAGGCTGCCTTGATCTCGTCTTCGCCGACGTCTGCGCTGATGTCGCAAGTCGCCAGGTCGACCGTCGCTCCGTTGTCGGCGCAGCGGTGCGTCGACGGATCCGGAGGTTGACCGTCCGAGCAGGCAACGTCGAAGACCTGCTCCATGGGCTTCCCACCTTCGACCCAGCCTTTGATGATCTGAACGCGGTCGAGCGGTGCTCCCAGCGGATCGCGCACGCTCCAGACGGCGAAGGTGGGTGCCGAGCCATCTTCCGTCGGATAGAGGTCTCCGCCCATCGGAACTCCTTCGGCATAGGCCCTCTCCAGGAAGTCGCTGGCCTCGAGGGCCGCATCGTCGAAGCGCGGGCCGCCGAAGAAGCGAAGTCGGATGCGAGGGCCGGAGGTGGCGAAAGTCTCCTTGCGGAGAAAGGCCTGGTAGAGCGCTTCTCGGGTGTTCTCTTCCGCCCAGACGCCCGCCAGTCCCGAGGCGCCCCAGGTGTGGTAGTAGGTGTCGCGATAGGTCCTGCCGGAACCGTCGCTCGTGCGTAGCGAGGCGTCGCTTGCCTCCGAAGGACTGTCGATGCCGACGTTGACGCCTACGCCCGGCACCGATCCGCGCAGAGCCGGCTCAGCGTCGAGCAGACCGACTTTCGACCAGTAGTTCTCTTCTTCGAACGAGCCGGCCGAGATGTGGGTGTCGCTGGCCCCGATCACCCCGAACTTGTAGGGGTTCTGTACGCCGCCTTCCTCGATCACGAGGCCGCGGAGGAGAGCGTCACGCACGTAGCTGCCCGGTGGATCGCTGAGGATTCTCGTGGCGACCTTGTAGGGCATGATCTCGAAGTTGGCCCACTCGTCGTTGGGAGAGAGAGCGGGATGGGTTTCGGACGTGCCCTTGACCTGGGTGATCTCGACGACGGGCTCGTTGCGCATGCGCGTCTCGGCGTAGGCATCGTCGATGGCGCCGCCGTTGTAGTACTCCATCTCGAACATGCGACCGCCGGAGCCGTTCCCGTTGTGTGGCATGGCGAAGGAGTCGATGCCTTCGGCCCGCCAGCGCTCCATCGCAGCCCAGAGATCTTCCGGGTTGGGCGAGTCGAGGCGACTGAAGGGTATGGGCGGAACGTCCGAGCCGCGGAAGATGACATTGCGGTGGAGGTTCTCGCGGTCTTCGCCGGCAGAGGTGTACTCGTAGGCGATGAAGGCCGTGAACTTCCCAGGATCGTTGTGCCTCTCCGCGGCAGCGATGATCTCCTCCCACGCACCCCTCACGACGTCCTTGTCGAGGTACTGCTCGGTGCCCGGGTCGCCAGCCAGGTAAGGGAACATCCCGACGAAGCGGGCACGGCGCTCGTCCGCCGTCTTGGCCGTCCGCACATTCTCTGCTTCGGGATGGTCGTAGGCCGGAGAGTCGGGATCGGTCATGCCCGGGAGCATGCCGAGGTACATGCCGTGATCCGTGACGGCCTGGAAGTCGAGCGGTCGGTCGAGCTTCATCTCGAAGCCCGCCGGGTGAGGGATGGCTCCGCCTTTGGCGAACTCGTAAGAGTCGTTGGGGTCGGTCGTCGTGCCGAAGATGAAGGCGTCGAACGAGTACCGCGTGTGCACGTGCGTGTCACCGAAGTAGGCGTTGCGCAGGGGGTTGGGGGCTTCGCGCTCGCTCTCGGCGGCTGTGCCCGGGTCGGCGATCGTCTCGCCGGAGTCCTGCTGACCGCACGCGGCGAGCGCAAAGACGCCGACGACAAGGATCGGTAGACGATTCATCTCGAGTCTCCCTGATTGGATTTGAGGCCAATCTAGCAGTTCAGCACGAGCGCGGCGTGCTTGGAGCGGTCGCTGGAGGAGCCGGGTGCCTTTCGAGAGTCGGGCTTCGGCCGACACTTTTCCCGCTCTCGTCCTTAGTGCAAGTCGAGCCCCATGAAACGGATCGATTTGGAAGAGGAAAGGAGATTTCGCGTGACGAACTCAAAGGACAAGAAGAAGAGCCCGAGCCGACGGAACGTTCTGCAGACCTTCGGAGCCGGCGCTGCGGCCGCTGCTCTCACCGGTCTTTCGCTTCCGGGGAGTGCGGCAGCTCTTCCTCGGGGTTTCAGAAGTCGCGTCTTTCCCAACTACTACCCGAAGCGTCGCCACTGGGACGACGAGGATCTCAACGGCCGAGTCGCTCTGATCACCGGCGCATCGCGCGGCATCGGCTTGGCTGTGGGGCTCGCCCTGCAGGCGGAAGGCGTCACGGTTCTCGGCACGTCACGCGAGCCGCAGGCACATCCCAATCATCCGTTTCCGCTGCTGCCTCTGGACCTCGAAGACCAGACGTCGATCAACACCTTTCTCGGCATCGCGCTGACGCGTCCGGAGATCACCAGCAACGGGGGCCTCGACATCCTCATCAACAACGCCGGCCGCTTTTCGTTCGGCACCATTCTGCCGGTGAGCCCCACCGCGGCTCCGCTCTTCTTCGACGCCGTGCAGCGCTCCATGGCGGTGCTCTACGGCGGTCACGTAGCCGTGACCTCGGGACTCTTCGAGTCCGTCGCAGCCAAGGCGGCGACAGGCTACGGTCGCATTCTCTTCACGGCCTCGGTCGTCGCCTACGCGGTCGGCGGCGCCGTGCCCGGCTACAGCTATTTCCAGACGTACCTCTCGGGCAAGCGGGCGGTGCTGGCCTACGGCAACTCTCTGCGGGAGTTCTCCGAAACGGCCGGTCTCGGGGTCAAGGTGTCGTGCGTCTGCCCCTACGGGATCCGTACGGCGCTCGCGGAGGGGACCCATCCGATCTTCACTCAGCCGGTCGACGCGAACGGCAACTCGGTCGGCGATCCCTTCTTCCAGCAGTTCCTCGACTTCACACGGCAGTCGCTCGTCGACGCGATTCCGACGGACTTCGCTGCTGAGGCGTACCGTCAGCTGCTGACCGATGCGACTCCCGAGCCGAACGTCGCCATCTCTTCACGCCGAGAGCCCTACTTCACGCAGGGCAACACCGAACTCATCAACGACGCCGGTGAAGCCGAGAATCTCCAGAGCGCATTTCCCATGGGGTGCCGCTGGTAGGCGCCGGAGCTCGCTGACAAGGGCGACCCCTCGGGGTCGCCCTCTGTGCGTTCGGGGATCCTGTCGCTGAAGGCTCGGGAACGGATGGCCAGCGGGGCGTCACAGGGTTCTCCGGATCTGAAGGCAGCAGGCGTCGGATCTCCGTTCCGTCACTGTGAGGTGACCCCGCGATCTTCGAGAGCCAGAGTCGGTGTCGAGCGGACCGTGCCTGCGGGGCGCACGACGAAGCGGCAGTGCCTGCCAGCGCGCTCACCTGGAGAATTGAGTCGAGCGCGAGGCCATTCCCGACTTTCTCGACGACGAAGGGGATCGGCTCGAGACCGTCACGAGCGGCAGTGTCAGCTCGGTGGCGGCCTACTCTTCGACGACGACTGCGCCGACGCCCGCTGCGCCGAGCTCCTGGTTGAAGGCCTGCAGACTCTCGCGTGCCGCCTGGAGGCCTTCCATGGCCGCGGTCCACTGCGGCTCGAGGTCTTGAAAGCGCTCATAGGAGCCGGTCGACGGCTGACGATCAGGGCCGCCATAGCCGTAGTTGTCGGGGCCGGTGACGTACCCGTAGATCTGGGAGTAGTTGGAGGCCAGCTGAGGCTCGAGGTTGAAGAGGTCCTGGTTACTCTCGGCCCCCGGCTGAATGAGCTGCGCTTCGACGGCGTCCAGCTCGCCGATCAGCTCCTCGGCCCGGGCGATCGTCGCTTCGCTGCTCGCGAGCTTGGCGCGCTCGGCCGCGTCACGCAGCTGGCTGCGCAGAGAGCGCAGGCTGCGCAGCGCATCGAAGAGCTCGCCCATGCGATCCCGAAGGCGCACCGCGAGGTCGAGCTGCTCCTGGAGTTGGGCCTGCGTGACGTCGTTCAGGCGGGGATCGAGCTGGACTTCGAAGCTCGCCTCGCGCACCGTGTCGCCGACGGTCAGGCGCGCAGTGTACGTACCGGGCACCGCCTTGGGTCCGTCGGTGTAGCCCCAGATCTGAACTCCTTCGGGAAAGTCCCCCTCGGGAACGTCGGGTGATTCGTGCTGCAGATTCCAGACGAAGCGATTGAGTCCCGCTTCCCGAGGCAGCCCCTCGTCTTCGGTGTCGCTGTCGCCGACGGTTCCCTGCCCGCTCGGCTCGACCTTTTCCACCTCTTCGTAGGTGCGGATCACCGCGCCCGCGGCGTCGACGATTTCGAGCTTCATGGGCGCGTCGGAGGCCGCCGTCGCTGCGCTCAGTGCCCAGTGCAGCGTCGCTCCCTGGGGTGGTGGGTCGGGCGAGTACTCGGAGTCGGCGCCCGCCATGTTGGCGCGCCACGCGAGACGCGGAGTGAACAGATGTACGTCGGCGTTGGCCACCTCCGCTCGCATCTCGCGCAGCGGCGTCATGTCGTCGAGGACCCAGAACGAGCGGCCCTGCGTGGAGACGGCGAGATCGTCGCGATGCACCCGCAGGCCGGTGACCGGCGTGAGCGGCAGGTCGAGCTGCAGTGACTGCCAGTGTGTGCCGTCATCGAAGGACACGTAAATCCCGAACTCGGTCCCTGCGAACAGCAGGCCAGGCGTCTCTGGATCCTCGCGTACGGTGCGCACCGGCGTGTCGGCCGGGATGCCGTTGCGGCCGTCGGTCAGCAACCTCCAGCTGGAACCCCAGTCTTCGGTCAGGAAGATGTAGGGCGCATAGTCGTCCATTCGGTAGTGCTGCGCGGCAACGAGCGCGCGTCCCGGCGCATGCACCGACGCCTCGATTTCGTCGATCGTGGCGAGCGTGGGCAGACCGGGCGGGGTGACCTCACGCCAGGTGGCACCGTCGTCGCGCGTGATGTGCACGCGGCCATCATCCGAGCCGGCCCAGAGTGCGCCGGGCGTCGACGGCGACTCGGCAAGAGCGAAGATCGTGCCGAACATCTCGACGCCGGTGATGTCGTGATGAATCGGTCCGCCGGAGAAGTCCTGGTGCTCTGGATCGTCTCGGGTGAGGTCGGGCGAGGCCTCCTCCCAGTTGAAGCCACCATCGCGGGTTCGCAGCAGGATGTTGCTCGCGTGGTAGACGACGTCCGGATCGTGGCGAGAGACCAGGATCGGCGCGACCCACTGGAAGCGGTACTTGAGGTTCTTGCCGGCGGCTCCAGGCTGCAGCTGCGGGTAGGCGAGGATGCCACGAAACTCGCCGGTCGTCTGATCGACGCGCGAGATGTCTCCGCCGTAGCAGCCGCCGTAGGTCACACCCGGGCGGTGCGGATCGACGGTGATCGGCCCGGTCTCACAGCCGCCCGGATTGACCCACGCCATCTTGGGATGCAGGACGTTCGAGTCCATCCATGCCGGCACGCCGATGCCGGTGTTGTCCTGCTGGCCGCCGTAGAGAACGTAGGGGAAGGCGTTGTCGACGTCGACGTCGTAGAGCTCGGCGGTCGGCTGGTTGTAGTAGGTCGACCAGGAGCGCCCGCCGTTGAGGCTGACCTGAGCGCCGCCATCGTTGGCCACGACCATCAGGTCGGAGTTCTCCGGGTTGATCCACAGGTCGTGCACGTCGCCGTGGGGCACTTCGATCAGCTCCAGCGTCTTGCCGGCGTCGATCGACTTGTAGGCGCGGGTGTTGAGCGCCCAGACGGTGTCGGCGTCCGTGGTGCTGGCGATGAGGTGGGTGTAGTACCAGGCGCGCTGTCGCACTTCGCGCTGACGGTTGACGCGGGTCCAAGAGGCGCCGCCGTCGTCGGTCCGGTAGATCCCTCCGTGCGGATCGGTCGCCTCGATCAACGCCCAGACGCGCTTGGGATCGACAGGCGAGATCGCCAGGCCGATCTTGCCGACCACACCGTCTGGCAGGCCGTTGTCGAGCTCCTCCGTCGTCAGCTCGGTCCAGGTGTCGCCGCCGTCGGCCGAGCGCCAGACGCCGCCCTCCTCCGAGCCGCTGTTCATGGTCCACGGCTTGCGCTCGGCTGTCCACATCGACGCCCAGAGCTCGCGGGGGTTGCGCTGGTTGATCTGAAGGTCCATGGCGCCGGTGCGCTCGGAGACGAAGAGCACGCGCTCCCAATTCGCACCGCCATCCCGGCTGCGGTAGAGGCCGCGCTCCTCGTTGGGGCCGAAGGGGTGACCAA
>JBCCLJ010000310.1:0-6306 GCA_039026915.1 Acidobacteriota bacterium
GGCGCAGGAGACCGCGACGCGGGAGGTGCTCGTCCTCGAAGCGGGCGTCATCGCTCAGCGTCTGCCGGAGCTGCCGGCCGACTTCGCTGGAGAGGTGCTCGATCTCTCCGGCGCCTACCTGACCCCGGGCTTCAACGATCTGCACGTGCACAGCTACGGCAACTCGGGGCCGAACGGGCAGTTCGAGGTCTTCGGTACCGACGGTGTCGCCGAGCGCATGCTGTCCGTCGGCGTCACCGGCTTTCTCGACCTCTCCGGCTACGAGGATCTGATCCTGACGCAGCGCGATCGCCAGCGGGTCGACCCTTCGTACATGCTGGGCGCGGACATCTACTCAGCAGGCGCCGCATTCACCTGCCCCGACGGCCATGGAACGCAGTTTCCGAACCCGCCTCACATCGTCACCAGCCCCGAAGAGGCGCGTGTTCAGGTCAAAGCCCTGGCGCCGCGGCGACCGGACGTCGTCAAGCTGATCTACATCCCTTCGAATCGAGGGCTGCCGTCGATCGATCACGCCACGATGGAGGCGATCACGGCCGAAGCGAGAAAGCACGACATCCCGGTGGTCGCCCACGTCGATCACTGGAGTGACGCCCTCGAGGCGGTCCGCGCCGGCGTTGCAGCGCTGACCCACACGAACGCAAACCCCGTCCCGCCGGAGCTCATCGCGGCGATGCTCGAGCGGGGAACGGCGATCATCCCCACCCTGGCGGTGCATCTCGATCTGTCGTGGTTCTGGGGTCAGCCGGAGCGGCTGCGCTCGACCGTGCTCCAGCGGACGTCCATGCCCGAGTTCCGCGAGGCCTACGAAGCGGAGTCCCTGGACTTGCGACTGGAGCGCTGGCGACGCCGCCAGGTCGACGGACGAGAGCTCCTGCTCGAGGCCGTCAAGACGTTCTCGGACGCGGGCGTACCGGTGCTGACCGGCAGCGACGCTGGCAACCCGGGCACCTTCCAGGGGGCCTCCCTGCACCGCGAGCTGGCGCTGCTCGTCGAGGCCGGGCTCTCTCCCTGGGAAGCGCTGCGGGCGACGACGACTCGTGCCGGTGAGCTGCTGCGCCGCCCCATCGGTCTGCAGCCCGGTGACCTCGCACACTTCGCCGTCTTCGAGCGTTCGCCCGTGCTCGAGATTGCCAACACCGAAAGTCTGCTGACGGTGATTCACCGCGGTCGCCTCGTCGACTTCGAGCCCTTCGACCTTCCCGGCCCCGCGCCTTCGTTTGCCGCAAGGGAGAGCAGCCCGAAGCCCGCCCAGGCTCGCTCGAGCTCAGCGGCCGAGGGAGCGCCGACCGTGCGCGGAGTCGTTCAGGCGGTTTCGGGCTACCGCCTCTCCCACGTCGACGTGGCCCTGCGCGACGCCGACGGAAGTTTGCTCGCGACAGCGAAGACCTCGTCGGACGGCGAGTTCGAGCTCATCGTCCCGGACGGCGCGCCGAGCGGGTCGGCGCTGGAGGTCGTTGCGACCTATCCGGGCTTCGATCCGACGAAGCAGGGCGTGACGCTCGAGGAGCCGGTGACGGTTCTGCTGCGCGTCGCTCGTTTTCAAGAGGTCGTGGAGGTTCAGGCGCTGAGTCCGACGGACGAAGCACTGCAGCCACAGCAGGAGCTGAACTTTCTCGACATCGTCGCGACCGCCGGCACGCGGGCCGATCCGATGTACGCCACGCAGGTGCTACCCGGCGTCGTCAAGCTGGACGATGGCTCGGGACTCTTCGTGCGGGGCGGAGACGCCAGCGAGGTGGCGACCTTCCTCGATCGCGCGCTGCTCGATCACCCCTACCGCAACGAGACGCCGACCGGCGGTTTCTTCGGCACGGTCGACGCCTTCTCGCTCCAGGGACTGAGCCTGAGCTCGGCGGGCTTTCCGGCGCGCTACGGCAACGCACTCTCGGCGGTTCTCGATCTGACGACGCGGGAGCCATCCTCCCTTCGCCAGCTGTCGCTCGGTCTCGGTCTCGCTGCCGCTTCTTTCAGCTTGGAGGCGCCACTGGGCGAGCAGGCTTCGGTGCGCGTCGCGGGGAACCACAGGGATCTGCGTCCGATGGTCGAGGTGAACTCGACCGATCTCGACCTCGTCGATCCTCCGAGCGGTACCGATCTTGCGGTGCGCGGCACCCTCTCGACGAGCGAGCGCTCCGACTTCGCGGTCAACGCCTTCGAGCAGAGGGCAGAGCTCGGCAGCGAGGTCGAGGAGGGCAACTTCGCAGGGCTCCTGGCGACCCGCGACGACAACCGTGTGATCAACGCTTCATGGCGACGCTCGTTCGGCGGCGTTACCGATCTCTCCCTTCCCACCTTCCTCGAAGTGACGCTGACACACAGCGATCACGAGAGCCAGGTTGCCGCGGGCGTGCTCGACATCGATCTCGGCGATCGGTCTCGCCGGGCCCGCATCGATCTCGACGTGCCGATCCCGAGCGCGACGTTGCGCACCGGTCTCGTCTTCGAGAGCGTGCGCCACGACTCGGGCGGCACCCTGCCCGAGGTCGGCGGAGACTTTGGTGGCGATCAGGGGCGGCGCCTGTGGTCGCTCGACGCCGAGAGCCGTCGCAATGGCGCATACTTCGAAGTGGAGCGCAGCTTCGGCACGCGCGTCGGGATCAACCTGGGCGCGCGCTACGACGAGTGGCGGCTGCTCGACCAGGATGCCGTCGCTCCTCGCGCTTCCCTGAGCGTTCGCACGGGCAAGGAGTCGCACCTGCGCTTCGCCTGGGGGGCGTACCACCAGAGTCCCGAGAACGAGTACTGGACGCTGGGCGTCGAATCGGGCGGACTGCGGCTTGCGCGCGCTGAGCACCGCGTCGTCTCCTGGCAGATCTTTACGCCGTCCGACCCGCTGCATCTGCGCATCGAGGCCTACCAGAAGCTGTACGAGGACCTGCCTCTCGCCGCACTGAGGGAGGGCGAAGCCCGGCTGACCTCCGTCGGTGACGGCATCGCGGAAGGGTTCGACCTCTATCTTGGCTTCGGTGGCGGAGCTCTCAATCAGGCGGCCCTCGGTAACGGCCTCACCGAAGGCTGGCGCGGCTCACTCTCCTACACCTACCTCGAGGCGGAGCGTCTTTACACCCCTTGGCAGGACTGGTCGCGGTTCCCGCTGCAGACGGAGCGCTTCGCGCCAGACTTCGCCATCCCGCACACGCTGCAGCTTCTTCTTCACAAGCCGCTGCCCTGGGACGTCGACGGTTCGGTGAGCGCGCGCTGGGCGGTCGGCCGTCCCTTCACCCCGGTGATCGGCGCCGAGCCGTTCGGCGACAGCCTCTTCCCCGTCTTCGGGCCCGTCAACTCCGATCGCGTCCCTGACTTCGCGCGGGTCGACTTGGCGTTGAGTCGTCCATTCGCTCTGGGCGGTAGCTCGAGTGCGCTCGTCTTCGTGGGCGTCGACGATGTCTTCGACCGCCGCAACGTCTTTCGCTACGTCTTCTCGGAAGACTGGACCGAGCAGCGCCCGGCGCGCATCGCCTTCGGCCGGGCCTGGTACGCCGGCTTCACGCTGCGGCGTTAGCTTCCTCGAACGCACTTCACGCTTTCGATTTCGACCGTTCCTTCACTCAACCCATGGAGACTCGATCATGAAGCAACGACTTCTCATCTCGCTCGCGCTGCTCGCCTTCGCGGCCCTGCCGGCCCTCGCCGACGACGCGGCTCTTCTCGAGCGCATGCAGGCCGTCGAAACGCAGGTCAACGACGCCGACATCGATGGCCTCGAAAAGAGCCTCGAAGGCCTGGAGGCCATGGACGGTTCGAGCCCGGATGTGCGCTACGGGCGCGCCTACTGCCGCTATCGCTTGGCGAGCCTGTCGATGGGCGACTCGAGTGCGGCTTCCGGCGCTCGGGAGCATCTCGAAGCGGCGCAGTCCGGGCTCGAAGAGCTGCTCGAATCGCTGCCGTCGTCGTCGTCGCGCGCCGTCGAGGCGATGAGTCTGCTCTCGGGCGTCATGGGGACGCGCATCGGGCTCGATCCCGGCCTCGGCATGCGTCTCGGGCCGAAGTCGGGTCGCTACCTGGCCAAGGCCGAGGCGCTGTCCCCCGACAACCCGCGCGTGCATCTGCAGGAGGGCATCTCCAAGTTCAACACGCCGAAGAGCTGGGGCGGCTCGATGAAGAAGGCGGAGTCTTCGCTGCGCAAGGCGGTCGCGCTCTTCGCCGAGAACCCCGAGCAGGCGACCTGGCCGAACTGGGGCTACCTCGACGCGCTCGCCTGGTTGGGACAGGCGCTCGCCGCACAGGACAAAATCGACGAAGCGAGGGCCGTCTATCAGCAGGCTCTCGCAGTGAATCCGGAGATGGGCTGGATCCGCTATCAGCTGCTCCCGGCCCTCGACGGCTGAGCCGGAGCCTCTCCCCGAAAACCGCGAACGGAGAACGTCATGGAAGAACACGAAGCCGACGAACCGACCGAGAGCTCACCTCTCTCGGTGCGTCTGCAAGCCGGCGTCGTCCTGCTCGGCCTGTGGCTCGCTTCGACCATCTCCTTCGCAGCGGTGCTCTCGGCGCAGGAAGGACTGGGCTTCCAGTACGCGCTCTTTTCGGGAGCGGTGAACGTCAGCCTGCTGTCGCTGCTGCTGTGCATCGTCTGGGCCTGCCTGGTGCGCTTCGAAGCTCGTTCGTTTGGCTTCAAGGTGGTCCTGCATCTCGCGCTCGCCGCCTTTGCGGTTCCCGTCTGGGAGCTCTCGAAGCTCTACTACCTGCGCCTCATGGTGAGCCCCGAAGTCGCCGAGATCTACGTGGAGGAGGCCGGCTACTGGGGGTGGCTGCAGAGCTTCAGCGTCTACGCCATGGCGGTCACGGCTCTCGTCGCGCTGCTCGCCTTTCGCAGGCTTCGGCGCGAGGAGCGCCGCGCGAGCCGTCTTCAGATCTCGATGCGTGAGGCGGAGCTGCGCGCACTGCGGGCTCAGCTGCGGCCACACTTTCTCTTCAACACCCTGAACTCGATCTACTCGCTCATTCCAAGCGCTCCCGAGAAGGCCGGAGACATGGTCGTCCAGCTGTCGGATCTCCTGAGGGAGACACTCGAGCACAGCGATCAGGAGACGGTGACGTTGGCGAGTGAGCTACACCTCGCCGAGCGCTACCTGCAGATCGAGTCGACGCGCATGGGAGAGCGACTCGCCGTCGAGCTCGACGTCGGTCCGGACTGCCACCAGGCTCTGGTACCGCCCTTCATCCTGCAGCCGCTGATCGAAAACGCGGTCCATCACGGAGCCGCCCCGTCGACCGAGGCGGTGCGGCTCACGGTGAGCGCCCACGCCGAGGGCGATCGGCTGCATCTGCGTGTCGAGGACGACGGCTGCGGCCTCGCCGACCAACCGTCGACCGCGGGCGGCGGACGCGGCCTGCGCATCACGCGCTCGCGACTCGAGTCGCTCTACGGCGCGGCCGCGTCGTTCGATCTGCGGGCGCGGCAGCCGCGCGGATGCTTGGCTGAGCTGGAGCTGCCGCTCGACAGAGCCCCTCGAGAGATGGTCGAGAAGTCGTCGGCGGTGGCCGTCCGGGCAGCGGGAGAAGCCCTGTCTTGAGCGCACCTGCGGCGACGACGCCATTGCGCACGCTGCTGGTCGACGACGAGGCTCTCGCGCGGGACGTGCTGCGGCGCCTGGCCGAGGCGCGGGACGATCTCGAGATCTGCGGCGAGTGTGAGCACGGTGAGGCGGCACTGCGGAAGCTCCGCGAAGAGAACGCAGCGGGCCGCACCGTCGACCTGATCTTTCTCGACGTGCGCATGCCCGGACTCGACGGCTTCGAGCTTCTCGAAGAGCTGGCGCGCTCCGCTGACTCGTTCGGGCCGCTGCCGAGTATCGTCTTCGTCACCGCCTATGACCGCTACGCCGTGCGCGCGTTCGAGAAGCAGGCGGTGGACTACCTGCTCAAGCCGGTGACGCCCGCCCGCTTCGAGCAGGCGCTCGAGCGCTGCCTCGAGAATCGGCGTCCTCTCGCCCCCGAAGAAGTCCAGCGGCTCCTCGGCGATGCGCTGCTGGCGGTGCCCGAGCGGCTGCTGATCAAGCTCGGCTCGCGCATCGTGCCCGTCGCGGTGCACGACGTCGACTGGGTCGAGGCGAGCGGTGACTACGTGCGTGTGCACTGTGGTGAAAAGAGTCATCTTCTCGAGCGCTCGCTGGGGGAGATGGAGAAGCTCCTGGCGCTCCGCGGCTTCCGGCGCGTGCATCGCAGTGCCCTGGTCAACGAAGTGCGTATTGCTCAGCTGCACCCGCTGGGCTCGGGTCGCTATGAGATCGAGCTGCAGAACGGCAGTCGTTTGGTGATGAGTCGCAGCTATGCGAACCGCTACAAGGACGAGCTGCTTTA
>JBCCLJ010000311.1:0-6295 GCA_039026915.1 Acidobacteriota bacterium
CGGCACGACGGCACCGACCGACTCCCGCGGCGCGCTGACCTTCGTCGAAGACTTCTACGAGGCCGCCCCGCAAGAGCGCAAGCGCATCGAGGTCTGGCGCGTCGGCGGCGCCAGCGGAGCGATCGAGGCGCGCGTGCAGACGAAGGCCTTCGACGAGGTCGGCGCTCCGTTTGCCAGCCCGATCATCGAGCTCGCCTGGGC
Organism: Acidobacteriota bacterium; assembly: GCA_039026915.1. Taxonomy (GTDB): domain Bacteria; phylum Acidobacteriota; class Thermoanaerobaculia; order Multivoradales; family Multivoraceae; genus JBCCLJ01. The sequence goes on from JBCCLJ010000311.1 coordinate 202, forward strand.
CGACGGTGACGCCTCTCCGCGCTCCTTCGAGCTCCCCTTCGGACTGCCGATCAACGGCTTCGCCCAGCTCAATCTGGAAGGCGACATCTTCTCCGAGGGTCTCGGAAGCAGTTTCGTCCAGGTCTTCGAGCCGCCGGAGGACGAGTTCGTGCTGACCAGCAACGGCGACCAGCCCGAGCTCACACAGTCTCCCTTTGGCTGGCAGGTTGCGGTCTGGAGCGCTCCCGACGAGGACGGACAGGGTGTGTTCGTTCAGGTCTTCGACGAGTTCGGGCAACCGGTCAGCGCCACCGTGCGCATGAATCAGGAGGCCGACGGCGACCAGACGCAGCCTGCCGTGGCGTGGGACGGAGACAACGATCGCTTCGTCTCTGCCTGGGTCAGTCGCAGCAGTTCGGCCGAGACCGGTGCCATCGTTGGCAGGTTCTTCGACCCGCTCGGCGCACCGCAGGGCAACGAGTTCGAGATGCAGCAGTCGTCGCCGAGCGAAGACGTGTCCGACCCGGTGATCGCGGTCCGTCGCCGCGGCGTCGTCGTTGCAGCCTGGGTCCGCAAGCTCTCGGGAAGCACGGGAGGGCGAGGCAACGCGCAGAGCGCTGTCGTCGGGCGCTCCTTCGAGCCGGACGGCAGTGCACAGGGGGCCGCAACACAGCTCTCCGACGCCGGAGCGTCGGCGTCGCAGCCGGATCTCTCGAGCTCCGGTGACACCGTCGGCATCGTCTTCGAGCAGGACACGGTGGGCGCGAGCGAGACCGACGTCGTTCTGATGACGCTGCAGCCGGACTCGATGAGGCCCGAGAGCCAGGTCACGGTGAACGATCCCGAGGCCAACTCGTCGTCACCGAGCGTCTCCGTCGGAGACGATGGCGACACCGCGGTCGTCTTTCTGCAGCTGGTCGATCAGGGCAGCACATCGAGCGAGGCCGAGCGCTCCGCCGCCGTCGTCGGTCGGATCTTCGACCCAACGCTGGGCCCGAAGACGGAAGTCGTCGTCATCAGCGACGACGACTCCAAACCGAGAGACCGTCCCACACTGAGCACCAACTCTCGGGGCGACTGCTTCGTCGCCTGGCCGGCGGATTCGGACTCCACGACTCCGGGCGGCAGCGCGATTCGAGGTGCAGCGTTGACCGACTGCCAGCAGTCCGCCGGCGGTCCGATCGCTGTCAGCGACAGCTCCGGCTCCGGGCAACCCGTCGTCTCGCTGGGCGACGATGGCGAGGTGACGGCGATCTTCACGTCGGACGGTCTCGTCGACGGCAGCCGCGCCGTCGCGGGGAAGCGTTCCTCTGGCGCTGCAGCGGGACCCTGCGTGTCGAGCGATGAAGTCCTCTGCCTCAACGCAGGCAGGTTCCGGGTGAGTGCTCTCTGGCGAGACTTTCAGGGAGGCACGGGCACCGCTCAGGCCGCGGCTCTCACCGATGACACCGGCACGTTCTGGTTCTTCGACGAATCGAACGTCGAAGTCATCGTCAAGGTACTCGATGCCTGCGCCTTCGCCGACGGTTTCTGGGTCTTCGCCGGCGGTCTCACGTCGGTCGAGGTCGATCTGGACGTCACCGACACCGTTTCGGGCGAGACCCGGCGCTATCGCAACCCGCTGCGAACTCCCTTCGCTCCCGTCCAGGACACCGGCGCCTTCTCCACCTGTGCGAACGGCAAGACCGACGCTGAGACCGCCGATCGGGCGCTGCGGGTCGTCTGGCCGAACCTTCAGGACACCTGGCAGACTCGCCGCGCCGCGGAGAGCAGCGGAGCCTCGTGCACGCCCGGTGCCGAGACCCTCTGCCTGACGCAGGGCCGCTATGCCGTGACCGCTTCCTGGGAGGACTTCCAGGGCAACAGCGGCACCGCACGCGCCGTCGCGTTGACGGCTGATACCGGCTACTTCTGGTTCTTCGATGCCAACAACGTCGAAGTGGCCGTCAAGGTCCTCGACGCCTGTTCGTTCTCGGGCTCCGACTGGGTCTTTGCCGCGGGCCTGACCAACGTCGGCGTGACGCTGACCGTGGTCGACACGGTGACCGGAGCCCGCAAGGTCTACCGGAACTCGGCCGGGCAGGCCTTCTCTCCGATCCAAGACACCTCCGCTTTCCCCAACTGTTCCTGACCGCCGCGAGCACTTCTCTGCCGTTTCACCGTAGCTTCAGTGGAGACGGTTCAAAGGCCGCAGAGGATAGTCTGGGCTCGGCTTGGCACTCCGCGTTTTGAGTCCGGCCGACGATCGACCTTCGGGGGTTAGACGAAATGAGGACTTCGACGAACGACGCGACCCTGCGTCTGGAACTGCTCCGCGTGGCCGGGCTGGCCTGCGCCTTCATCCTGGCGGTTGGCCTTCCGGGCGCCGCGAGCGCGCAGATCCCGGTGAGCGAGCGTCAAGCGCTCGTCGCCCTGTTCAACTCGACGGACGGCGACAACTGGTTCAACGCCGAAAACCCGGGGCAGCCAACAGGCTGGCTCGGATCGCCCGGCAGCGAATGCACCTGGGCCGGGGTGTTCTGCGATGCCGACGAAACAACCGTCGAAGCACTCGCTCTCTCGGGCTTCGAGCTCTTCGGCGTCCTTCCTCCGGAGATCGGAGATCTGCCCAACCTCTTCGAGCTCCTGCTCGACTCGAACTTCCTCGAGGGCCCCATCCCACCGGAGCTCGGCAGCCTTCAGAATCTCGAGGTCCTCGATCTCTTCGACAACTTCTTCACCGGAACCATCCCTCCGGAACTCGGGCAGCTCACCAACCTCTTCGAGCTCTTCCTCGACTTCAACTTTCTCGAGGGGTCGATCCCCAGCTCGCTTTCCAATCTCGAGCAGCTCGAGGTCCTCGTCCTCGCCGAGAACTTCCTCACGGGATCGCTGCCGCAAGGTCTCACCGACCTCGAAAACCTGCTGATCCTCGACGTCTACGAGAACGGGCTGAGCGGGCCGATCCCGTCAGGGCTTGGGGCGCTACAGCAGCTCGAGGTCCTCGACCTCGGCTACAACGAGTTCAGCGGCAGCATCCCCGTCGCTCTGACCCAGCTCTCCAACCTCCTCGCTCTGCTGCTCGACTCGAACCAGCTCTCGGGCACGGTGCCGCTCGGGCTCACCGGGCTGGCGCTGGAGGAGGGCGACCTCCGATGGAATGCGCTCGACGCCAGCCCACCGGTCGAGAACTTCTTCAACGGCCTCATCGACGGAGACTTCGCTGCGACCCAGACGCGAGCTCCCGCCGGAGTCTCGGCACGCGCGGTCGACAGCACCAGCGTTCTGCTGTCCTGGACTCCGATCGACTACACCCTGAACGAGGGTGGCTACATCGTGCAGCGCTCCTCGGCGCCCGGCGGCCCGTTCGCAAACGTGCTGATCGTCGACGGCAAGACGACGAACCGCGCCGTGGTCAACGATCTCCCGCCCGGCAACTCCACGTTCGCGGTGCGCGCCTTCACCGACCCCCACGAGACCAACCAGGGCACGGTCGTCAGTGCTGCTTCGAGCGCGACGACGGTCAGCACCGCGAATCCCACAGCGACCGGCGAGATCGGTTTCGTCACGACCTCCCTTCGTGCGGTCGAGGGTGAGACCAAGCGCTTCCGACTCGCCCGCACCCGTGGCGCGTCCGGCGTGGCCACCGCCGTCCTGCAGACCGTGGGCAGCCTGCCGGCGGGTCTGCCGCCGATTGTCGCCAACGCCGAATGGGCGGACGGCGAAGCCGGCATCAAGGTGGTCGAGGTTCCGATCCCGCTGCTCAACGGCGGCTCCTTCAATTTCGAGGTCGAGCTGATCGCCGCCGTCGGCGCTGCCCTTGGCAGCCGCAACCTCGCCAGCGTCGAAGTCCGCCAGAAGGACCTGGTGAGCAACGGCCGAGCAAGCCTCGCCAGCGCCGGCGACCAGCCGCGGGCCGAGCGCGGCCCCTCGGGCCGTAAGGTGACCGTCTGGTCTGCACCCGACGGCGACGGTCGCGGCGTCTTTGCCCAGCGATACGACGCTGCCGGCAACCCGCTCGGCACCGCCTTTCGACTCAACGAGAGCGCCGCCGGTCGCCAGACCCAGCCTGCGGTCGCCGTCGACGAGGCCGGCGGGTTCGTCGCCGTGTGGCGAGAGACCAGCGGCAACGGCAGTCGTATTGCCGGCCGCTTCTTCTCGCCGCAGGGAGCCGCGATCGGCTCTCAGTTCGTTGCAAGCTCCGTCGGCGCCGACGCCGGCTTTCCTGACGTGGCGCTCAAACCGAACGGCGAGGCCTACATCGTCTGGGAGCGCCGCGCGGCTGAGGAGGGTGAGGAAGAAGAAGCTCTGCTGCGAACGGGCCGCGACCTCAGCCGTCGCGGAGCGAACAACAGCGCCGTCGTCGGGCGATTCTTCGACCCCGCCGGTCAGCCGATGACTTCCGAAACGACGGTCTCCGAGAGCACCTCGGACGCCGGCGCACCGTCCGCGTCGACCTCGGACGACGGCTCCGTCGTCGTCGCCTTCGAGAAGCGCGACAGCGGCGGCGACTCTTCCGTGCAGAAGGCCGACGTGCAGCCTTCGGGCAACCCGAGTGGCCTGCAGACGATCAGTCAGGCAGGGACGACCGCATCGCAGCCGTCGGTCGAGCACACCAGCGACGGCGGCACGGTCGTCGTCTTCCAGCAGCAGCAGGCGGTCGGCGGCAATACGAAGAGCTCCAAACGCTCCTCGAACGTCGTCGGCCAGGCCTTCGACCCCACCGGTCAGGCCAGCGGCGGCACCTTCAGCGTCAGCGGCAACGACAGCGAAGTGAAAAAGCAGCCAGAGCTGAGCACGAACTCGAACGGCGACTGCTTCGTCGTGTGGCAGACCGAGGGCGGCAGCGGCAGCCAGGTCGAGGGCCAGGCCCTCGACGGGTGCAATCAGCCGAGCGGCTCACCGATGACCCTCAGCACCGCGGACCAGCGCTCTCCCGGCAGCCCGTCGGCCGTACTCGACGACGACGGATCGGTCGTCACGGTCTTCACCGAGGACAACCTCGACGAAGGCTCGCGCGCCGTCACCGGCGTTCGCACCGGCGCCGCAGCTGGCGGCGGCGGGGGTGGCGGCGGTGGCGGCGGTGGCGGTGGCGCCACCGGGCCCTGCACCGCCGACGCCGAGACCCTCTGTCTCAACAACGACCGTTTCAGCGTGCGCGCCACGGGGCGCGACTTTCAGGGCGGCTCGGGCACGGCCAAGGTCGAGAAGCTCACGAACGACACCGGCTACTTCTGGTTCTTCGACCCGAACAACGTCGAGATCCTCCTCAAGGCCCTCGACGCCTGCTCTTTCGCCAATCGCTTCTGGGTCTTCGCTGGCGGCCTCACCTCCGTCGAGGTCGAGATCGTCGTGACCGATACGGCCACGGGCGAATCGAAGACCTACAACAACGCGCTCGGCGATCCCTTCCAGCCAGTTCAAGACACTGCCGCCTTCGCAACCTGCGACGCCGGCAAGCCGGATCGCCTGACCGACGCGGAACCGTCGGCGCGCGACGCAAAGGTGCACTGGGCCAACCTCTGGAATGCCGTGAAGTCGAGCCAGGAGAGCTCCGCCAACTGCACTCCAGACGGCCAGACACTCTGCTTGAACGCCGGTCGCTTCCAGGTCACCGCGGTCTGGGCCGACTTCGGCGCCGGGAGCGGGGGCGGCCAGGCGGTGGCACTGACGCCCGACACGGGCTACTTCTGGTTCTTCTCCCCGGACAACATCGAGGTTGGTATCAAAGTGCTCGATGCGTGCGGCTTCGCCAATGCCTACTGGGTCTTTGCCGCCGGCCTCACCAACGTCGAGACCGAGCTGCTCGTGACCGACACCGAGACCGGAGCGATCAAGGTCTACCGCAACACCCTGGGCGTCCCCTTCGCCCCCATCCAGGACACCAAGGCTTTCGAGACGTGCTCGGGCTGATGGCTATCAGCCCTGCGCTCGTCCTGTTTCAACACTCCGTCCGCTGAAGCGGACTCCGCGCTCCAAGCTCGCTGCGCTCGCGTCGCTTACCAGGGCTCGGGCGGATGGCGATCAGCCCTGCGCTCGTCCTGTTTCAACACTCCGTCCGCTGAAGCGGACTCCGCGCTCCAAGCTCGCTGCGCTCGCGTCGCTTACCAGGGCTCGGGCGGATGGCGATCAGCCC
>JBCCLJ010000312.1:0-6267 GCA_039026915.1 Acidobacteriota bacterium
AGCGAACTGCGACGGCCCTCTCTCGAACCGCCACGGCCGCGACCTGCGTTCGCTGCGTTCGGAGAGCCTCCGGGATTCGGCGCCTCGAGGCTCGAGTGGCCCGCTCAAACCCTGAGCGAGGATTTACGTTTGAAGAACAGCGCGCCAAGCGGTTGGACGCCGTTCGGCGCGCACCTCAGACGGAGGACCTAAAGGGACTGATTCCCAGGACTGCTGAGGGCGCGAGCAGAGAGGAGAGCGAGTCGATGACGAAAAGGGTAGCGCTGATCGTCGGCGGCGGCAGCGGGATCGGCGCCGACGCGGCACGGAGGTTGGCGGAGTCGGGCTGGGACGTCGGCGTCATGTCGTCGTCGGGCAGAGGAGAGGCGTTGGGCCAGGAGTTGGGCGGTCTCGGCTTCACCGGCTCGAACCTCGTCGTCACGGACCTCGAGACCTTCGTCGAGAGGGCCGAAGAGCGCTTCGGGCGGATCGACGCGGTCATCAACTGCACCGGCCACGGTCCGAAGGGTCCGGTCGAGGAGATCTCCGACGACGACTGGCACCTGGGTATGGACTACTACCTGCTGAACGTCGTGCGCATGACGCGCATCGTGCTGCCGATCCTGCGTCGGCAAGGCTCGGGCTCCATCGTCAACATCTCGACGTTTGCGGCGTTCGAACCGGACCCGGACTTCCCGACCTCCGCGGTCTTTCGTTCGGCTCTCGCCGGTTACACCAAGCTCTTCGCGAACCAGTTCGCGGCCGAAGGGATCCGCATGAACAACGTCTTGCCGGGCTTCATCGATAGCCTGCCCGAGACGCCAGAGCGCACGGCACGCATTCCAGCGGGTCGCTACGCCAGGGTAAGGGAGCTGTCCGAGACGATCGCCTTCTTGGCGTCGGACGCGTCGAGCTACATCACGGGACAGAACCTCCGCGTCGACGGCGGTCTGACCCAATCCGTCTGACCGACGCGACGAGGGTAGGCTCTCTGCATGTCCGACACCATCGACTTCGACGCCGAAGCGGCTCGCCGCGTCGAGCGCGCTTACCTCACTCCCGACATCGTCGCTCAGCGCCAGGAAGTCTTGCGCGAGCTCGACCCGCAGCCCGGCGAGACCGTGCTCGACATCGGCGTCGGGCCGGGCCTGCTCGCCGAGGACCTCGCCGAGGCGGTCGGCTCCACCGGCAGGATGATCGGCATCGACGCGGGCCTGCCGATGGTCGAAATGTCGAGGCTACGCTGCAGCGAGCTCTCCTGGACGCACTTCGAGGTGGCCGACGCCTGCGAACTTCCCTGCGAAACGGCGAGCGTCGATCGCGCCGTCTCGACACAGGTCTACGAGTACGTCGAGGACATGCCCAGGGCGCTCGAAGAGCTCTTCCGCGTGCTGCGCCCGGGCGGGCAGGCGCTGATCCTCGACACCGACTACGACTCCTTCGTTCTGAGAAGCAGCGACGAGGCACTCACGGCGCGCATTCTCGACGCCTGGGATGCGCACTTCGTCCATCGAGACCTTCCCCGCCACCTTTCAGGACTGCTGAGAGAAGCCGGCTTCGACGTCTCGAGACGCACGGTGATGCCGCTGCTCAACGCCGACTACCACCGGGACACCTTCGGCTACGGCCTCCTGCGCTTCATGGCGAGCTTCGCCGTCGGCGGCGGCGTGGAGAAGTCCGAGACGAAACGCTGGATCGCCGAGCTCGATGAGCTGGGGGAGCGCGGCGACTTCTTCTTCAGCTTGAATCGCTACTTGTTCGTCGCCACGAAGCCGGCCTAGGGGCTCAACGGTTCCCGCAAAGAGCGTTCGGCTTTCGGCCCGTTATCAAGAACGCAGGGAAGCGGCGAAGAGAGCAGCTCCCAGCAGAACCCAGACGAGGACGAGGAGCCACTCCTGCGGCCAGACGAGCGCGGCCGGACTGCCGGGCAGGTAAAGCACGAAGAGACCGAGCGACAGCAGCAGCGCCAGAGTCCCCACGGCGTCTCCCGCGGGTACGCGGAAGGGCCGCTCGAGCTCCGGCTCTCGCCGACGCAGCACGAGGAAAGAGACGGCGACGAAGGCATAGGCCGTGACGATGCCGAGACCGCCGGCGTTCACCAGCCACACGAGCGCGGGCCGACCGAAGAAGGGAGCGACGACCGAAAGGGCGCCCACCATGAGAATCGCGTTCACCGGGGCCCGGGTCCTCGGGTGGAGTTCGCTGAGCACGCGCGGCAGGAGGCCCGCCTGAGCCAACGCGAAGATCGCCCGGCTGCCGCCCACGAGGAAGGAGTTCCAGCTGGTCAGGATGCCGGCGACTCCCGCCAGCACGATGGGCTGGCCGAAGAACGGGGAGCCGAAAAGAGAGGTCGCCGTCTCGGCCGTGGCCACCTCGGCGCCTTGGAGGCGGCTCGCTGGCAGCCCGATGGTCACGGCGACGACGATGCCGACGTACCAGACGACGGCCAGGGCCACCGACAGCATGAGCAGGCTACCGATGCGGCGTGGGGGAACGTCGATCTCTTCCGCCGCCTGCGGAATGACGTCGAAGCCGACGAAGAGAAAGGGAACCATGACGAGAACACGGAGCAGCCCGTCGCTCGAGAAGCCCCAGTCGATGGCCTGTCCAGCTTCGGGACGAGAGCCGAACGCCGCGCCGCCCAGGAGCAACAGGCCGGCCGCGAGGATCACCGCGGTCGCCGCCGTCTGCGCAACGGCCGCAGGCCGGATCCCGACGATGTTGAGAGCCATCATGACGACGGCTCCCAGGGCGCCCACCGCCACCCAGGTGGCGTGCACGTCCCACCCGCTCACCGAGTACAGGTACCCAGCCTCCAGGCCTGGGAGCAGAGCGTCGAGCGCGACCGGCAGAGCGACGGCCTCGAACGCGACCACCGAGACGTAACCGAAGACGATCGCCCACGTGCAGACGAACGACGCCCCGCGCCCGAGAGCGCGCTCACTGTAAACGTGCTCTCCACCGACCTCCGGCATCGCCGACGACAGCTCGGCGTAGGTGAGACCGATCACGGCGATCGCCGCGCCGCCCGCCGCGAAGGCCGCGACGGCGCCCAGCGCGCCGCCCGTTTGCACCCAGTCCCCCACCAGCACCACCCAGCTCCAGCCCACCATCGCCCCGAAAGCGAGCGCCACCACATCGCGCGCACGGAGGACGCGCTGCAGACCGTCGGACATGGACCCACTCTATGGTGACTGCTCCGCGAGCCTCGGGCCGGAGGGATCGAAGCAGCACACGGACGTCCTTCGAAGACTGCCCCTCACCCAACGATCGCGTTGGAGGCCACCGACAGCCGTGAGGTCGGACAGCCCTTCGTCACGGATTCGACCCGTCGATCCCTCGAGACCGTCAAGCCGTCTCGAGACGGAAGACCTCTACGTCGACCGTTTCGGCGACGCAGGAGTGGACCGGATCACCGTGCAGCGGATCGAAACCACTCCACACCGCGGGTTGCGTGCTCCAGGCCTTCAGATCGGTCGAACCGTAGCGGTACGGCGCGTGATGGACACGGCCGGTGCGCAGAGACCCGCTCGAAGCATTGAAGGCGAACAAGAGGTAGCGCTCGAGCAGAAAGAACTCGAGTGATCCCGGCTCGGCGACTGCCGTCGATTCGGGCCGGCCGTAGTCATAGCGCACGCTCTCCTCCGTGCCCCGACGCTGCACGTCGAACGTGACGCGCTCGGTGACGGAAGCCTGCATGCGCGCCCAGAAGTAGGGCAGATGGAAAACCCGGCGTGCAACCTGGAAGGCCACCCAACGGTCGGTGTCGAGCGAGAAGAACCAGACGCCCGGGGTGCCCCGCGCGTCGTGTACGTAAGTACGAACGTTGCATTCGAGAAAGTTCGACAGATAGGGAACGGCCGGCAGCCCGCGCGGTCGGATGGCGCGCATGAGGAATGGCACGAAGCCGAGAAACGCACGGCCGTCGTGCAGGTCGACGAAGAGTCCGTCGGGCAGGCGTTGCTGAACGGCCTCGGCGGGAACTTCCCAATGCAGGAACAGCAGCTCGGCCCAGCGCTGGCGCATCACGTGCCCCGCGTCAGGTCGCTCACGCAGCGCCAGGCGCTGATCGAGCGTTGGGGTCTTTCTCTCGATGTTCTCGTTCACCACTCGCTCGAGCTTCTGAGACCCTCCGTCGAGGACTCTCTTCGACAGTTCGAAGCCGTCGTGCGTTCGGACGTCGGAGTCTGCCGCGCCGAGCGCTCCTCCAGACGACTCGGCCGAACGGCGACGTCGCCGAGGCCGAGCTTCGATGGTGTCGGGCTCAGGCGACGCCGCGCAGGGGAGTCTCCCCGTTCGGGCGCTCGCTCCTCCGCCGCACTCGTCTCATCGCCTGGTTCATGCTGTCGAGATCCAGGCTCAGCAGAGCGACGTCGTCCTCCGTCAGTCCGAGGTCCAGGCTCGAGAGAAGGTCCTCGGTTCGCTCCGAGGCCTCGATGAGATGTCGTGCAGATGCATAGCTGTCGTTCACGGCGCTTCTCCTTCGATCGGTCCCTGTTCAACGCCGCAGAGCGACGTTGGCTTCATCGACCGAGACTGCATGCGCTGTGCCAGCGAGCCTGCTCTTCTCCGCAGCACGGCACCTCTCCGACGAGACGCACGTTTCGCCCGCTCCCTCGACGCGAGCAGCCGATCGGTGACGGAGCCATGGCTCCATCGGTTCGGACGCCGGCTCCATGACCGGGCGCCTCGTACCGCTTGCGCCGTCGTTCGAGGACGCCCCGCACCGAGCCTCATGGCTCCGCAGCCTCGAGCTGTGGCTCGGCTTGCCTTCGCCGTTCGGCAGGTCGTGTCGAAAGCAGCCAGACGCTGCGCACATCCATTCTGCGCTTTCGCCCGCCGGAGCCGCTGGCCCGAGCATCTGCGGTAGCAAGGCGCTTGCAGCGCGGCTCATTCCGGCCAGTAGATGTATTCGCCGTCGCCGGCGTGCGGCATTTCGTGGTGTCCATCGATGCGCTGGGGTCGATCGATGTAGCTGGGCCAGCGGGGAGAGGCCTGCTCGGCGTTGTGTGCTGCCAGCAGGGTCTCGAGCTCAGCCAGCTTTTCCGATTCAGCTGATGCCAGGTTGCGTTGCTCTGTCGGGTCGATCTTCAGATGGAACAGCCAACGTGCGTTGTCGGGCTTGTCCGCTCGGATCAGCTTCCAGCCTTCATGCAGCACGGACTGGTGATGGCCTTGACGCCAGAACAGGGTGTCGTGCGGACGGCCCTCGCGCTCGCCGTTCACATAGGGCAGGAGGTCGACGCCATCGAGCTTGCGATCGCCAGGCACCGCCACACCGGCCGCCGCGGCGATCGTATGAAACAGATCTGCATGGTGGACGGGCGAGTCGACCACCGTTCCAGGCTGGACTCGTGCGGGCCACTTCGCCATGAACGGAACGTGGATGCCGCCCTCGAAGTGGTTTAGCTTCCATCCCCGATAAGGCCGGTTCAGATCCGGGAGGCCGACGTAGCCCGCCGCACCGTTATCCGAGGTGAACAGGATCAGCGTGTCCTCGGTCAGGTCGTTCGCTGCGAGCGCAGCCGTGATCTTCTCGACGCTTCGATCGAGAGACTTGAGCATGGCCGCGTAGACCCTCATGTGATGGTCCTCGATCTGGCCGAGCGCATCGTAGTCGGACTTCTTCGCCTGCATTGGGTTGTGCGGTGCCCAGTGGGCCAGGTAGAGGAAGAAGGGTTGGTGCCGGTTGCTGTGGATGACCTCGACCGCTTCGTCGGTGAAGTAGTCCGTAGCCGCTCGGCTCCATCGCCTCGGTACGGTTCCATTCGGTCGCGTAGCGCGCGAGGGCCCACATGACCCGGTCGGAGGCTTGATTCGGCCTCTTCGCGTTGACCGCCTCCGGATGGTCTTCGGGGAGGTACAACAGCCCCGTCAGGTTCAGGCTTTCGTCAAAGCCCTGATCCAGAGGGTGCATGCCGTCCACGAGACCCAGGTGCCACTTTCCGATATGCGCGGTGTGATAGCCCGCGTCCTGCAGAAGCTCGGCAATCGTGATCTCCGAAGGTGGCAGACCGAGAGTCTCGAAGGGCGGAAGCCTGGCAGCTGCCTCCTCGTCGATCAAAACGGGATGCACGGGCTTTTCGAGGTCGCTCATCCAGCGGGCGAGGGTCGCGTTGATCCCCGGCTATGGCGTGAACTCGAAACCAAACCGGGTGGAGTATCGCCCGGTCATAATCGTGGCCCGGGAAGGGGCGCAGATTGCGTTGGCTGCGTATCCCTGGTTGAACCGAACTCCTTCGTGCGCGATCGCGTCGATGTTCGGCGTCATGAGTGACCCGCCCGCTG
>JBCCLJ010000313.1:0-6167 GCA_039026915.1 Acidobacteriota bacterium
GCGCTCGAAGCTCGACGACGAGTCGGCCGACTACACCCTGATCGACACCTCACAGCCGCTCGACCACGCTCTCTTCGAGTATCTCAACCGGCGCCAGTGGGCAATGAAGTCCCGATGATCCAAAACACCGATACACCAAAGGGCACGAGTGCAGTATGGGTCTCCTGACTCCCTGGTTTCTCGCCGGGCTCGCGGCCCTGGCCGTTCCCGTCCTGCTCCATCTGACGCGACGGCGCGCCAAACAGGCGGTCGAGTTTCCGTCTCTGATGTTTCTGAGTCAGGTGCCCTATCGGTCCCTGCGCCGACGGCGTCTGGAAGAGCTGCTTCTCCTGGCGCTTCGATGCGCCGCGCTCACGCTCCTGGTGTTCGCCTTTGCGCGTCCCCTGCTCCCAGGGTCTCCTTTGGGAGCCGCGGGTGTCGAGCAGACGGAGCTCATCCTCGCCGTCGATCGCTCTGCGAGCATGACGGTCGGAGACCGCTGGACCCGCGCGGTGGCGGCTGCTCAGGACGCCCTCGCGGGCACGCTCGAAGACGATGCTGTTCGTCTGGTGCTTTTCGATCAGACGGCCGAGGCGGTCACGGATGCCGGAGTCAACGGGGCCACCGCTGCGACCGAAATCCTCTCCGGTACGCTCCCGAGCTCCCGCGAGACCGACTACTTCCAGGCGATCGAACTGAGTCGGCGTTTGGTCCTCGACTCCGAGCTGCCGCGACAACGCGTCGTCTTCATCTCGGATCTTCAGCGCCGCGGCTTCGAGGGCAGTGCAGATTTGGAGTCCTTTCCAGCTGGAGTCGACGTCGAGATCGTCGATGTCGGCGACGAGCTGCCCGTCGACTGGGTCAATTTGCAGGTCTTGGAGGCGGATTTCGAGCGTAGCCGCTCGCAAGGTCGCGAACAGGTTCTCGCCCTCGTGCGCGTGCGCAACACGGGGACTCAGGCGCAGGAAGGCACGCTGCGGCTGGTGCTGGACGGACGCGAGATCGACCGCCAGAGCGTGAACGTCGAGCCTCTCTCTTCGCAGCGCGTCAATTTCGATCCGTTTCTCCTAGAAGACGGTCGCGAGAGCGTGGTCCGTCTGAGACTCGACGCGGAAGGTGACCTGCTCGACAAAGACGACGAGTACGTTGCGGTCCTTGCTCCGAGCCAGGGCATTGCCGTGCTCCTGGTCGAGGCGAACGGACGTCGCCGAGCCAACAGCCTGTTCGTGGAGAAGGCGCTCAGCTTCGGCCGAAGCCCTGTCTTCCGGGTGCAGCGGGTCCGTGCATCCGGCCTCAGCGAGGAGCTCGTTTCCCGCCACAGCGTCGTTGTTCTCCAGGATTCGATCGGCGATCTCGACGACCCCTCCTGGGACTGGATCCGCAGCCACGTCGAACGGGGGGGAGGTCTGCTGGCCGTCGCCGGAAGAAGCTTCTCCGGACTGCCGCAGCAGCTGTCGAGCCTGGGCCTCCCCAACGTCGCCGCGGCCAATCGCGGTGAGCGCAGTCGCCGCCGTATCGCTCAGCTCGACTACGGACACCCGGCACTGGCGCCCTTCGAGCGCCCTCGCAGTGGCGATTTCACCGGCGCCACGTTTTTCCTTCGGCACTCGGTGGAGGCCGGGAACGCTCGAGTGCTCGCCCGCTTCGACGACGGCTCTCCCGCCCTCGTCCAGGCGGCCGATGATGAGGCCGCCGCGGACCGCCGAGGCCGCGTCATGCTGTGGGCCACCAGCCTCGACACTTCCTGGAACGACCTGGCGCTGCAGCCTGTCTTCCTGCCGTTCCTGCAGCGGCTCGGTTCCTACCTGGCCGGCTTTTCACCGCCGCCGACCGCCTACACGGCTGGGCAGATCGCCAGCTTGGCCGTCGATCCGGACGAGGGTTCCTGGCTCGTCGTGGCGCCCGGTGGTGGTCAGTCACAGCTCGCCGCTGCGGAGGAGCTGGTCCTGCCGCTTTCAGAGCAGGGCCTCTACACGTTGCGCCACGTCGAAGGGGAAGATGACGAGCGACTCCTCGCCGTGAACATGCCTCCCGCCGAAGCGGATCTGCGCCGTGTCGACTCCGAGGAGTTCGCGAGTTCGCTGGCTTCGGTGCCAGCGACGAACGAGGCCGCCGAAGCCGCGAGCGCTCAGAACGGAGAGCCGGAGCGCCAGCAGATCTGGTGGGTGCTGCTCGCCGCTGCGGGAGCGCTGCTCATCCTCGAAAGCCTGGTCGCGGCCAGAAGATCGTCTACGCTTGGAAAGGGCGCGGTCAGCGCATCCTGAGAGAACGGTGGAGACCCCGATGAACGACATTACCTACACAGAGTTGCTTCAGGTCGTACGGTCGGTCCGTCGCCGATGGCGCGGAAGGAACCTCCTGCGCGGTGGTCTCATCGTGCTCTGCGTCGGGTTCGTCGCGTTCGCGACCTCCGTCTGGGCGATGGACTACCTGCTCTACACGGAGTCCGCCGTGACGTGGATGCGCATTCTCACCTGGGTCGCCCTGGCGGCTCTGGCCCTGCGCTTTCTCCTGCTGCCGCTTCTGCAGAAGGCCAGCGATCAACAGGTCGCTCTCTACATCGAGGAGCACGAGCCCGAGCTGCAGTCTTCGGTGATCAGCGCGGTCGAGCTGGGTGAGTCCGGAGGCGCGCCGTCGAGCGACATGGAGAGACAGCTGCTGGTCGACGCGATTCGGCGCTGCGAGGAGATCGACTACGCGAAAGGGATCGAGCGAGGACGCCTGCAGCGCTTCAGCGGCGCTCTCGCAGGGGCAAGCCTGGCCGGACTCGTCGCCGTCCTGCTGAGCCCGGCGTTCCTTCAGCACGGCGCGCTCCTCCTCTTCATGCCCTGGAAAGCGATGGCCGCGGACAATCCCTACCGCGTCGAGGTTCATCCCGGCGATGTCGAGTTCGCTCGCGGTTCGGATCTGCGCATCGCGGCGCGCCTCGTCGAGTTCTCCTCAGAAGTCGTGGACGTGCTCCATCGCTACGACGGCGACGAACAGTGGGAGCGGACTCCGTTGCTCTCCGGCGACGTCACGGACGTGCTCGGGGAGAGTGAAGCCAACGTTCAGGACTTCGACGTCACCTTCTTCGACCTTCAGGACAACCTCGAATACTTCGTCGAGGCCGGCAGCCTTCGCTCCGACACCTATCGAGTCGAGGTCCGCGATCTGCCGTACGTCGAGTCGATCGATCTGCAGTACCGATTCCCCAAGTACTCGGGACTGAGCGACAAGGTCGTCGAAGACGGCGGCGACATCGCCGCTCTGCCGGGCACGCAGGTCACGCTCACCGTCAAACCCACGTTCCAGGTACCGACCGGCCGCGTCCTCCTCGAAGAGGGGGGAGAGGTTCCTCTCGTCCTCGGCGAGAACGGTCAGTTCACCGTGGACCTCGAGGTCACGGAGCGCGACTACTACCGCATCGAGCTCGACGAGCCGGACGGCACGGCCCATCGAGCCTCGGCGGAGTACGCGATTACCGTGCTCGACGACATGCCGCCGAGCCTCATGGTCACCAAACCCGGGCGAGACGTACGCGCCAACAAGATCGAAGAGGTCTTCACCGAGATCCTGGCGGAAGACGACTACGGCATTGGGCAACTGGAGCTCTTCTTTTCGGTCAACGGTGGCGAAGAGCAGCGCGTCTCTCTGGCCGGTGGTCGATCCAGCCGCAAGAGCGTGACGGCGGGCCACACCTTTTACCTGGAAGAGTTCGATCTCGAGGACGGGGATTTCATCTCCTACTACGCTCGAGCAGCCGATCGTCGTGCATCGGGAGGGCGGCAAGAGACGACGAGCGACATCTACTTCGTTGAGATTCGCCCGTTCGGACAGGACTATCGCCGTGCCGAGGCGGGCGGCATGCCCGGGGGCGGTGGAGGTGGCGTCGACAGCACGTTGTCTGACCAGCAGCGCCAGGTGATCGCTGCGACGTTCCGTGTGCAACGGGATGGCTACACCTGGACTCCCAAGGAGCGAAGCGAGAGCCTCGCAACGGTCGCACTGACGCAGGAACGTCTGCGCGAGCAGGTCCTGAGCCTCGCAGCCCGCATGGGAAACCGTGGCACCCTGCTCGAAGAACAGGACTTTCAGAAGATCATCGAAGAGCTCGGCAACGCGGCGGAGGCCATGGAACCCGCTCAGAAGCTGCTGCGGGAAGAGAAGCCCAAGGAGGCGCTCGGACCGGAACAGAAGGCGCTCTCACACTTGCAACGGGCCGAGGCGGTCTTCCGTGACGTGCGCGTCTCCTTCGATCCGAGCGGCGGTGGCGGTGGTGGTGGAGAGCAGCAGCGTCTCTCCGAAGATCTCGCCGATCTGTTCGAGCTCGAACTCGACAAGCTCCGCAACCAGTATGAGACCGTCCAGCGAGGCGAGCAGCAGCAGGTGGACCGCGAGGTCGACGAGATCGCGCAGAAACTGCGAGAGCTCGCCCGTCGTCAGCAACAGCAGAACGAGCGCCAGCAACAGATGCAGCGCCGCGGTGGAAGCGGCGGCAGCAGTAGTCCGGCACAGCAGAAGCTCGCCGACGAGGCCGAAGAGCTGGCACGTGAGCTCGAGCGACTGTCGCGCGAGAACCGGCGCCCCGAGCTGCAGCAGAGCGCCCAGCGTCTCCGTGACGCGGCCCGCAACATGCGCTCCGGGAGTGCCGAAGGCCGCCAGGAGAACTCGACCGGCGGTAGCGGATTGGCATCGGTCGATCAGCTGAGAGAGGCTCGGAGGCTACTCGACAAGTCGCGCAAGCAGCAGTCGGCGCGCGACATGGAGCAACTGCAGCAGCAGGCAGACCGCATTCAGCAGAATCAGCAGCGCATCGGCGACCAGGTGCGCGAGCGCGCAGAGCGCGAGGCAGCAGGGCAGGGCGGCCGCGGCGGCGAAGCCGAGAGGGAAGAGCTCGATCGCCTCAAAGAGCGGAAAGACGAGCTTGCGAAGGACATCGCCAGCCTCGAGTCGGAGCTCGATCGCATGGCGCGTCAGATCCGTGCTGATCAGCCGGACGCGGCACGCGAGCTGCGGCGAGCCGCCGACGCCATTCGCGACAACCAGATCAAAGAGAAGGTGCAGTACTCGAAGGGAGTCCTGGAGCAGCGTGACGCCTCGTTCGCCAACGCCTTCGAAGAGCAGATCGGCAACGATATCGCCACCCTCGGCGAACAGATGGGGCGCGCCACGGGCGCACTCGGTCAGAGCGACGAGGAACGTAAAGGCGATGCTCTCGAGCAGGCCCGCGAGCTCGTCGAGAAGCTCGAATCTCTGGGCGGCCGGCTGGCAGAGAAGTCGAGCACCGAAGGTGCCGGGGACCCGGATGGTAAGACGGGCGGCAGCACGCCCGGTGGTCCTCCGGGCGAAGGCGGCCAGGAATCGGGCGGGGAAGAGTCCGGCAGCGCGGACGGTCAGGCTGGCGACGGTGGTCCGGGTCGCGGCCGCCGCCTCGAGCAGCGGGCGGGTCGCGGCCTCGAAGGTGGCGATCCCGAAGAGGGAAGCGATGCCAGCAGCCGCTCACAGGCTGGGGCGGCGATCTCCAGCGGTGGCCCGACGAGCGTCGGCAGCGGAGAGGGCACGAGCTTTCAGCCGGGCACTCTGAGCAACTCCGAGGTGCGTCAGGCGCAGAGCGAGCTTCGCCAGCGACTGAAGGAAGGCCAGGAGCTCAGTCGCGAGCTCTCCTCCCTCGGACTCGAAACGCAGGACCTCGATCAGATCCTCCGGCAGATGAACCGCTTCCAGATCCGCGAGATCAACAACGATCCCCTGGCACTGGAACGCCTGAAGCAAGACATCGTCGAGGGACTGCGGCAGTTCGAGTTTCGCGTCTGGCGAGAGCTCGAAGGCAACCGAGAAGGCGAGATCCGGCTCTCCGCGGAAGATCAGATCCCAGAGGAGTACCGGGAGTCCGTCGCCGAGTACTTCAAGTCGCTGGCCCAGGAGTAGTCTCCGCGTTCGAGCGGATCGGTGTGCTCGTCTCTTGCCGTGGCTCTGCTTCGGCCGGGCGAGGAAGGAATCAGGCGCTTGACGGCGAGCAGTGCGGCGTCAAGGAGGGTGCTCACCAGGCGCTCGGTGTCCAACGTAGAGAGCCGTAGCGCCGTCGCCGTCCCGCCAGGCTCGAGGAGCAGAGCGAGAAGAAGGCCGCGAGTCCAGCACCGAAGACGCGTCAGTCCGAGTCCCGCACGGTCTGAGCCCTGAGAGCCTCCTGAAGAAGGCCCAGGCAC
>JBCCLJ010000314.1:0-6119 GCA_039026915.1 Acidobacteriota bacterium
AAGAGCACGTAACGCGTTCGCCAAGCCTGCGCGCTCCATGCGTGCTGCGCACGCGTCGCTTGCCGGGAGGAGCGGGTGTGTACCACGTCCCTCGCGCTCGATGTGGATGCTCCGGCCAGGCGAACGCGGCGACATCCGGTCTTATTCGATAGCACGTGACGCGTTCGCCAAGCCTGCGCGCTCCAAGCGTGCTGCGCACGCGTCGCTGACGTGCTCGCCGTGGTGTTACCACGGCTGCGCTCGCCCTGTTCGAAGCTCTGGTCCCTTCGGGACCTCCGCGCTCCAAGCGTGCTGCGCACGCGTCGCTTGGCGTGCTCGCCGTGGTGGTACCACGGCCGCGCTCGCCCTGTTCGAAGCTCTGGTCCCTTCGGAACCTCCGCGCTCCATGCGTGCTGCGCACGCGTCGCTTGGCGTGCTCGCCGTGGTGGTACCACGGCTGCGCTCGCCCTGTTCGAAGCTCTGGTCCCTTCGGGACCTCCGCGCTCCATGCGTGCTGCGCACGCGTCGCTTGGCGGGGGCGTAGGGCGTCGCGATTGCGAAACTGGAGTCGGAAACTCTGAAGGAAGGCGACTTCCCCTTTTTGCGTCATCCCAGGAGCGCAGCGACGTAGGATCGGTCCAAAGTCAGCGTCGCAGGGAGCCAGGATTCATCCCGATCGCCAGTTGTCCCCGAAGCTGAGCGAGCGCACGTCCCAGACCGCCAGCCCGCACCGCTGCGGCACGGACGGCGGGCCGGTTCCACGTCGCTGCGCTCTTGGGATGACGCGTGAGGCAGCTTGTCCTGTCGTCCAAGCCGCCAGCAACGCGCGCCGCACCCCAACTGTCTGCTTCCGAGAGCCCACGGCCTCTCCGAAGCGACACTTGAGCGCGTCCGAGCCCGCTCGGCTACTCCGGCCAAGGGCCGCGACCGCAGGCGGCCTGGCCCGCGGAGGTCCCGGCCAGCGAACGAAGTCCACAGGTCCAGTCCAAGAGGTCTTCGTTCGCCTTGGGGACCGGAGTATCGACGCAGGGCGCGCGGAGGTGTGGTTTCACCACACCGAGCACGTCAAAAGTTGACGACGAGCGCCAGCGTGAAGAGGCTGTCCAGATCCTCGAGCTCGGCCAGGACGCTGTCGCCGGTCAGCTCGCCGGCTGCGTTGACGACGTCGACCGCGACCAGCGCAGGCATGTTGTCGTAGAGCAGCTGCAGGCTGGCCTTGAGCGCCAGCCGCTCGGTCATCGACACGGCCACGGCGTTGATGAAGTCGGCGCGCAGGTCGTCCGTCTCGTCGAGGTTCTGGTCGACGATCAGCACCGAGGTGAACTCCGTCGTGTCGGTCAGCTTGTTGAGGTAGTCGTAGGAGAGGCGCAGACCCAGGAACGAGTCGTCGAAGTCGGGGTTGATGACGACGTCGTCCTGCTGGGTGTAGGTGAGGCCGTAGTCCGTGCGGAAGTGGCCGCGGTCCTCCTGCCACCAGATGTTGCCGACACCGGCGACCGCCGTCAGACGATCGGTGAAGCCGGCGAACTCGTTGCGCTCCCAGCCGGCGCCTGCGTACCAGAAGAACCTGTCGGTGATGTTGCGGTCGTAGCGGCCGCGAAGGTAGTAGTTCTCGGCCGTCAGCTCCGAAGTCTTGATCTCCCCGACGCTGACACCGTCACCCGAGAGCTGGGCGAAGCGGGCGATCGTGGTGGTCTCGACGCGCAGCGCTCCCGCGTCGAGGGAGAAGACGGCGTCGTCCCAGATGCGCTGCAGTGAATTCTTGAGGCCCAGCGTATCGGCCTCGGCGTTGCCGCTGGTGGTGACGTAGGTGAGTTCGGCCGTGTCGTACCAGCCCGGCTCGGGGCCGTCGTCCTGAGCGGTCACCGGAAGGGCGAAGAGCAGAAATGCAGTGAGAAGAAAAGCAAAGAGGGGCCTCTTGGGCATCGTGGAACTCCAAATTCGTTTGGAAAGTCGTTTGACGAGTTGTGTTCTCGCACGGACACGGAGGGCCGCGCTGGGAGGTCAGGTAACTAGACCGCGAACGGCGGCCTGAGTCACTCGCCGGGTGTGACGGGCTCGCTCTTGGCCGTCTTTTCCATGAATTCGGCGTTGGCGACCGTAACGGTTGTGCCCGAGCTGTCGAGAACCGTCAGCGTTGGGGTCACGGTGCTGAGGGTGCCGCGAGCCCCCTCGATCTCGACCGTGTCGCCAGGTCTGAAAACCTGTCGCACGTAGAAGCCTGCCAGCAGGTTCCGCGCGACGTCGCGCGACCCGAGTCCGAACGACAGTGCAAAGGCCAGAGCGAGCCCTGCGAACAGGCATGTGGCGACGGTGCGCACGATCTCGGTGTCGATGTTCAGCTGGCCGACGGCCATGAGCAGCGAAAGGAGCAGGATCAGGCCGGAGAGAAAACGCCCCAGGCCGTCGCCGAATTCGAGGCCGGCATTCTCTGCGGCGCTGCCCACGGCGCCGGCCGCGAGCTGCCCGACGGTGGAGCCGATGAGCACGATGAGAAAGGCCGAGACCATGTTCGGCACATAGCCGAGGAAGCCGCCAATGGCGTCGGAGATCGGCTTCAGTTCGAGGGCCTCCGCCATGGTCCTCAGAAAGAGGATCAGCAGCAGGTAGTACAGCAACTTGGGCACGACCTCGCTGAGCGGCCGCGTCAGACCGAGGCGGCCGAGAGTCGTGTCGACTCCGAGTCGCTTCATGCCCTCGTCGAAGTGGGTTCGCCGCAGCACGGCCCGGCACATCCACTCGACGATCTTGGCGACGGCAAACGCGACGATCAGCAGGACCAGGCCGATGACCACTTTGGGCATCGCCGCGACGGCACCGGTAAGGAACTCCTGATAGGTCGCGAGCAGTTGCTCTCGCACGAGGGTGGCTGTTTCCATGGGTGTGACTCCCTACGGTCGTCGCGGTCGTTCGCTGTCGTCTCGTGAGGACGGCTCGGTCGGGAACAGCATGCCCAGCAGCTCGCGCAGGAGTACCCACGGCGCTGCCCAAGCGAAGGTCGTTGCGTCACCGGCGAACTTGGTTCGATCGATGCGGCGGCGAAGCCGTCCGAGGAACCCCGGCGGCGTCGGCTCCTCGAGCTTTCTCAAGAGCTGGATCGGCTCACCGGTATCGATGCTGTCCGGGTCGATGCCGTCGGCCTCTCGGTCGAGCTCGCTCGGTGCGAAGCGACCGCTCATGCCGACTTCTCTTCCTCGAGTGCGTTCGCAGACTCGGCTTCGTAGCCGGCGTAGCGTGCTTCCCGCTCGAGTTGTTCCCAGTCGTTGCGGAACGCCTCGCGCGCCCGCTTGATGCGCATCTTCGCGGCAGAGAGGCTGATCTCGAGGTGGTCGGCGATTTCCTGGTAGGAGAGCCCGTCGACTTCACGGAGGACGAGCGGTACGCGTAGCGCCTCCGACAGGTCGTCGAGGATGATCTCGATGCGTTCGCGATCCTCGATGGACTTCAGGTCCCTTTCGGCGCGAGGCTGTACGCGCATCTCGTCGACCGCAGCCAGGCCGGGCTCTTCGGCATCGACGAAGACCTTGCCGCGCTTCTTGTCGAGGTGGTTGAGGCAGTGGTTGATCTTGATGCGCTGAAGCCAGGTCTTGAACGACGACCGCGCCTCGAAGCGCGGCAGAGCAAAGAACGCTTTGACGAAGACCTCCTGCGCCAGATCTTCCGCGTCGTTCGGAGACTTCGAGATGTACCTGCAGTTCGCCATGATCCGCCCCTGGTGACGGCTGACCAGCTCGTCGAAGGCCTGGCTCGATCCGCCGCCGCTTCGGCTGGCCTCGACCAGCTCTTCGTCAGTCATGAGCTCGCTCATGACGCTCTACGACTTCGACCCAGGGGTCGGGAGAAAGTCACTCCAAGAGGGGTTTGCATAGAAATCTCGTGCGCTCGCCAGGGAGCCTCTCTTGCCGGGTGCGGCGAAGGATCGAGTTCTGTGACTTTCTCGCCCTTCGCCTGTCCAACGAAACAACTGTGGAAAACAAGCTGGAGGCGGCAGCTTACAGCAGCGTCGCACCACGGCCACGCCAGGGATATCGGCGGTTTCCAGGGGCCTTAGGGCCCTTGGGCCAGAGCTACACTCGACGCGTTCCACCAGGTCACCCCTTCATTTCCGTTCGATTGGTTTACACGCGGCGCCCGTCGCCGCTCAATGAGGAGAAACTCCCGATGAATGCAAACCCGAGAAGCCTGATGAAGACTTTGCTTCTTCTGCTCGTGGCTTTACTCCTGGCGCTGCCTGCCACCGCTCAGGAGACCGAG
Source organism: Acidobacteriota bacterium (assembly GCA_039026915.1). Taxonomy (GTDB): domain Bacteria; phylum Acidobacteriota; class Thermoanaerobaculia; order Multivoradales; family Multivoraceae; genus JBCCLJ01. The sequence continues at coordinate 4,234 of JBCCLJ010000314.1, forward strand.
TCCGCGCCGGAGACCGACGGCCTTGTCGAGCCGGTGGAAGAGGCTGGCGAAGCTGCTGCAGAAGCCGTCGAAGAGGTGACGACCGATGCGGGCCAGGTCGTCGACGAGACGGTCGACTCCATGGTGTCCGCCGTGCCGACGAGCGTCAGCGATGTGACGGACTCCGTCGTCGGCACCGCAGATCGGGCGTGGAACGACTTCCTGATGCCTCTGTATGAGCGCTTCGTGCAGGCGCTTCCCCGGGTCCTGCAGGCGTTTGGCCTGCTCATCCTCTTCTGGATCGTCGCGGTCCTCGTCGGACGCGCGGTGACCGGTCTGCTGAAGCGCACGTCTCTCGACAACCGCCTCGCTTCCGACCTGGGCATGAAGGAGCAGCTCGAACAGTGGGAGAAAAAAGGTACGTCGCTGGAGGGCCTCGCTGGTACGGCAGCCAAGTGGATCATCCTCCTGCTCGGCTTCGTCGCCTTTTTCAACACCCTTCAGCTGACGGTGGTCGCCGGGCCTCTGGCGAACATCTTCCAGAAGCTCACCGAGTCGATTCCCGCCCTCCTGCAGGCGTTCGCTTATCTCGGCATCTACTGGGTGGTCGGCTCGCTGCTGCGCCTGGGGATCACCAAGGGGCTCGGTGCAGCCGGCTTCGACGACCGCGTCGGACGGTGGATCAAGCCCCGCGAAGTGAAGGGCGAGATGATCGGAGCCAGCGGCCAGCTTGGTCGCCTGGTCTTCTACGTCGTCCTCCTCTTCGGCCTGCCCCCCTTCCTGCAGGCTCTGGGTCAGGAGGCTGCGGTTCAGCCTCTGCGCGACATGATGACCAAGTTCTTCGAGTTCCTGCCGAACGTCGTCGCAGCTCTGATTCTGGTCTTCATCGGCCGCATCGTCGCGACGATCGTGCGTGAAGTGGTCACGAACTTTCTCGCAGCAGCCGGTGCCGACAACCTGGCGCAGCGCTTCGGCCTGGGCAACACCGAAGGCAGCCGCAACTTCTCCGACATCGTCGGCTCGGTCGCCTTCTTCTTCACCTTCATTCCGATTCTCGTCGCCGCGGTCGACAGTCTCAAGATCGATGCGATCTCGGTGCCGGTCCGCAATACGCTCGAACAGCTGCTGACCGCGATCCCGCTGATCTTCGTCGCCATCCTGGTGATGGGCATCGGCTGGCTGATCGCCAAGACGGTGCGCGGCTTGGTCGAGGGCTTTCTGAAGGGCGTTGGCTTCGACGAGCTACCCAAGCGTGTCGGCCTCGACTTTCTTGCTCCTCGTGAAGGCGGCGCCAGCCTCTCGAACCTCGCAGGCAGCGCGGTGATGATCATCATTCTGCTGCTCACGGCGCAGCAGGCGCTGGCGACGCTGAGCCTCGGTGACCTCTCCGAGATGCTCGGGGGGCTGCTGACCTACCTGCCGAACCTCCTGGTCGGCATCGCCATCCTGCTGGCGGCGATCTCGCTGGGCAACTACGTCTCGGGTCTCATCACCAAGCTGATGGCCGACTCGGTGCAGCGCCGCGTCGCGGCGACCGTGTCGCGGTTCGCGATCTACTTTCTCGGTTTCAGCATGGGTCTGACGCAGCTCGGCGTTGCTGAGAACATCGTCCAGGTCGCGGTCTCGGCGGTCCTTGGCGGTACGGCTCTGGCCCTCGGACTGGCCTTCGGTCTCGGCGGCCAGGAGCGCGCCAAGGAGATCATCGACCGCACTCGCTGAAGCGGACGCGATCGATGGAGTGGGGCGGTGCTTCGGCACCGCCCTTGTTCGTGGTGCTCGGACCGGCAAGAAGCTGACGCGCTGATTGGTTATCGTTCGAGCTGGGGAACCGGGCCGACGGAGGGAGGGAGTGATGCCAGAACAGACACGCGCGGGAGTGAGAGCCGCGAGACTCGGCCTCCGAATTC
>JBCCLJ010000315.1:0-6090 GCA_039026915.1 Acidobacteriota bacterium
CGCCAGACGTTCGAGTCAATCGCCTGCGGACGACCGACGAAGAGGAGGGAGACGCCTTCCTCGAGCGCGCCGTGGAGCTTTTCCTGGCCGGTGAGCCGGAAGACGAGCGCAAGGTTGCCTAGCAGCCTCGGATGATCGCCGTGCGGCTGTTCAGCGGCCCGCGGCGTTCGTCGAGTCGTCGCCGATGAGTCGAATCGCTCGAGTACCGCCACTCGCCTGGGCTTTCGCGCTCGCTCTCGGCGCCGTGATCTTCGGTCTCGGTCTGATGCTTCGCGGCGACGGGGATCGCTGGGGCGTCGCTGACGTGCCGACGGAGTTCGCCGGGGCGGCGTCCGCAGAGGACGCCGAGACGACGCCGGCGGATCCCGAAGCGCCGTCGGCCGAACGGAGCTCTGGAGATCTCGTTCCGGCGGGGCGTGCCGAGACGACGACCGAACCTGCCTCCACCGCCGCTCCGATTCCCGAGTTCCACGACCCTCTACCGCCGGGCGGCGTCCGCGGCACGATCGCTCTCGTCATCGACGACGTGGGCCGTCGCGTCGAGCGCATCGACCGTTTCATGGCGGTCGGCGTGCCGATCACCTTTGCCGTGCTGCCGTTCGAGCCGCGCACGGCGCAGGTCGTCGAGCGCGTCCAGGACCTCGGCGCGGAGATGCTCGTGCACCTCCCGATGGAGGGCGCTGCGGGAGCAAATCCCGGACCGGGAGCCCTGATGGCGACGATGGACGTCGAGACGCTCCGCAGCCGTACGCTTTCCGCTCTCGACGCGGTGCCGGGAGCCGTCGGCGTCAACAACCACATGGGTTCGGTGTTCTCGGCTGACGCCGAGCGCATGGGGGCGGTACTCGAACAGGTGGGTTCGCGTGGACTCTTTTTTCTCGACTCGCGAACCTCGGCGAACAGCGTCGGCTACCGGCTGGCGAGAGACCTGGCGCTCGACGCCGCCCAGCGAGACGTCTTTCTGGACAGTGAGCGCGAGATCGACGCCATCGAGCGGCAGTGGGGCGAGCTGCTCACCGTGGCCGCGGCGCGAGGTTCGGCGATCGCGATCGGTCACCCCTACGACGAGACGCTCGAAGTGCTCAGCCGGCGCGTCGAGGAGGCGGAGGCCGCGGGGTTCAGATTCGTCCCCGTGAGTTATCTGCTCGAGCGGTCGGGCGACCCCGAGAGCTGAGGGCGTCCGCGGGGGGTCACTTTTCTCGCGACTTGGCTGCCTTCCAGAACTCTTCGAGAGCGGCGAGGTCGACCTCGTTCCAGCGGCCGTCGACCTGCGTCTCGACGTCAGCGAAGCGCCGGCGGAACTTGCTGTTGGCCTTGGCCAGCGCCTGCTCCGGATCGATCTTGAGATGCCTCGCGAGGTTGGCGAGAGCGAAGAAGAGGTCTCCGATCTCTTCTTCCCGCGCCGCGTCGACTTCCGGTCCGTCCTCCGCCTCGAGCTGCTCTTCGAGCTCGCCGAGCTCCTCGTGCACCTTGGCGACGACGCCGCTGCGGTCGTTCCAATCGAAGCCGAGCCCGGCGGCCTTCTGGCCGATGCGGTAGGCGCCGAGGAGCGACGGCAGCGAGGTGGGCACGCCGTCGAGCGCCGACCGGCGATCGGGCTCCCTCTGCTTGCGCTGCTCCCAGACTTTGGCGACCTCTTCCGCCGTTTCGATCGACTCTTCGCCGAAGACGTGCGGGTGGCGATCGATCATCTTCTGATGCACCTCGTCGATGACGTCGGCGAGCGAGAAGAGCCGCTCGTCCTCGGCGAGACTGGCAACGAAGGTGACCTGAAAGAGCAGGTCGCCGAGCTCGCCGCGAAGCGCGACGCCCTCATCGCTGGATATGTCGTCGAGGGCCGCCGCGGCTTCGTGTGCTTCCTCCAGCAAGTAGGCGCGGACGGAGCCGAGCGTCTGTTCACGATCCCACGGGCAGCCGTCGGGGCCCCGAAGGCGGGCGATCAGGCCGCGCAGTCTGTCGATGTCAGGGCGTCTCAAGGCTCGAGTCTCCGCGCTTGGCTCATGCCTGTCCCATAGGGGCGACCTTTGCTAGCATGGCCGATGTTTCTTTTGCGGGCTCTCCGCCGATTTTTCTGGACGAAGCGAGACGATGGACAACCCTGAAATCAAGGTAACAGACCGCCGGATGTTCACTGAGACCGGTGAGCTCAGGGAGGGCGTCGAACTCGAAGCCGAGGACTCCGCCGAAGCGGCCGCGGCCGAGCCCGCTGCGCCGGCTCCTGAGCCTGCAGCGGCTCCCGCTTCCGAGCCGGAGCCGGCTCCCATACCGGCCGCTGAGGCACCGCCGCGACGCCCCGCCGTCGACATGGGGGCCTCCGGACTCCCCGAGGCGCAGTTCCTCGATCTCGTAGCGGTCCTGGCAGAGCCGATCGCGCTCTTCCTGGGAGACGCGGCGCTGCCTGACGGCCAGTCTGCCGAAGACCTCGACCGCGCGCGCATGTACATCGATCTGCTGGGCGTGCTGCAGGAGAAGACGGCCGGCAATCTCTCTGCCGAAGAACACGCGATCGTCGACGACCTCGTGTACCGGCTGCGTCTCCGCTATGTCGAGAAGAAGGGGTAGCGTTTCGCGGTCGGTCTGGACGAAGAGCCTGCTCTTCGTCATTGCGTGGTCCTGCTCCGGCGCCCTGCCGGCGCAGGACAGCGACGACACGATTGCGCTGTCCGCGCCCGTGCTGCAGACGCTCGCCAAGCTACAGGACGAGTGGCTCGTCTGGAACTCGGCCTTTCTCCAGGACGACGAGGTGGCGGCGTCGGCCGCGGTCGACGACATGCTGGCCTCGGCGGAACAACTGGGCTTCAGCAGCATCGCCGACGTGCATCACGGGGTGCTGCTGAGTGCGGTCGAGGCGGCGCGCGAAGGCAATTTCGCCAAGGCGAGGTGGGCCTTGGGTATGGCTGAGCGACTCGACCGCGGCCAGCCCGAGACCGAGTTTGCCCGCGGCCGCGTCGAGACCCTCGAGGGCAATCGGCTCGCGGCCGTCGGCGCCCAGCTGCGTGGCGTGTGGGCGACGGCGACCGATCGACGCATGGGACGGCTGTTCCTCTACAACGTGCAGATCTGGCTGCTGGTGAGCCTGCTGCTGACCTCGGCGGGCTACATCGCGCTGCAGATGGCGACCAAGGGGCCGCACCTCTACCGCGAGGTCGTCAACTGGCTCGGTCGGCTCATGCCACGCATGGTGGCCCTCGTCATCGCGGGAGCCTTCCTGCTCTGGCCCTTTTTGCTGCCCCGAGGCTGGGCCTGGATCGTCATCTACTGGGCCGCGCTTCTGTGGGGCTACGGCTCGTCCAGCGAGAAGTGGGCCACGGCGCTGGCACTGATCTTCCTCGGTCTCGTTCCGATAGCGGTCCGTGCGCAGCAGGCGGGGCTGATCATGGCGCTTTCTCCGGAGCAGAAGGCCATCGACGGCATCGTCGAGGAACGTCTCTACGGCACGCTGTTCGAAGACCTGGCTCGGCTCGACGGCAGGCTGCCTGACAGCGTTGCCGCCGACCACCTGCTCGCCGACGTGCACGTCATGCTCGGTCAGAGGGAGCTGGCGCGCCCGAGGTACTCGTCCGTCGCCGACGCGGAACCGGACAACGGTGAGGCGCTCAACAATCTCGGCGTCTTTCACCTCATGCGCAACGAGCACGCGCGCGCGATCCCTTTCTTCGAGAGCGCTACCGCGATCCAGAATTCGAAGCTCGCTGCGGCCTACAACCTCGCGCAGATCTACAGTGAGCGGCTCGAGATCTCGAACAGCGAACAGCAGCTTTCCATCGCACGAAGTGTCGACGCCGGGACGGTGAGTCAGTGGATCGCCGAGCAGCGCCGTTTCGTGCCGCTGCAGGGAGGCTTCGAGCGCATCGGCGCGATTCGCGAGGAGCTTCGCGGGCAACTCGCGCCGGCGGTTCTGATGGATCAGTGGAGGAGCTGGGGGCGCTCGATTCTGGTGTCCCTCGGTGCGATCGGTGTGGGGTTCCTGCTGCAGCTCTTTCGTTCGCGCTCCGGCGCCTGGCGAGGCCTGCAGACCGAGCCTGTGACCTGGCTCGGGCGCGCAGCTCAGTGGTCGATTCCCGGATTCATCTCGGCGGAAGCGGGCGACGGCGGCCGAGCCTTTGTTGCCCTGCTCGTGCCGGTGACGGCTCTCGTGCTGCCGATCTCGGGCCTTCTCAGCTATCGCATGCCCTGGTCCTTCGGTCCCGGGCCGACGCTTGTCTGGGGTAGCGCTCTGGTGGTGCTCGCCCTCTTCTTCGCCTGGCGCTGGAAGTATCGGTAGGTGAAGCTGTGAGTCTCGAAGGAACTCTCGAAGAAGGTGGTCTCGTCGATGCGCTGCGCGCCATCTCGGCGTTCGGCTACTCCGGCCTGCTGACCGTGCAGGGCACACTCGATCTCGTGACGGTGACCTTCGTCGATGGCGGCGCCGTTGCAGCCGACGCGATGAACAGTCCGATGGACGAGGCTCTTGGGCACGTCCTTGCGCAGGAGGGACTGTTGAGCCCCGTGCAGTTCCGAGAAGCGCTCGAGTCGTCGCGGTCGTCCGGGGTGCTCGCGAGCAGCGAAGTGCTGTCGCGCGAACTCGTGGAGCGAGGTCCGCTGCTGCGCGCAGTGCGGTCGCAGACGTATCGCCAGCTGCTCGAGGCGCTGCGTCTGCGGGAAGGCTCTTACTCGTTCGCGCTCGACGCCGAGTCGCCCTACGAGTCGGGTGTCGAGCCGCTGAGCGTGTCGGAAGTCCTCGTGCGATCGGTCGAGGATCTCGGTTTCGAAGGCCCGATGGTCGGCGAGACGCCGGAGATCGACGACGTCATCGCTCCGATCGAGGACTCGGGAATCGAGATCAAGGTGCTGGGGCGAGATGGGCGGCAGATCGTGTCTCAGGACGGTGTCGCCTGGCTCACCGAAGACGAATCGCGACTGCTGGAAGCGATCTCCTCTCCGAAGGCCGCTTCGATCCTCCTCATGGATCTCGATCTCGATCAGTATCGCGTGCGCTACGGCCTGCACGCTCTGATTCAGGCAGGACTGGCAAGCTCCTCCGAGCTCTCGGTCAGTAGCCCGCTGCACTCGGGGATCACGCCGAGCACTCCGCTGCTGCAGACCGACATCGACAGCAAGCTGGTCGCTCAGATTCGCGAGCTCGAGGGCGGTGAGGAGATCTCCTTCAGCGCCGATCCCGCGCCGGCTCCGGTCTCGGATCTGGGAGATGTCGACGACCCGATCACGTTCGACGAATCGCTCCTCGACGATCCTGAGCCGGCGCCGCCCTCTTCGCCTTCGAACTTCAGCGATCTGACCCTGCCGCCGCTCGACGAGCCCACGGTGGTCGACTCCGAAGACTCTTTCCTCCCCGGTGCCTCGACCGAGATGCCCGAGCGCCCTCGGGTTTCGCAGTCGGAGCTGGCGGACGTCGTCGCGGTGTGGCTGGGCCGCGCCCTGGCGCTGCTCTTCGTCGCCGTGCTGCTGTCGATGCTGGTCACCGGCGCGGGTCGCAGTCATCTGCTCTTTCCCTTCAGCTGGGACGCCGAGGCGCGCGAGTCCCTCGAGAGCGCCCAGCTGCGGTCCGTCTACAACCGCATCGATCAAGGCGTGCGCACGTACCACCTGCTCTACGGCATGTATCCGGACGAGCTGCGACTTCTGGTCGACCTCGAGCTGATCGAGGCTCGTGATCGGTTCGGACCCGCGGGTCAGTTTCTCTCTTTCGCCAGCGATGCAGGCGACTATCTCGTGCGACCCGAGTCCGTCCGCTCGGATGCCAACCTTCTGCAGCATCTCGAGGGGATTCAGCACGATTTTCTGCTGAATCCGCGCATGACGGATTCGAGCCAGGGCGCCTCGCGCCGTCCCGTTTTCCTCATTGACTGAGCCTGTTCGGCTGCTTTTCAGCCTGCGACGGGGTGCGCGCCCTTTGATCTTAGTGGAATACTGTAAGATCTTAGTGTGTTGGTGATTGACTAGAAGGCGCTTAGATTTGTAGACTAGCGTTTGCACACCGCCGAACCGGCCCCTTTCGCCGATTCGGACGCAGATACCAGCGGCCCCAAAGAGAGTTCGTCTTCGGGACTCGAGCCTCGGGAGCATCGCAATAGAGGAGACAGCAATGAG
>JBCCLJ010000316.1:0-6008 GCA_039026915.1 Acidobacteriota bacterium
CCCGCTGATCTCCCCGCTCTACGGCGACTTCACCGGTCTGCCGCCGACGCAGCTCGTCACCGGAACGCGCGACATGTTCCTCAGCGACACGGCCCGCACTCACCGCAAGCTGCGCGGCGCGGGCGTCGAAGCCGACCTCAACGTGTACGAAGCGCTCTCGCACGCCGAGTACCTCATGGTGCAGGGATCGCCGGAATCCAAAGAGGTCGCGGACGACCTGAGTGCGTTCCTGGTGAAGCACCTGCCGTAGCAGCTCGAAGGAGGGGTCGTTCGCCCCATCGATCTCTGAACCCCCATCGATCTCTGAAACGCTGAAACGCCGCATCGGGCCGCTTCGACGCATTCCACTCGTGTCAACGTGTCTCAACCCTGGGGCGCTGCGAATCCCATAAGGGAATCCCACAAGGCACCCACCCGCGTCCCTGCGAGGAGCGCAAGATGCTGCTGCGCGCACCGCAGCGAAACTGCCGACCCAAAGGGCTTGCAGAGGCTGCACATCCGCTGGACGGCAATCTCCTCAGAGTCCGTCGGACTCCGTCGCGACCGCCGGACCCAGAAGGCCCACGAACCAACACACTCGACTCCAAGCCAAGCCCATGCTCCTCGGCCTCACCTCCATCCTCTTCGGCCTCGTCGTCATCGCGACGCGAGGCTCCATGCTCTTCGTCCCGAAGACGACCCTGCGCTGGACCCACTGGGTCCTCGCTGAGGGTCCGAGGCGCCAACGACTCGGCTTCGCCCTGATCGCCCTGGGGGCCCTCATGATCCTCGCCGGCTGGCACCAGGACAGCCTGCACGCAACGATCGTCCTCGTCTTCGGCGTAGGCACGGCGCTCTTCGCCGCCGTCGGCCTCCTCATCGTGCCCGACGGCCTGCGCGAAGCCACCCAGGTTCTCGAGCCCGACACCCCGATCGGCACGATGATGGGCTGGCGCGTGCTGGGACTGGGAGGCCTGACCGTCGGTGCTCTCTTCGTCTACGGAGGGCTCCTGAGCCTCGGCTTCTAGAACCACGAGCCCTCGGAGCCAACCGCGAGAAAGCGCCAGATCTGCAGAGTCTGGAGCCAAGTCCCAAGAAGACCGCAAGGCCCCCTCCCCGCGTCATTCCAGGAGCGAAGCGACAGGGAACCGGTCCCAAGACCCTTCCCCAGCACGCACACACCGCTCCACGTCACACCAAAGAACTCAGCCAACCCTCACGCCTCACCCCGCCCGCGCGGCTCCGAAAGCTCGGCAAAGGCCGCCCCGGGATCCTCCAGCACCGGCGCCTCTTCCCCCAGCAGATACCGCCCAAAGAACCCGCGCAGCACCGTCGTCAACAGCTCGTGCGCCCGCTCCGGAGACACGGCTCCGGCCGCCTCCGGCGATAGATGCAGAAAGTCCGAGAACGTGCCGTGGTTCGCGCCCTCGAACTGCAGGAGGTGCCACGGCCCCGACGACGACGCGATGAGGGCATCCTCCTGCGCGTCGACCCGGCCCATCAGCTCCACCATCGCCGCCGCCTGCCGTTCCGCCTCCTCCGGGTCTTCCGGCTCGGGTCCAGCCGAGACCTCGCTCGCCTTCATCAGGAGAAAGGGCTTCGACGTCCCGGTCTCGGACGCCGTACCGAAGAGCTGCCCGTCGAGATCGACCGCGGCGCCGACGCGCTCGTCTCGCACGAGCATCTCGATCGATGTCGCCCCACCGAAGGACCACCCGAACATGCCGAGGCGCGCGAGATCGAGACGGCCTTGCAACGGATGGCCGGAGCCCTCGGCGTTCAGAGCCTCCAGCTGGTCGAGCGCGAAGGCGGCGTCGGCGACCCACTGCGTGAAGTGCACCTCGTCGAGGAACTCCCCACTCGCCTCGAAGTCAGCCACCAGATCTCCCGTCGGCTCCGGAAAGGGAGCCGCGTCGGGCACCGTCGAGCTGCCGTCGGGCCGCGTCGTCGACTGATTGAAGCCGTCGTGACCCACCGAGACGACGACCCAGCCGTGGCTCGCGAGCTCCTCACCGAGCGACGTGCCCACGAAGCGCGGCCAGCCACCGCCGTGGTGGTAGACGAGCACCGGAAAGCTCCCCGCAGCGGGCGGCGCCTCCAGAACCGAGTGCGAGCGCACGTGCGCCGCTCCCTCGATCGCCGGAACTCCCGCGAACTCCTCCGGCCGCTGAAGATAGAGCGCGCGCTCCGCACCGTCCGCCGGCTCGGCCGGGTACCAGAACCGCACCGGCACGCGACGCAGGTCGTCCGGCGCCGAGGTCAGAGGATCGAGCCGGTCGACGTCGGTCCAGCTCACATCGATCAGGCCGACAGCGTGCGGACCGGTCAGCGCGGGAAACGGATCTTCTGAGAGCGCGGGAGCCGCGGCAGCGTCGGCGGACGGCTCGTCGCTCGACGGAGCCTCGGCAGGAGGCGCACACGCCCACGCCACAGCGAGAAGGACGGCGAGGACCCACCCGCGCGAGAGAAGCAAGGCAGCGACGGACCGCAGCGGAGAGTGGCTCGAGTTCATCGGAATCTCCTGAGGAGTTTCCGCCATCTGACCACAGGACGCCGCGACGGGGCGTCGACCTCAGAGCTGAAGGTCGACCCACTCGAGCTCTGGCGCCGTCCCCAGGATCTCCTCGGCGATCCGCCGAATGCGCGGCCCCGGATCCGTCACGAGAAGCCGAAGGTCACCGCTCCGCTCCTCGGCACGGGCAAGCCCCAGATCACGGAGCCCAAGCTCCACCGTGTCCGTCACGGAGCTCGCCGAGTCGACGAGCTGCGGCACGGCGCCCAGCTCTGCAGCCGCCCGAGCAATCGCCGCGCTCAGGAGCGGATAGTGGGTACAACCCAGAACCAGAGCCTCGGGAACCCCGGCCGGCTTCTCCGGACCTTCGGACGGCGGGCGGAGCACCGGCTTCAGATAGCGCCGAACGATCTCGAGCGTCACCGGATCGTCCGTCCACCCCTCTTCCACGAGAGGCACCAGCAGCGGACACGGCTGCAGCACCACCTCGATCTGCGGGTCGCGCCGCGCAATCGCTCGCGAGTAGGCACCCGACCGCACCGTCGACTCCGTCGCCAGAACGCCAACACACCGCGCCCCCGTCCGCACGGCCGCCTCCGCCCCCGGCTCGATCACACCCCAGACGGGAACCTTCGCATCGAGCGTCTCCAACCCCATCGCCGAAGCCGAGTTACAAGCGACGATCACCGCCTTCACTCCACGCTCCGCCAGCACTTCGACGTTGCGCTGCGTGTAACGAGCGACCACCTCCGGCGACTTGCTCCCGTAGGGCAGCCGCGCCGTATCCCCCAGGTAGACGATGTCTTCCGCAGGCAAGCGCCGACGCAACTCCGCCACAACGGTTAAACCGCCGACGCCGGAGTCGAAGACGCCGATGGGGGCTTCAGAGGTCATGAGAACCAAAAGGGCGTGAGTCCATACGGGCACAAGCTACCGGTGGAATGCGGCAACGAGAAGGCGTACCTTTGAGAGAGGCGCACCCCCCACGCGTCATCCCAGGAGCAGCGACGTGGGCCAGCGGATGCGCAGCTTCCGCAAGCCCCGGGAACGAAGTGGCAGGGGACCGGCTCGCAGTCCGCACCCCAGCGATCACCCCCACTCCCCCGAGCGAAGCGAGCCCCCACATCCGACGGCCCGCCTAGCTCTATGCCTTCACCAGGTTCTCCCGCGGCCGCAGCGACCGCGTCGTATCGATCTGCCCAGCGAACGTCTCCCGCTGCTGCCCATTCCAGAGCAGCACGACCGACTTTACCCCCGTTACGTTCATCGCAACGGTATTCACCAAGCTGTAGACCGAGAGAAGCTCACCCCGCGTCCCGAGAGCCGGCGGCGCTCCGCCCAGGCCAACGTACGCGACGCCTTCTCGCGTCAGATCGAAGGTCTCCGACGAGACCTCCCCCGGCACCGCCGGCAGTGAGCCTTCAACCCGCGTCTCGAGCAGCGTCGCCACCAGAGCCCGTCCCGCCTCGCGCGAAACACCGCTCGGCCCCGGCGGTTCGACGGGCACTTCGGCAGCCACCGGATTCAAGCGGCTGCCGCCCGGCAGATAGAGCGTCACCTGCCAGCCCTCGCCCTCTTCGACCGTGACGACTTCGTCCTCGCCGACCATGGGAAGCTCCGGCGTGGTGTCGCGACAAGCGACGTAGCCGAGCGCGACAACTCCGAGAAGAACGAGCGAGAAGCCGACGATCCAGCGCGCCAAGTCGCGGTTCAAGGAGCTCCTCCGGAGGCGCCGTTGCCGCCGGCCTGAAAACGCGCGATCGCATCGACGAGCGCGCCGACGAGCTCCGAGCGGTACTCGGACTCGTTGAGCTTCTCTTCTTCGTCCGGGTTGCTCAGGAAGCCGAGCTCCACGAGCACGGACGGCATGTTCGCGCCCATGAGCACGCGGAAGGGCGCCTGCTTGACGCCGCGGTCGCGCAGGCCCGTCGCACCGTTCAGCTCCTGCTGAATCATCGACGCCAGGCGCTGGCTGCTGCGCAGGTGCTGGCTGTGCGCGAGGTCCCAGAGGATGAGCTGCAGGCCGTCGTCTTCCGCCGACGGCTGCGCCGCACGCTGGTTCTCGAACTCCGCCGAGAGCGCCGCACTCTCGTCTGACGCTTCGAGATCGAGAAAGTACGTCTCGGCCCCACGCGCCGTCGAGCCCGGGTACGAGTTGATGTGCAGCGAGATGAAGAGGTCGGCCTGGTTCTCGTTGGCGAGCGAGGTGCGCGTCGCGAGCGGCAGGCTCTGATCTTCGTCGCGCGTGAGGATGACGCGCACCGGCAGGCGCGCCTCGAGGCGCCGCTGCAGCTGCCGCGCGAGGCGGAGCGTCAGGTCCTTCTCGAGCGTGCCGCCGGGGCCGACGGCGCCCGGATCGTCGGTCCCGCCGTGGCCCGGATCGACGACGATGCGGAACTCGTTCTTGGCGCGGCGGCGCGTCAGGTCGGTCACGGCCGGGGACGGCGTCACACGGCGACGACGTGAAACATCGACGACGATCTGCGCCCGTCGCCCGCGCACGACGTCGTAAGGCTCGGCGGCCTCCGCGTCGCTGGCCAACCGAATGACGAGGCGGTCGCCGAGCAGATCGATGCCGGGAACGAGCGCCGTCGGTTCGGGGGTGCGCCCCTCCTGCTGCAAGCGCCCGGAGAAGATGAGCTCGACGCGCTGATCGTCCTGCCGCACGCGGTAGCGCGGCAGCTCGCTGAAGCGCAGCACGACGGTGGTGACGCCGGAGATCGGCACCGTGTCGACCTCAACGGGAAAGATCTCGCGACTCAGCTGTTCGACGGAGAGCGACTTGGCGTCGGGGTTCCAGTAGAAGGTGAAGCCGAGGCGGTCGCCGTAGGTCTTGGCGAAGAAGTCGCGCGGCACGAGCACGCCGCCGCCCGTGTTGCTCGGCGGACGCGAGAGCTGGATGATCTCCTGCCCGATGGTGAGCACCGAGGAGTCGACACCGAAGATGACTTCGTCGTCGACGAGGCGCAGCACGTAGCTCTGGCCGAGCGGCCCGAGCGTCAGCTCACCGCCGAGCGCACGAACAACGGGCTCGAGGGCGAGCATCTCGCCCAAAGGCGTGCGCGCGTAGCGCAGCGGCGTCGAGCGCCCACGCACCTCGAGCGTGCCCTGGCCGCCCGGAAAGATCTGCAGGTTCGGGTTCTCTTCCGACTCCGCCTGCTGGGCCGCGAGCGGCGAAGTCAACGCGCCCCCGAGACCGAGCGTCAGCACGGCGAGCAGGAGAGCCAGCAGGGCAGCAGGACGCCGCGCCACAGCGGGGCGAGAGCAGGTCAAAGCAGCGAGAAGCACCAGCACACGATACCACTCCGAAGCCTCGGAACTCACTGATTCCGAGGACCTTGCCGCCTCCCTGGGACGACCCGCCAAGGCGCCCTTCAGGCGACGGAACGAGGAAATCGTTGCCCTGCCGAAAACCCTTTGCTAGTCTCTCCGCCCTGCTGGCCCGTTCGTCTAGGGGTCTAGGACGCCGGCCTCTCACGCCGGTAACACGGGTTCGAATCCCGTACGGGCTACCAGC
>JBCCLJ010000317.1:0-6007 GCA_039026915.1 Acidobacteriota bacterium
CTGGAGCTTCTCCGGGCCCTGCATGCCGATCCCGAGTGCCTTGCGCACTCGGCTGCCGGCGCCATCCGCAGCGATCACGTACCGGCTTTCGACCACCTGCTTGGTGCCGCTCGAGAGCTCCCGAATCATCGACCGGACGCTACCCTCGTCCTGGTCGAGGCCCTTCCACTCGTGGCCGCTCAGCCACTCGATCGAGGGAGCCGAATGCACGTGCTGCGCGACGACCTTCTCGAACTCGGTCTGCGAGAGGTTCAGGTAGGCCCGCTTCGACCGGAGGTGGCGCCGGTACTTCTGCGTGCTGGCCCCGTCGACCTCGAGATCGATGCGGCCGAACTCTTCGTTGATCGTGCGGCAAAAGAGAATCCGCGATCCATCGCTCTCGGGCGAGGCCTCGACCGCGAGCTCGTCCGTCGAAATGCCGAGTCCGTTGAGGATTTCAATGGACCTCGTATTCAGCTCGTGCGCCTTGGGATGCTCCTCGACGCCGGTCTTGCGCTCGACGATCAGCGAGCTCACGCCACAGGCCGAGAGACAGAGCGCACTGATCATGCCCGCGGGGCCACCGCCGACGATGAGAACGTCGACGGTCTTCGTGCGAGGTCCGCTCATGACAGAAGGAGGATCAGCACGGCGACCGAGAGGGTCGAGGCCGCGACCAGGACCGCGAAGAGGTTGGTGTCGATCTCGAGGCGACGCGATCCGAGCCGGAAGACGAAAGGTGGGATGCCGGTCGTTTCGTCCTTCAGCGTGCCTTCGAAGCGGGCCACGTTGGACAGGGTGGCGAAGAACATGAAGCACCAGTTGAACGTCAGCAACACTCCGATCCAGGTGTGCAGCCGGCTCGGAAAGACCCACAGAAGCGTCAGCACAGTCAGCGACACTCCCGTCTGCGTCAACACCTGCCAGACGACATGGAAGCGAGCGTGTGGTGTCCACTCGGGGTTCGTCGCGTGAGTCCGATTGAGGTCGACGAGGAGGGGTCCCGTGCCCTGGACGAAGGCGACGAGAGAGACAAGAACTCTGGCGATCAGTTCGGTATCCATGATCGCCTCAGATCAGGCCCGGGAAGCTGCCGCCGTCGAGCTGCAGGTTCTGGCCGGAGATGTAGCTCGCCTGCACGCTGCAGAGGAAGGCGCAGGCATCGCCGAGCTCGTTTGGCTGCCCCAGTCGCTTCGCGGCGATCGAGTCGATCATCGCCTGCCGCTCGTGCTCGACCGACGTCTGGCGGAAGTTCGCCGCCAGCATGGCCATCTGCTCCTGCCGATCCGTGTCGAAGCGTTCCGGCAGGAGGTTGTTGATCGTGACGTTGTTCTCGGCCACGTCGCGCGAGAGCCCCTTGCAGAGGGCGGTGAGGGCGGAGCGCGCCGAGGTCGACAGGCCCATGATGTGGTGAGGCGCTTTGACCATCGCCGAGGTGATGTTGACGATGCGACCGAAACGACGCTGCTCCATGCCGGGCAGCACCGCCTGAATCAGGAACGTCGGAGCCAGCAGATTCGACTGCAGGGCACCTTCCCAGTCCGCTTCGGTCCACATCGAGAAGCGGCCCGGCGGCGGTCCGCCGTTGTTGTTGATCAGAATGTCGGGCTCCGGGCAGGCGGCGAGCAAGGCGTCGCGGCCTTCCGTCGTGCTGATGTCCGCTACGACGGACGTCACGGAGCCAGCGCCCAGAGCTCGGATGCTCTCGGCAGCCTCTTCGAGCGTCGACTCCGTTCGGCCGTTGATGACGACGTCGACGCCCTCGCGCGCCAGAGAGGTCGCGCAGGCGCGTCCGAGTCCGCGCGACGAGGCGCAGACGATCGCCTTTCTACCTTTGATTCCGAGGTCCATCTTCGACTCCTCTTCGGTGTTGGTTCTCTTCAAGAGTTGACATAGTCGTCAAAAATGAGAGTATTGTCAAATATGAGACAGCACTTTCAGAGTCAGTCGCTCCAGCTCTCCAAGAGAGAGAGGACGCGTTCCCTCCTCCTCGACGGTGCGGTGGCGACCGTGGCGGAGCGCGGTTTGGGTGGCGCCTCGATCAAGGCGATCACCGAATCGGTCGGCCTCTCGAACGGCACCTTCTACAACCACTTCGAGACGCGAGACGAGCTAGTCTCCGAGGCGGCCTTCGCCGTAGCGGGGGCGATCGTCGACGAGATCGCGGAGGACGTGCAGTCGGTCGAGAGCGGCATCGCTCGGGTCGTGCGATCGACGAACGCCTTCATTGCCAAGCTCTCCGAGCAGCCGGACTGGGCTGCCCTTCTCGTCGATGCGTCGCGCCACCTCGGCGAGGTACGCAACGATCTCGGGCGCCATCTCCGCGCCGACGTCGCGCTGGCGCTTCAGCAGGGTGAGCTCACCGAGCGCCCCAGCCGGTTCCTCGTCGATCAGATCGGCGCGCTCAATGCTCTGGCGATCGAGGTCCAGCTCCGGAAGGGGAAGAGCCGTGCCGTCAGGCGTCAGACGTGTGAAGCCGTACTGCGCCTTCTCGGTCTACCGCCGGATGAGGCTCGTCAGGCGGTTCTGAAAGCGGCGCCGGAGCTGGAGGCGGCCCGATGACGCAACAGATCGTTCGCTACCGCGACGGTGCGAGCGCTGCTTGGGGCCTTCACCGCAATGGCGACGTCGTGGCCCTCGAAGGGAACTGGACAACGACCGGCGAGTTCCTCACCGACGGCGGTAGTGCAGCGGCTCTTCGAGCGTCAGAAGCCGACGCCCAGGACGTGCTGGGCAAACCGATCGAAAGCCTCGATCTCCTCAGTCCGGTCACGGTGGACGGTGACCTGATCTGCCAGGGCATGAACTACGCGAGCCACCTGCGAGAGATTGGTCGAGATCCCGCCAGCGCTCGACACAACATCCTCTTCCACAAGGCCTCGTCCAGCCTGTGCGGTGCCCGTGACGATGTGATCCGTCCACGCCACGTGCGGGCTCTCGACTACGAAGTCGAGCTCGGCCTCGTCGTGGGCCGAAAGGTGTCCGGGCCGATCGATGTCACGTTGGAAACGCTGCACGAATTCGTCGGGGCGCTCGTCGTCACCAACGACGTCTCGGCGCGCGACGTTCAGCTCTCCCACGAGCAGTTCTGCAAGGCCAAGTCCTATCGAACGTTCGCGCCGACGGGCCCCTTCCTGGTTCTGCTGGAGCCGAGCCAGCTGCAGCGTTGGCATGAGCTCGTGCTGACGCTTTCGGTCAACGGCGAGACGAGGCAGGAAGCGCCGGCCGGCGACAGGGTCCACGGGCCCGTGGAGACGCTCCGCGAGCTGTCCGAGATTCGCGATCTCTCGCCGGGCGATCTGATTGCGACCGGCACGCCGGCCGGAGTGGCTCTCAAAGCTCCGGGGAAGCTGGCGGCGCGGCTCGCCATGCTGCTCCCTCCGGAGCGCCGCGCAGAGATCATTGCGCGTCGCGCCGAGAAGGATCCTGCGTATCTTCGGCCCGGGGACGTCATCCGGTCCGGCATCCGGACGCCCGACGGCGCGATCGACCTGGGCACTCAGGAAAATCGCGTCGTCGCGGAGAGCTGACGCGGTTCAGGACTGCGAAAACCATTCAGGCGACCGCCGGCGGGTCCATCGCTCGAGCGACCCGCAGGCACTCCTCGATGGCTCCGATCAGGACCTCGGGATTGCGCACGTGCTTGAGCTGCATCCAAGTCAGCACGCCGTCGTCGAGGCGCATCGGCTGCTGCAGCGCCAGCCATGCCTGACGCTGGCTCGCCGTGAGGTGTCGTCGTAGAGCCTCCTCCGGCCCCGAGACCGAGTACGCCCGATCGAAAGCGGCGTCGCCGGTGACGAGCCCCTGCTGTTCCGCGCTCGAGCGCGGAACGACGACGAGCTCGGTCGGTTCCCTCAGATCGACCCGCACCCTCGTCCACGGTCGTCGGGTCGAAGACTCCGCGCTGCTTCTGTAGTGAAGCTGTACGACATCGACCCGCACGTCGTGGCCGGCCACAGAGCCTTGGAGATCGGGGAGTAGGCCGTTAGGCGCCTTGTCCGCGAGTCCGTAGCGCTCGATGACCGCAGCCCGTACCGCCTTCAGCCGCCGGCTGAGATGTCGAGCGTAGAAGACTCCGGCGAGAGCCAGCACGAAGACAAAGCCCACCGCGATCCAGGGGACGAGAGCGTCGGGGCTCACCGACTGCGGACCTTTGCCAGTGCGGAGCCCAGCTCCTCGTCTCCCTCCGGACCGGTAGGGCGCAAGGCACGCCGAGGGCGGCGAGAATCGACATCCACATCCGACGATCGTAACGCCCGATGAAGAGCGCTCGGCAAGTGCAAATACTGTCTCCTGCAAGCTGCTGATCTTTGTGGGGAGCGACGACCGCGAGGGTCGTGGCCAGGCCTGCTCACGCTCCTATTCGTGCAGGGTCACCATCAGTCCGTGGCTTGGCGGCACATCGTTCGCGAGCAGCGACAGCAGCGCCGTCTGCACCGCCTCGGGTCCCCGCTGGTCGAGGATCGTCAGATGCTCGAGCGCGTGATGAACGACCTTCGCAGCCGCTTCGTTTGCTTTGACGACGGCGACGCCCGGTCCCCACTCGGCCTCGCGCTTCTGGATCTGCCCGGGAGCGAAGAAGAACTCGGGACTCGGCCCCGGCATCTCGACCGGCGTGCGGTCGGTCTCCCAGTGCGTGACGCCGACGGCGATGCTGGCCTTCAGCTGCTCGGCGAACTGGTTGTGCACGGAGCTCGTGACATCCAGGTTGCCCGCCATGTCGACGAACGCGCTCGCTTTGGCGTCCATCGAAGGCACGTCGCCGTAGGCGAAGACCTCGTCGTACGTTCCGAGCGACTTGACGAAGTCGACGTTCGACGGAGAGGTCAGCCCGACCACGCGGCGTCGCTCGCCGCCCTCGGGGTTGCCGTGCAAGAGGTACGCGAGGCCAAAGCCCGTCTTCGACGAAGCCGAACCGACAATCACCTGCTCCGCTCCGAAGTAATCGTTGTCGACCAGGTAGTCGTAGAGGAAGTACGACGTCATGAAGAGAGGGAAGAAGAGGGCTCGCTCGTTCTCGATCGCCTGGAGCTCCTCTGGCTCGGCGGCGGTCCGACTGTAGTTGTTGTAGACGGGAGGTAGCGCGGCGCGATGCTCGGCGGTGTCGATCATCGATCGGTCGCGCACTTTGCCCGGCTTGACCACCAGATGCGTTGCCATCGGAAAGTAGCCGTAGAGGCGCTCGCCGACGGGTACGTCGGCGCACTGCGACGCGACGACGTTGCCGAAGCCCCAGACGGGAACGATGCCCCAGTTCGGATCGTTCTCTCCTCCGCCCGCTGGAAAGAACTGCCAATAGCCGATCTGATCGCCGGCAACGGCGTAGGTGACGTTGTTTGCGGTCAGTGCGAACTTGTCGACTTCGAGGAGTACCTCGCCGTCACCGAGAGTCGGTACGTCGCGGGTGACGACGCGCGTGTCGCGCAGGTCCTGGCGGTTGATCTGAAGCTCTTGGATTTGGGTCGAGGAGTCGCTCATGAGGGATTTCCGGGAAGTGGTCTTGTTCGTGTTGCTGGGGATGGTACCTGTTGTGGCAACCCAGTTACGCTCCGCGTGAGCGTCGATTGCTAGTCTGGCGGCCGAAGGAAGTGGAAGCGCCGCACCTCGGCCGGCGTCAGCCAAGGAGTCGACCGACGATGCGAGCAAAACTCACCCTCGGAGTCTGCGGGCTCCTTCTCTTCACCGCCTGGGCGCCGCCGGCGCGGGCCGTCGTCGCGCCCGAGTCGCTCAACTCGAGCGAGCTGGCGCTGGCGCTCGAGAAGCTGCAGTTTCTCGGCAGCGTGCTCTACGTCGCCGCCCATCCCGACGACGAAAACACCTCACTGCTCGCGTACCTCTCTCAGGGCGAGCTCGCCCGCACGACCTATCTCTCGATCACGCGCGGCGACGGTGGCCAGAACCTGATCGGCACCGAGCTCGGTGACCTGCTCGGCCTGATCCGCACGCAGGAGCTGCTCGAGGCGCGGGCGCGGGACGGCGCCGAGCAGCGCTTCACCCGCGCGATCGACTTCGGCTACACCAAGAGCAA
>JBCCLJ010000318.1:0-5939 GCA_039026915.1 Acidobacteriota bacterium
CGACATCGACGACCACGCGATGGTGCGGAACCTCGTCTACTCGGCGATGGTCGAGTCGAACGTCCCGTAGCGTCACCGGCACCAGCCGACCGTCGAACTTGCGCGCCGGGACCGTCGAAGGAGCAAAACCCACGAAGGAGTACCCCATGCCCCTCGACGACACCCAGCTCCAAGCCGTCCGCGACGCCTACGCTCAATGGGAGAGGAGCGCCGGAACGGACAGCACCCCGTGGCTCGACCTGATGGCCGACGACGTCAAGTTCCTCTCGCTGGGCGGTGGCGAGCCGCCGCTCGAATTCTCCGAAGACCGAACCGGCAAGGAGGGCGTGAAGAGCTACTTCGCCGAACTCACGAAGGACTGGGAGCTCCTCGAGTGGAAGGTCAACGAGCTGGTGTACCGAGGAGAAACTCTGGTCGCACTCAGTGACGTGAGGTGGCAATCGCGACACAACGGCAGCGTCGTCGCGACGCCGAAGGCCGACGTCATGCACTTCCGAGACGGCAAGGTGATCCGCTTCCAGGAGTTCTTCGACACCGCAGCCGCGCACGCCGCCGCCCGGTAGCGCTTCGCCTCGCCGCGACCGGGCCGGACCGGAGACCCGGACGCGAGAGGTAGGGAACGGCAGGTCGAGATCCGGGCCCTGGACCGAACCTCTGGAGCGGAGCGGCCGAGGATCGAGGGAAACCCCAAAGCCAGCTTGAGGAGAGCGCCGGCGCGCTCTCTGCTCACCGCCGCCTCAGGCCACGGCCCGCGCGGGCAACACCTTGCGGTTGCGCAGAACCGCCGCCGACAGAAGAGAGACCAGCAGGCCCACTGGAAAGATCTCGAGAAAGGTCATCGGCATGCGGTAGAGCGGCTTGGCGTAGGTGGCCTTCATCTCCTCCATGCTGGCGATCAGCTCATCCAGCTCCGGGCCCGCAAGGCCCGCTTCCTTCTTCGCCGCGATGACCCCAGCGCTGTAGTCCTCGATGAAGGCGTGGTCGGTCAGCGCCAGGTGAAGCTCCCAACCCGCAACGTAGATCAGGCTCGCGACGAGGGAAATGCCCAGGCCGAGCAGCAGCCCCTGGCCGAACTTGATGACGCCGCCGAGCTCGCGATCACGGTAGCGCTTGATGCCGATGAAGATCGCGGAGAGAGCGACGATCATCGTCAGGTAGCCCGCCCACTCCGAGGCGTACCGGTCCTCGCTTGGCGAAAGCGCGCTCCAGAGGAAGCTGGCGGCAATCAGGAGCCCGGCGACGGCTCCGAAGATCAGGCTGAAACGGACCATGACGTTGTTCATCGTAGCGATTCCCTTCTGGGGCCTCTGCCCCTCAGCGCCGCGATCAGCCGCGACGAGCGGAAGGTAGCCAGAAGGCCATCGGAGCACATCACCCGAACGGGTGATTCCAGCAAAATCAGGCGTTCGCACGACCCTCGGCGTGGGGAACCGGGCTCACCCGTATGGAGTCTTCGGCCCGCCGGGCGCACCTCCCCGCCTCGCTAGCCGGCACGTCGACGGGGACGCTCTCCCACTTAGCCCGGAGATCGACCACAATATGGAAGCCTAGGGCAGAATCTCGAGTGCCCGCGCCGCCTGCACAGCCTGCGTCCTGCGCCGTATGTCGAGCTTGTCGTAGACGTGCGAGAGGTGCGTCTTCACCGTGTTCAGGGAAACGAAGAGACGGTCGGCGATCTCCTGATTCGAGCAGCCTTCGGCGAGCAGCTCGAGCACTTCGAGCTCGCGCTCGCTGATGCCCAGGGAACTCAGGGCCTTTGCGTTGCGCTCGAAGACGGGCGCCTCTCGACGCGGCAGGAGGCGAAGGCCGACCCAGATGCCCAGCCCCGTGAAAAACAGGGCGATGACACCGAGATAGATCTCGGTCGAGAAGCGGCGGACCGTATACTGGTAGTCCAGCCACTGAAGAAGAAGCGCTGCGGCTGCGAGCGCGAGGCTGTAGAGAAGGATCGGTCGTTTCATGGGGATGGACGTCGAGGGTGATGACATGAAACCGGCGTGGGGAAACTTCGCTGCCTTGACCAGAGGCGCCGCCGCTTGCTGGACTCAGCTTACCGCTCTGACCCTCTGTCTCGGAACGACGAGCGCAGGACTGGCGCAGGACCGGTCCTGGATCCACGCCGGGCCGTCTTGCGGTCTCGATTCGATCGACTTCGCCGCACCGCCCAACGACCACCTTGGACTTGCTCTGACCAGGAATCGGCTGTTCGAAACACGAGACCACGGAAGGCACTGGAGCGAGCTCGGCGTTTCGCTCGACGGAGCTCGTGCTCGCAACCTGACCGCCGTGCGATTCGATCGCTTCGACCCAGCGCGCGTCTTTCTCTTCGGCTCGCAGCTGAGGCGCGGCTACCTCTCGGACGATGGCGCACGTAGCTGGACAGCCGGTGCGCGTGCGGAGGTCGTGTACAACGATCAGCTTCAGGCCTCGTCCGAAGAGCCGTTCCGGCTGATGCTCTCGGACGGACAAGAGGTTTTCACCAGCACCGACGCTGGCGCGACCCTCCAGGCCGTCGGCCCGACCTGCGATGCGCCCTGCAACAGGTACCTCGCAGCGAGTCCCGTCGGCGGCTCCCTCACCTGGGCCACCTCGGTGGAGTACCCGAGCGCCGGCCCCACCTTCACGCGGGTCTTCCTGAGCCAGGACTATGGCAGCGAGTGGACCGAGGTCCCCGCTCCGGTCGTGACCCGACAGCTGCTCGTCGTGCCGTCGCCGACAAGTTCCACGACCGTCTACGCAGCCGACGTCGCCCAGGGCCTCGCGGCCTACGCCTCGAGCAGCTCTGGAGAAGCGTGGAGTCCGCTTCCCGACCTTCAGAAGATCGCAGCGGTGCAGGGGCTCTACGCCCTTCCCGGCGCCCAGGGTGACGTGCTGTTCGCTGCCTTCCGGTTCAACGGCTCGGGCCTGCCCGACTCGGACCTGGTGTGGCGCTACGACGGCAGTGGAGCCTGGATCCCGATTGCAAGTCTCGACGTTCGCCAGGTGAAAGCGATCCTCGAAGGCGACGGCGAATGGATCGCTGAAACGGATGATGGTCTCTACCGCACGATCGACGAAGGACTCACCTGGGAGTCCTTCGGGAGGGGCATCAACAACAGTTCTTTCGGAGCCGTATCACTCTCGAACGAACCCGCGCCCGACGCCTCAGCCGTGATCGGATGCGGACGGACCAGGATCCGGACGAGCCGGGACGGCGGTCGCAACTTCGCCGCCGGACCGCGGGTGAACAGCAGTTTTCTCGAGTCCGCGGTCATCCACCCCACGGACTCGGCACTCCGAGCCGTCGGCAACGACACCGTCTGGCTCTCCGAGGACGCAGGCGCCACATGGCAGGACGTGTTGAACTCGCGATCTGTTGGTCTCGCCTTCGACTCGAGGGACGAACAAGTCGTGCTCGCAGCGACGGAGGACGCCTTGCTGCGATCCCCAGACCGCGGTTCCACATGGATGCCCCTCTTCAGTCACCCCAGCATTCGCTTCGTCGATTTTGCGTCCGGCCGACTCAACCCTGACTGGCTGTTCTTGTCCTCATCCGCTCTCCAGGTGTCCTTCGATGGCGGAGACACCTGGACACAACGGTCTTTGCCCGCAAGCCCGCTCCCGATCGCCTTCGTCGAAAGACCCCAGCCGATGCTGTTTCTCATTTCACAAGCCCGCGCCTTCTTCACGAGCACGGACTTTGGCGAGAGCTGGGTCCGCCGGACCGGGCTTCCTGACGGCTTCAAGACCGATCCGATCTACGACCGATCGACGGGCGGGCTTCTGATCGGCACAGAGCAAGGTCTTTTCTCTTCCAGCAACGGGATCGAGTGGCACCCTACGGGTGAGCTCGAGGGAATTCCCGTCAGATCGATCGATCAGAACGACTACGGCCACACGGTGGCGGGCACTTCAGGATTCGGGATCTTCGTCGACAATGGCCCCGGCTTTCGCGACGATCTCGAAACCGGTGATCTACGCCACTGGTCGCTGGTCACCCCCGAGCCTTAGGTCTGAACACCTATCGGCTCGGCATATCCCAATCATTGGCAATCTCCCCCTTCAGCAGACGCGTCACCTGACCGCTGAGCCACAGGTAGTGGTCGGACGGCAGGCTGCGACCGTCGGCGTCGAGCGTCAGGAAGTACTGTCCGTGAGGAATCTGTGAAGCGTTCTCGGCGGCCTTGGCGATCGCCGTCGCTTCGTCGTACTCGTCGAACATGGCGATGTAGCCGCCAAGCCCCGCCTCGCGCAGGAAGTAGGCCTGGCGCCAAAGCAGATTGCCGCCGCGACGCGGGATCTGGTTGCGCGGGCCGCCGCGCCAGTTGGACCAGGCGAAACCGGGGAAGATGACGCGCTGATGATCGACGCCGATCGACGCCGCGTAGTCGCGATCGGGGCGGATGAAGTCGTTGTAGTTGGCCTCGAGATCGGCGTCCGACGAGTAGCCGCCGACGGACCAGGGGACGACCATGTCGAGCTCGGCGTAGACGTCCTGCCAGCCGGCCTTGGAATCCTGGATCGAGTCGCGCCAGTGGTACGGCACGACGCCGACGACATAGATGCCGCGGTCCTTGAACCAGCGAATCAGGGAACGGGCCTGCGGCTTCGATCCCGGCCGGCTCTTGAAGCCCAGGCCCCAGATGCCGACCACCGGCTGTCCGTTCTGGCGCGCGTAACGCCCCGACTGCGTCAGCTTGAGCTTGTTGCCGATCTGCTGGTTCCAGTCCCACCGGATCGTGTCGGCCCAGCTCTTCTCAGGCGCCCCCGAGATGTCGTACATGATGTAGAAGTAGCGACCGTGCTTCTGCGCCGACTGCCGCAGCCGCGCCGCGACGTCGTTACGCCAGGCGCGGTGCGCGCGGCTCGGGATCGAGGCGACGAAGCGCTGCAGCGCCACACCGTCGATGCCGTACTCACGCATCCAGCGAAAGTGGACGTCGAGCACGCCCTGCCGCGCGGAAGAGAAGACGCGCGAGCGGCCGCCACCGCGCAAGTCGTTGAGACCCGAGAGGTAGAGGTCAGCGCCCGCATACTCCCGCACGTCCGGGTAGAGCTCGAAGCTCACCTGGCCGGTGCGGGGCCTGCGGTCGTCGTTCCAGTGGCTCCAGCGACGCAGACTGCGGTCGCCGGGCGTCGCGAACCACCCCTGGTACCCGGCGAACACCAGGTCCTTGAACTGCGAGCCCTGCGGGAGGGCATTGCCACCGCCGTCGCCCCCACCCGGATCGCCACCGCCACCGCCACCACCGCCGCTGTCGCCCCCGCCGCCGTTGGCCGCGCCACCGCTGCCGACCTGGATCTCGATGCGCGCTGAGTTCGCGCCGAACCACTGCACGCCCTCACGCAGCAACCGCCACTCGAACGAGTAGGTTCCCGGAGCCGCGGGCGCCCTGCCGCGGAACTCGAAGGTCTTGGTGTCGCCCGGCCGGACCCGGTCGCGATTGCGCAGACCGACTCGGTTCAATCCCCACGTCGTGCTGTCCTGCGGCGCCTGAGAGCCGAGCTTGATGCCCGCCGCCTTGGTCCAGTCGCTCCCGCCGCTGTTGCGGAAGGTGACCCTTGCAGTAAACCCCTTTCCAGGCACCACCGACGACGGAGCCTCCTGACCGACGAAGACGGCGCCGTCGTTGGGCTGAGCGAAGAGGACGACGGCAGCGGCTCCCGAGACAAAGAGCGCGGTCCAGAGGACCAGCCAGGGACGTTGGCGGATATGCATCGAGGCTCCATCGAATGAAATGCCGTAGTAGCATAGTCGGAGACTTCTATCGACGGAAGCCCCAGGGTCGTTTCGAAGTCGACCCATGACGTCGACCGCGTTTCCTGGAGAAGCGGCGTCGCAGGCGACGACGTGCGCTCGTCGACCCAAAGATCGGGAAGATCTACGAGCACGACCCGCCGTCGGCAAGCAAAGCTCCCATCGGAACGTGAGCCTCTGACATATAGTTCACTTGTTGATC
>JBCCLJ010000319.1:0-5871 GCA_039026915.1 Acidobacteriota bacterium
CAGCGATCTGCGCGTTGAGCCGTTCCTGGAGCTGCGGCCGTCGTGCGTAGACCTCGACCGTGCGCGCCAGCTTCGAGAGGCCGACGACGCGACCGTGCTGCGGCAGGTAAGCGACGTGAGCGCGGCCGAAGACCGGCAGGAGGTGATGCTCGCAGAAGCTCTCGAACTCGATGTCGCGCAGCGAGACGATGTCTTCGGTGTCCTGCTCGAACGTGCGACCGAGGTGATCCGACGGGTCCTGGTCGAGACCGGCGAAGAGTTCGCGGTAGGAGCGGGCGACGCGTGCAGGCGTGTCGAGCAACCCCTCGCGCTCGGGGTCCTCGCCGATGGCGAAGAGCATTTCGCGAATCGCCGCCTCGAGGCGAGGCATGTCGAAACCGTCGGTGGGTGCTTCGCTTTCCGGAAGCCTGAAGGCAATGTTGGAAGTGGCAGAGGGTGTCATCGAAGTCTCCCTTCGTGATGCGAGGCGTGGCCCCACCGTGTCTACCGGCTCTTGCGACAGGGGGGTCGCGCATCCGGCGGTTGGGCTTGCATGACGAGTGAGCTGCCGATGCAAGCGAATGTGTCCTACCGTTCGGGGTACGAAGCCGATCGGATGTATCGAGTCCGCGAAGTTGCCTTTCGAGCGCGAAGTCGAAAGGTCGACCCGAGAGTCGTTGCGACCTCTCGAAGACGCTCTCGAACGTCTAGAGAAAGGCGTCGCGAAGGAAGCGGGCGACGCCGTCGTCTTCGCAGCTGTGCGCGGTGACGTGGTCCGCGGCGTCGAGTACTTCGGCCACCGCGTTGCTCATCGCAACGTTCGTGGCACCGATCCCGAACATCGGCAGATCATTGAGCCAGTCGCCGAAGACCATGCAGTCCTCCGGACCGATGCCGAGGCGCCGTGCAACCTCGACAACCCCTGTGCCCTTGTCGACTCCGGCCGGTTGAAAGGTGACGCGACGCACCTCGAGTAGCTCACTCCAGAACTCCGCGATGCGGACCGACGGAACTGTGTCGAGAACCTCTCGTTTGACGCGCTGCATGGCAGCGTCGCGGCCGTACAGTGTGACGACGGCCGTCGGCTCCCGAAGGTGGTCCCTGAGGTCCTCGACGTGCCGAACCTCGTCCGCCCAGAAACGCGTTGCCCAGCGAAATTCCTTGCTGTCACTCGAGCGCAAGAGCATCGTGTCGCGCCCGTCGTCAGCGAAGGCGTGATCGGCCTCCGCCCCGTAGGAGTCGAGCAGCTGACGCGCGGTCTCGACGTCGATACCGCGACGCACGATGTCGAAACCGTTGCCGCCCACAGTGGCTCCGTCGAGAGAGATCTGAGGAAGGTCGAGCTCGAGCTCTTCGCCGTACTGCCGCGCCAGGTGGTGGAACTTGCCGGTCGCGAGAGTGACGTGGCAGCCGGCGAGCCGCAGCTCCTCGAGGACTTCGCGCGTCAGAGGCGTGACGCGCTTGGAGTTCGGTAGCAGCGTGCCGTCGAGATCGAAAGCGAGGAGTTTGGGCAGTCGTAGCGGCGGGCTTTCTTTGGGCGGGGAGCGGTCCATCGCTCGCGTGTCTAACACGGTGTGACGCTGGCCGCGAGCCTCGGAGACGGGAGCTCAGGTAGCGAGCCGTCTTCCTCGAAACCTCGGCGTGGCTTCACCTTCGCTTCATGCTCGGGCGTCAGGTTGGTTTCCAACGCGACCCTCGCGGTCGACGCAACAGAGCCACGCTTCGTTCGGGGCGCCGCGTGTCGGGGTGGCACGCGGTGCCCTCTTTTTTGTGCGTAGCTCCCGCGGTCAGGGTAGAGACTCTCCCGTCGACGCTTCGACGATGCGGTAGACGTCCGAACGGTCGAGACGAACCGAGCAGCAGGCGTGCGCCGTCTCGATCCGTTCGATCGTCTGCGTTCCGAGAATCGCCACGGGCTTCGACGGGTGCGCCAGGACGAACGCGAGTGCGACGTCGGTGCGCGCGACGCTCTCTCGCTCGGCAAGTTCGTCGAGCACGGAGATCAGCTCCTCGCGGACGCCGTCACCCGTCGCGAGTCGGCCGCCGCCCAGCGGGCTCCAAGCCAGTGGCCGGATCTCGCGCTGCTGCAGGACGTCGAGCTCGCCACCGAAGATCGGCGCGAGCGCGAGGGCGGAGAGCTCTGGTTGGCTCGTCGCCAGATCGAATGGCAGCACCTCGGCGAGCGCCTCGAGTTGTGGCACGGTGTAGTTCGAGACGCCGACCTCGCGGATCTTTCCTTCACGGCGCAGGACGTCGAGTGTCTCGGCGAGCTCTGCCGGGTGCGTGAACGGGTCCGGGCGGTGAATCTGGTAGAGGTCGATCGTGTCGGTCGCGAGCCGCTGTAGCGACGCCTCCACCGCGGACCGAAGGTACTGGGTGCTCGAGTCGTAGGGTACGCCGGGCTGGATGCCACCCTTGGTCGCAAGCACCATGCGTTCTCGCAGCGACGGGGCCTGGCGAAGCACCGCACCGAGCAGCTCTTCGGCCTGGCCGAATGCGGTGCCGCCCCAGTCCAGGCCGTAGACGTCGGCCGTGTCGATCAGGTCGAGCCCGTGGTCGAGCGCTGCTTCGATGCGACGTTGGCCTTCTTCCACGGTCATCCCGACGAAGCGCCAGCAGCCGAAGGCGAGGGGGCCGCATTCGAATGCGCTTCGTCCGAGTCGGCGGCGGCTGCCGTCGACGAGGTTGGTGCCGTTGAAATCGATCTCTGACATGGCTCTGCTCCGTGGTGTGCAGCCGGTGCGTCATCGTGGCGCCGGCAACTCTCGCGACTCGGCATCGTATGACGAGACACGATTCCTCGCGTTCCCGACCGACCTCCGGAGGTGCCGCATGAACAGAGAACTTTTGACCCGAGCCCTCCAGAAGCACGCCCGCGGGCGCGGCATGACGCGTCGCCAGCTGGGCCTCGCAGCGGTGAGTCTTCCTCTTCTTCACTGCGTTGGTTCGGGCGGCGAGGCGCCGGTCGAAGTCGCGAGCGTCAGCGACTGGAGCGGCCTCGAGAGCGAGCTGCAGGCGCTGTTCGAGCGCTCGGGCACGGTCGGTTTCTCGGCGGGCGTGCTGGTGGAGAACGAGCTCGTCTGGAGCGCAGGTTTCGGCTTCGCCGATCTCGCGAACGAGCGTCCACGAACGCCGCAGACGCTCCAGAACATCGGCTCGGTCACCAAGACGGCGACGGCAACGCTGATCTTGCGACTCGTCGAGCAAGGGCTGCTGGATCTGGATCAGGACGTTCAGGAACAGGTCGACTTTGGCGTGCGTAACCCGCGTTTCCCAGACGCGCCGATCACGGCGCGTCAGCTGCTGACGCATCGCTCGTCGGTCCTCGACGGCAGCGCCTACGAGGAGAGCTACGTCTGCGGCGACCAGACGGAGAGCCTGGGGACGTTTCTGACGGCCTACTTCGGCGCGTCGGAGTCGGAGTCCGTCTTCCACGAGTGGCAGCCGGGCACAGAGGACCCCCCGGAAGAGCCGCGGGCTTACAGCAACGTCGGCTACGGCCTGCTGGGGCATCTGGCAGAGAGGGTGACGGGCAAGGCTTACGAGCAGGCGCTGCGCGACGAAGTGCTCGAGC
This sequence comes from Acidobacteriota bacterium, assembly GCA_039026915.1. GTDB lineage: Bacteria > Acidobacteriota > Thermoanaerobaculia > Multivoradales > Multivoraceae > JBCCLJ01. The sequence continues at coordinate 3,554 of JBCCLJ010000319.1, forward strand.
CCCTCGGAATGAAGCACAGCGTCGTCCGGCTCTCGGACCTGGATCCCGCCGCCGCTGCGGGCTTCCAACACGCCGCGCTGTACTCACGCGTGCCTGAGGACCAGGATCTCACCGACACTTCGGACCTCCTGCTGGCCGACCCGCCGTGGCCCTCCGAGCTGAAGCCCGGAGAGTTCGCTCAGCACTGTCTCTACTCGTTCGGCACGCCGCCCGACGGTCTGCTGCGTTCGAACGTCGACGACCTCGCGCAGCTACTCCACCTCTACATCGGCCGGGGAGAGGTCGACGGCGTTCGCCTGCTGCAAGAAACGACCGTCGTCGATGCGCTGACGCCGAAGCACTTCGGGCGCGCGCTCTGTTGGGATCTCAGCAGCATCGAGGAAGGCGAGAACTTCTGGAATCACTCGGGAGGCGATCCCGGCGTGTCGACGCTGATCGCCTTTCGCCCCGAGCAGCGCAGCGGCTTCGTCCTGCTCTTCAACGATTCCAATCCCGGTCAGGGCTTCGGAGCGGTGATCGAGACCGTGATCGGCATGCTCAACGAGATCGGTTGATCGCAAGCGGCTAGAGCGTCTTCAGGTACTCGAGCACGGCGCGTCGCTCTTCGGGCGTCAACCGCTCGGGGAAGCGATGGCCGGCGTTGCTCTGGCTCACTTTGGAAGTGTCGTAGATGAAGCGCTGCTCACGCTCCGTGAGGCCTGCCGGCACCTCGTCGAAGGTATCGACGAAAAGCCCGCCTCTCTGCTCGTCGTAGTCGGCGGTGCCGCGGTGTCGCCAAAGATCGGGTCGCTCCTCGGGGAAGAGCAGGTGCCAGAGGGTCGGGACCGAGCCGTTGTGCAGGTACGGCGCCGTCGCCCAGACGCCGTCGAGCGGCGGTGCCACGTAACCGCGAACGTCGACGATCACGGGATGGTCGCCGTAGTTGGCGAACCAACTCTTGTTGTACTTCGCCTTCGACTCGGGGCGGATGGCGTCGAGGCGCACGGGGTCGGTACCGAGGAGGGCCAGAGGCACCGTGCGATTGGGGTAGGTGGGCTCGTCACCGTAAGTGCCGTGGCACTCCGAGCAGGTGCTTTCGAAAGCCTGTCGTCCTCGTTTCGCGAGATCCTCGTCGATCGCGAAGGGGTAGCGCGGCGCTTCGAGTCCGGCGATGTAGTCGTGGATGACCTCGAACTCGTCCTCCCAGGAGCGGATCTTCTCGCCGCTCAGCCCGGGCGCCATGGTGAATTGCATGAGGGTGCGCGTCGTCTTGGGTGCCATGCCGTCCCAATAGATGCGATCCTTCTTCGAGTACAGCCACCAGGCCGGAGCGTCGATGGTGTTGTGCACGTAGGGCTGGCTGATCTTGGGTGGAAAGACCTGGTCGAGGTTCTCGTCGCGCAGCGACCCGAGCAGGATCGAGTACATCGTGGCGTTCGTCGAACCCCGGGTGAAGTTCAGCGGAAAGAGCGCGAGGATGCCGGCCTCGGGCCCGGCGCCGCCCGAGCGCAGCTTGAGGAGATCACCGACGAGGCCGCCCAGGTCCTGCTCGTTGTTGGCGAGTCCCGGCACGACGGTGCCGGCCACGCGTCCCCCGTGACAGGCCAGACAGTTGGGGACGAAGGTCTCGCCGTCTTCCGAGGCGTAGCCGAGCGGCAGCGTGCTCTCGTCGGGGGCGGCGTTGCCGCGCTCGATGAGGCCGTAGCGCTCGAAGACGAGCCGGCGGCGCTCGTCGGGGGAGGCGGCTTCAGCTGCCGAGCGATCAGGCTCCTCCCAGACGGTCCACAGCTTGGCGAGCTCGTCGGCCGTGAAGGTCGGCAAGGACAGAGGCTCATGCAAAAGCAGTTCGAGTCCCCGGGAGTCGGAGCTGTCCGCGGAGGGCGCGGCGGCTGCGAGCAGGCATGCCGCGAGCGGGAGAATGCAGAGGAGGCGCTTGGGTTTCGTAGCCATCATGTTGGAGCTTACGAAACGAGGGAGCGCTCCGATGTCGAGGGCGGACAGACTTTGGGAAGATTGCCGCCCAGCGGATGCACAGCCTCCGGCGACGCAAGCCGGAAGTGCCTTGATTGGAGCGATCGATGTTCACGAGCGCAGGTGTGCCACCCAGCAGGTCGAGCACCCGCTGTCTGACCGTGGGGTCAAAGCCCGTGCCGCAGCATCGCCGTGCCGTGGGCCGGTCGGCGTCGTACCCGCGACGCAAGCCGGAAGTGCTTGCCTGGAGCGATCAACATCCACGAGCTCAGGTGTGCCACCCAGCAGGTCGAGCACCCGCTGTCTGACCGTGGGGTCAAAGCCCGTGCCGCAGCATCGCGGTGCCGTGGGCCGGTCGGCGTCGTACC
>JBCCLJ010000320.1:0-5803 GCA_039026915.1 Acidobacteriota bacterium
CGACCAGCCAACGACAAACGACCCGAAGCCATCTCGGTCGAGCGAAGCGGCCGAACGAAGATTCGAGCCACCAGCGGTCTAACTGCGAGCACGGCGCCAGGCAAAGAGAGTCACGAGCAGCGCGAAGCCCACGAACAGCGTCCCTACCGGACCCGAAGCTGCGCTGCGTCGCTCGCCCGTCAGCTCCCGCTGCACCTCCGACATCAGATACCCAGCGACGTCCGAAGGAACGCGGCCCGCGCGGGCGAGCTGTTGGCGCCGCTCGATGCGTTGCTCGTTGCTGTGAACGAACGCCTCCATTTGCGTGAGCCTCGTCTCCTGGTCGCCCTGCACTGCTTCCTGCAGCGCGCTCACGAACGAATCCACCAGAGGCGACGGAACGCCGGTCTCCCGCGCCGTGCGCTCGACGTAGTCGAGAAACCTCGGATTGGCGCAGGTGTGCGCGACGCAGGAGATGCCGTGCTCGTCGACGCTTTCGAGATACTCGCGGAGCAGACGGTCGCGCACCGTTTCCTCGGCCTGCCAGTAGTCCTTGCGCACCGTCTCGAGCATGCGCGCCGTCATGTCCTGATAGGCGAAGGGCGACGCCTCGTCGAAGAAAGCCCCGAGACCCATCGCGTGCTTGTCCTCGACGTAGACCTCGAAGACCTCGCTCCACATCGCGTCGCCGACGACGTCGCCTGCGGTCGCGTCCCACCCCCAGAGATACTCGACGAAAGCGCGCATCTCACCGGCTCCGGCATAGCCCTCCTTCATCATGCCTTCGAGCCAACGCGGATTCACGTAGCGCGCCTTGAACTCCTTGCCAACGAACTCGTCGATCGCCGTCATCTCGGGCTTGCCCGGGTTGCGACTGTTGGTGACGTGGATCTCCGGCGTCTCACCGTCGAGACTCCGCACCGCGGTCGCTAGACCGCCCGCGTACATGTAGAAGTCGTCGTTGTCGAGCGCGCCGTAGAGCATCGTCGAGCTGGAGTGCACGATCGCTTCCGTTCCGGCCAAAGCGAGCCGAAAGGCGTCTTCCATGGGCTCACCCCAGAAGCCGTTCCCGTAGCCATGGCCCATCTTCTTGAGGTAGTCGTTGGCGATCCCTGCATCGGTGTCCCAGCTGCCGCTCGCCTCGACGATGCGCGAAGTGTTGAGGTTGAAGACGCCGGGGGCCTCGTCGAAGATGCGCACGCTCGCCTGGCGCTCGGCCTGCTCCTCTGAGTAGCCCTTGTCGAGCAGCGCCTGCCGCGTCGCCAGCACGTGCCTGCGCACGAGGTTGTCTGCCTCTTCGAGCACCTTCACCTTCTGCACGGCGCGGTCCATGAGCTGCGTGACGTTGTAGAACATACCCTCGGCAGCACTCGCGATGACGACGTCGATCCGAGGCCGCCCGAGCTCTTCCCTCGGCAGCACCTCGACGTCGCGAACGTTGCCGCGTGCGTCCCAGACCGGTCGCGTACCGAGCAGGTGAAAGACCTGCGATTCGACAATGCCCTCATGACGCATCGTCTCGTCGCCCCAGATGACGAACGACACCTTCTCGGGATACTCACCGTGCTCGTCGAAATGCGACGTGAGCAGCTCGTCGGCCAGCTTCACACCGAGCTCGTAGGCCGCCTTCTTGGGAATCTTGTCGGGGTTGATGCCGTAGAAGTTCTTGCCGGTCGGATAGACGTCGGGATTGCGAATCGGCTCGCCGCCGTTCCCTCCGGGGAGATAGCCCCCTTCGAGTCCCTCGACGAGGCGCGCCAGCTCGAGAGGCGCGGAGTCCCGGATCCGTCGGTCCATCGTGTCAGCAAGTACGCTGCGTGCATCCGGCAAAAGAGACCGATCGACGCTGACGATCGCCTGCACCGTGCTCGCCCTAGCGACCGGCGCCGGCGCTCGGCCGAAGGTGTGCAGGCCATAAGGGATGTTCTCCGAGGCGAGCTCTGCGAGATAGCGCTCGATCGCGTGGATCTGACGATGGCTCAGCGTCTCGCGCTCCGCGACCTCCAGGCCGAGGTCCTTCGCGATGCCGAGCTCGACGACCTGCTCGTAGATCTCTTGGGCGTAGCGCGTTGCGAGCATTGGGTTCTTGCTCAGGTTGATGTCGTGATCATCGATGCGCTCGCTGAGCTCGGCGAGCTCGGCGTAGAGCCCGCTCTCGCGAAAGGGCGGAACCATGTGATCCACCAGGGCCGCTGCAGATCGGCGCCGCGCCACCAGCCCCTCGCCGACGACGTCGACGTTGTAGACGTAGAGGTGCGGCACATCTGCGATCAGCGCGTCAGGTGCATCCTCCTCGGCGAGCCCGGCCGCCTTGCCGTCGAGCCACTCCAGCGTGCCGTGCGTTCCGATGTGGACGACCGCGTCCGCCTGCCAATCGCGCCGGAGCCACTCGTAGGCCGCGACGTACTGATGGTGGGGAGCGAGATCCTCAGCGTGGTATAGCGCCTCGAGGTCCTCACCCCACCCGCGCGCCGGCTGCGGCAGCACGGCGACGTTGCCATAGCGCACCACCGGCACGATGAAGTCCCCGGCGGCAGAGCGCATCAACCGTGCGCCGCCCGGGTCCTCCCAGTCGTCCAAGACCTCGCGCCGCAAAGGGCCGGGCAGCTCGTCGAGCCAGCGACGGTAGCGATCGAGCGGGATCTTCACCGCGTCCCCTGCCGCGAGCAGCTCCACGAGCTCACCCGGAGCGACGCTGGCCACGTTGCGACCCTCGGCCAGCAGCGCTTGGAGCACCGACTCCGGGTCGCGCGAACGCGCGCCGAGATCGTAGCCCTCCGCGGCGAGTCGTTCGAGGATCTCCGAGAGCGACTGGGCGACGTTGAGGTAGCTCGCACCGACCCCGGCTTTGCCCGGCGGGTAGTTGTCATAGACGAGGCCGAGGCGCTTCTCTTCGTTGCCTTTGCGCGCGAGGTGGATCCAACGGCGAGCCCTGCGCACGGCCATTGCCACCCGCTCCTCGATCGGTCGGCTGACGACGACGCTCAGCCCGGTCGCGTCGTCGAAGACGCGCTCTCGACTCCCGACCACCGTCGGCGCGAGGAGCCCGGCAAACTCGGGCGCAGCGACTTGGAAGGTCCCTTCGAAGACCGAGAGGCCGGTCGCGGAGGTGCGCCACTGCTTGGCGCTGCGTCCGTAGAGCGTCGCCAGATTGAGGATGGGTATGTCGATCTCATCCAAGGTCGCCGAGGAGTCCGGCTGAGCAAAGCGAAAGAGAAAGGAGAGACCGGCGTCCGCTCGGCGGCGCCCTTCCTCGTCGAGCAGCAAACGCTCGAGCGCGACGTGCGCCGGATAGCCGAAGAGAGGAATCGCCTCCGCGCCCTGACGTTCGATCTCCTCGATGACGGAGTCGAGCACCGCCTTGTCGCCGCCGTAGTAGGTGGCGCGGTAGAAGGCCACCGCGATCCTCTCCGCGTCCGCGCGCAAACCGCCGGCCGCACGTCGGAAGCGCACGAACTCGTCCCACGTTTCAAAGATCCGACCACCGTCCTGGTCCGGGTAGTAGTAGCCGAAGTCGAGCGCGCCTTCGGGCTCGGGAAGGGTGAGCCCTTCGACCCCCGCGCGATCGAGAGCCAGCTTCATCAGCCCGAGCTGGTTCGTGGGACCCGAGCCCGCCCAAAAGGCGCGGGCTCGCGCGTCCCAGACGACCCCACGATCGACGTAGTGCTCTCGGGGAAGCAGGCCTTCGCCGACGCCGATCACCCCACTGCGCCCCCCGACTCGGGCAACGAGGTCGATGCCGCGCTCTTCTCGAAAGCGGTCGACGAGTTGCTGATTCATGACGTCGAAGACGAGCACATCGACGTCGGCGATCTCCTCCGTCGCTTCGTCGGCGAAGAGAGACTCCGTCAGGAAGCGGAACTCGAGGCGATCGGCCAGATCGGGACGCTCGAGCAGGAGGCTGCGATGCGCCGCCGTGACAACCGGCATCTGTCCGTCGGAAAAGACGTAGCCGATCTTGGTGTCGACCCCGCTCTCTTCCTCATTCGGCTGTGCCGCGGAGAGCAACGCGCCCCCCAAGACGAGCAGGCAGAGAGCGCTAGCGCCGCGACTCGGACGCGTCACCGAAGCTCTCCGGGCCCTCCGGCACATAAATCACCTCGCCGCTATTCAACTGGTAGGCGATGCCCAGCCTCACTCCTTCGCCGGACATGCTCTCGCGAGTGATCTTGCGCGCCTCGATACGCGGACCCTTCTTGACGATGATCTCTTGCTCGCCGGCGGCCGTCGTCTTGACCAGAGTCACCTCGGTCTCGGGATCGACCAGGTCGCCCATGCGGTAGACCGAGAAGAGGCTGATCATCAGACTGACGATGAAGACCACGGAGACGTCGAAGAGATTGGCGACACCACTCAGCGGGTCTTCTTCGATCTCTTCAGGAACTGGCAACCTCAGAAAGCGCGACATTCAGCTCCCTTCGTGCAGAACCGCTCTGTCATCACGCGCCGCCTTCCAAGGCCTGTGCGAGACGCTCGGCGAGAAATCGGCGCTCGCGCACGTCCTGGGAGCACCAGTCCTGACGCAGAGTGTGGAGTACGAAGGCCAGTGTGCCGCAGGCAAGACCGACGATCGTCGTCGTGAAGGCGACGACCATCTGACCGGCCATCGCCTCGAGGTTTCCGGCGGCCATCGCCGCCAGTGAGGAACCCATGGGGATCAGGGTTCCGAGGAGGCCCAGAGAAGGTCCGACCTTGACCAGGATCTTCGATGTGCGGAGCGCCCGCTGCTCGGACTCTTCGTGGGTCAGCAGAAGATGCTCGAGCGCAGCCTCGTCGAGCGCTTCGCGCTCTTTCGCCGATTCGACGTCTCTCAGATAGACCGAGAGCGGCCGCGGCAGGCCGCTCCGGTGCTCGTCCTCAGCGAGGAGGCGGGCACCCTCCAACCATCCGTCGAGGTCGAAGTCGGCCCGTTCGCGCCGACGCGCCAGCAGTTCGAGGAGGCAGACGCCCAGCAGAAAGACCGTCGCGAAGACGCAGGCCCATAGCAGCAACATCACCGGGAGACGCAAGACCTGTCCAAGAGCGAAGAGGCCGTTCTCGAGTCCGGTCAGCATGCGCGTCTCCGGCGCACCGCAGCAGCGACGATCCCGGCCACGAAGGGCAGGCCGAGTATGGCGGGTCCGAAGCCGATCGGGACCGACACGGTCTTGGAGGCCGAGTTGAGGACTCGGGCCGACTCGAGGCCGGCGATCACGGCCGGCAGCATGAGCGTTGAGGCGGCCAGCAAGGCGACGAGCAGGAGCCCCTCCTCCTGGACGCCCTCGGAAACGTAATCAGGGCGAGCGGCGAGCTTCGCGCTCAGGGCGGCAGGCACGAGCGACGCTGCGAGAACGAAGACGGACGGACTGGATGGGCCGGCCAGGACCACGCTCCAGACCCCCAGCAGCACACCGGAAGCCCAGGAGGCCAGCGGCCTTCGGAGACTCGGTCTCCAGAGAAGCAGGGCCGCCAGTGCTGCCGTCATAAGCGCCGGCAAGAGCGCGCTGGTGCGCAGGGCCAGAGTTTGCAACGCAGCGTTGACCGCGAACGCCGAGACGACGAGGACGAGGGGTCTCGCACCGCCGCTGGCGACGACGACGGCTGCCAGAGGGCAGAGCAGCAGTTTCGCGGTCTCTTCCAAGGCAGGGAGATCAGCAGCTTCAGCGGCGAGCACTGACCGGGATCGGCAGGCGATCCCGGTCCTTCGGCTCGGCCGCGCGTCCTCTCAGTCGCGCGTCTTGGGCGGGTTGTCGTACTCCGACTCGAGCAGGCGCGCGCCCTTGAGCACGTTGGTCATGGCGTAGTTGCCCTCGTGGCAGGCGTACTCGTAGACCTTGCTGTCGGC
>JBCCLJ010000321.1:0-5798 GCA_039026915.1 Acidobacteriota bacterium
GGAGAGTCACAACCACCCCAGCTTCATCGAGCCCTATCAGGGGGCGGCGACGGGCGTCGGGGGCATCTTGCGAGACATCTTCACCATGGGAGCGCGGCCGATCGCCTGCCTGGACTCGCTGCGGTTCGGTGAGATCGACGCTCCGCGGATGCGCTATCTCGTCGACGGCGTCGTCCGCGGTATCGGGGACTACGGCAACTGCGTCGGCATTCCCACCGTCGGCGGTGAGACGGGCTTTCACTCGGCCTACAACGGCAACATTCTGGTCAACGCCTTTGCGCTCGGTGTCTGTCGCGCAGAGGAGGTCTTTACCGCTTCGGCGACCGGGGTCGGTAACCCGATCCTCTACGTGGGCAGCCGTACCGGCCGAGACGGCATTCATGGGGCGACGATGGCCTCCGAGTCGTTCGACGAGGGCAGCGAGGCCAAACGCCCGACGGTTCAGGTCGGCGACCCTTTCAGCGAGAAGGTGCTGCTCGAGGCCTGCATCGAAGCGATGGCCAGCGGCGCCGTCGTGGCGATTCAGGACATGGGCGCCGCCGGTATGACCTCTTCCTGTTTCGAGATGGCCGATCGTGCCGGAACCGGAGTGGCGATCGATCTGGAGAAGGTGCCGCTGCGCGAGCCGGCGCTGACTCCCTACGAGATCATGCTCTCCGAGTCGCAGGAGCGCATGGTGCTCGTGGCGGAGCAGGGCAAGGAGGAGATCGTCGAGAACGTCTTCAAGCGCTGGGATCTCGCTGTCGTGCCGATCGGGCACGTGACGGAGACGGGGCGCGCTCAGCTGCACTTCGACGGCGAGCTCGTTGCGGACATGCCGGTGCGCCCGCTCGTCGACGAGGCGCCCGTGTACGAACGCCCGACGGAGGTGCCGAGCGACCTTGCCGCCCGTCAGGCCGCTCCGGAGGTGCCCGTGGAGGACGACATGGCGACGCAGCTCGAGAGCCTCCTGGCGACGCCCGAGCTGGCCGACAAGTCCTGGATCTACGAACAGTACGACTCGACGGTCCGCTCCAACACGCTCGTCGGCCCCGGCGGCGACGCGGCCGTCCTGCGCGTCAAGGGGATCAGCTCGGCTCTGGCACTCACCTCGGACGTCAACCCGGTCTACTGCGGTCTCGATCCCGAGCGTGGCGGTCTACAGGCGGTCGCCGAGGCGGCGAGGAATCTCGCCTGCGTCGGCGCCAAACCGCTGGCGATCACCGATTGCCTGAACTTCGGCAATCCCGAGAACCCCGAGATCGCCTGGCAGCTCAAACAGTGCATCACGGGGATGGCCGCGGCTTGCGCGGCCCTCGATGCTCCGGTCATTTCCGGCAACGTCTCGCTCTACAACGAGACGGAAGGCAGCTCGATTCTGCCGACGCCGACGGTAGCGATGGTTGGGCTCATCCCCGACGCCTCCGTGATCGACGGTCGTGCCAGGAGTTCGTCTTTCACGGGCACTGGCGATCGAATCCTCCTGCTCGGCGACGATTTCGAGGAGCACGGAGGTTCCGCCTATCTGCGGCTGCTCTACGGCGTCGAGCAGGGACGTCCGCCCGCGGTCGACCTCGAGCGCGAGCTCGCTCTGGGCGATCTCCTGCGTCGCGGCTGGAGAGAGGGCGTGCTGACGTCCTGCCACGACGTTTCGACCGGTGGGTTGGCCGTAGCCCTGGCCGAAGCGACCTTCGCTCACGGTCTCGGCGCGGTCGTCGAGACGGGTCTTTCGGCCAGCGCCCTCTTCTCCGAATCGCAGGGGCGAGCGCTGTGCACGGTCGAGGCTGACGCGGTCGATCGGCTTCTTGCCTGGGCTGCCGAGCTCGGAGTCAGCGTTCGCGAGGCGGGAGAGGTCGGCGGTGATGTGCTCGACATCGGCTTCGAAGGAGGCCGGATCTCGGACTCGGTCACAAGGTTCCGGAACGCCTGGCGCACCGGACTGCCGAACGCCCTCGCAGGCTCTTGAAGGCACGGCGTATAGTGGCTTGGTGTAGGCGACGCGCGATCGCGCGTCGGATCTCGGCCTCGGATTCGTGGAGATAGCCCAATGTGCGGGATCTTTGGCGTTGAAGGAAGCGAAGAGGCAGCGAATCTGACCTACCTTGGGCTCTACGCTCTGCAGCATCGCGGGCAGGAAAGCGCCGGTATCGTGTCGTGGGACGGCGGCACCCTGCACGTCGAGCGTGGCATGGGCGAGGTCGCCGACATCTTCAAGGCGAAGACGCTGAAGCGACTTCCGGGGGCACGGGCTCTCGGGCACACGCGCTACTCGACGGCCGGCGGCAGCTTCGTTGCCAACGCCCAGCCCCTCGTGGTCAATACGTCCATGGGCCCTCTTGGCCTCGTTCACAACGGCAACTTGGTGAACGCCCTGCCGCTGCGGCGGAAGTTGGAGGACCAGGGGGCCATCTTCCAGACGACGAGCGATACCGAGGTCATTCTTCATCTCATGGCGCGCAACCCGCGCGGCAGCGTGCTCGAGTCGCTCATGGTGGCGCTCGGCCAGGTTCGCGGTGCCTACTCCATCATCGTGATCTCGGCGGAGGGCATGATGGCTGCCCGCGACCCTCACGGTTTTCGCCCTCTGATTCTGGGGGAGGCCGACGGTGCGACGGTCTTCGGTTCGGAGACGTGCGCCTTCGATCTGATGGAAGCGACGCCCATCCGAGAGGTCGAGATGGGGGAGGTCGTCGTAGCGAAGAACGGCAAGCTCGAGAGCTACCGCCTGCCGCAGGTTCCGGCGCCTGCGCACTGCATCTTCGAGCACGTGTATCTGGCGAGGCCCGACAGCTCGATCTTCGGCGACGACGTCTCTGAGGCGCGTCTCAAGATGGGAGCTCAGTTGGCCCGTGAGGCTCCGGTCCCCGCTGATCTGGTGGTTCCTGTGCCCGACTCCGGAGTCTTCTCTGCGCTGGGCTACAGCCGCGAATCGGGTTTGCCCTTCGAGCTTGGACTGATCCGCAACCACTACGTCGGCCGCACTTTCATCGAGCCCCAGCAGTCGATCCGCCACTTCGGAGTCAAGGTGAAGCTGAACCCGGTGCGAGGCCTGCTGCGCGACCAGCGTGTCGTCCTCGTGGACGACTCGATCGTCCGCGGGACCACTTCGCAGAAGATCGTTCGGATGGTGCGGGAGGCCGGCGCGAAGGAGGTTCACGTCCGCATCACCTCGCCACCGACCGGCTATCCGTGCCACTACGGCATCGACACGCCGACGCGAGAAGAGCTGATCGCTTCGCGCCTGTCGGTCGAGGAGACGCGCGCCTACATCGACGCCGACAGTCTCTCCTACATCAGCGTCGACGGCCTGCTCGAGTGCGGTAGCAAGTCGCCGGACTCGTACTGCACCGCCTGCTTTACCGGCTCCTACCCGGTCCCCTTTGAGAAGGACGACCGCCAGAGGGAGCTCTTTCCGATTCGGCTCGACGCCGAGGAGAACTGATTCCATGTCTGACAGCGGCCATTCCGCTTACCGGGAGGCAGGTGTCGACATCGACGCCCAGGACGAAGCGCTCTCGGGAATCGGCGAGCTCGTACGCTCGACCTTCACCTCCGGAGTGCTCAGCGAACTGGGGTCGTTCGGCGGTCTTTTCCAGCCGTCGTTCGAGGGCATGGAGGCGCCCGTGCTCGTCTCGTCCGCGGACGGCGTCGGCACCAAGTTGGCCGTTGCCAAGGCGGCCGGCGACTACTCCACGGTTGGAGGTTGTCTGGTGAATCACTGCGTCAACGACATTCTGGTGCAGGGCGCCCAACCGCTCTTCTTCATGGACTACGTCGGCGCTGGAGTGCTGGAGGCCGAGCCCATGCACCAGCTGGTCTCGGGCGTCGCAGAGGCCTGCCGGGCCAACGGTTGTGCGCTGCTCGGCGGCGAAACGGCGGAGATGCCTGGGTTCTATCAGCCCGGCGACTACGAGCTCGTCGGATTCGTCGTCGGGCTCGTCGATCGAACCGCAGTTCTCGACGGCAGTCGCGTCTGCGAAGGGGACGTGCTGCTCGGCCTGCCTTCTTCGGGTCTGCACACCAACGGCTACTCCCTGGCGCGGCGGGCCTTCTTCGACCTGGGGGGCGCTTCGTTGGAGACTCCACTGATCGAAGGCAGCGATCGCACGGTTGGCGAGGAGCTGCTGGAGCAGCACGTGAGCTACCTGCCGGCTCTCGGTCCGCTGATCGGTGACCCGGGCCTGCATGCTTTGGCGCACATCACCGGAGGTGGACTGACGGACAACCTGCCCCGGGTCCTCCCTCAGGGCCACCGCGCCCTCATCGATGAAAGCGCCTGGCAGGTGCCGGCCGTGTTCCAGCGCATTCGCGAGCTCGCCGGCGTCTCCGATGCGGAGATGTTCCGCGTCTTCAACATGGGCATCGGCATGGTGGCGATCGTTGCGCCAGATCGCGTTGCGCACCTCGAAGCGCAGCTTCCCGAGAGCGTGCGCGTCGGTGTCGTCGAGGCCATCGCCGACACGACGGCGACGGCCCACGTCGCCTATCAGGGGCATTGATGTCGACGACGGGTGTCGCGATCTTCCTCTCGGGGCGCGGCAGCAACTTCGTCGCGCTGCACGAGGCGATGCAGCGCGGTGAGGTCCCCGCGAAGGTGAGCGTCGTCGTCAGCAACGAGCCGCGGGCGGGGGGCGTCGCTTACGCGGAACAGCAGGGGTTGCCGGTGGAGGTGATTCCGCATCGGGGAGCCGGAGGCCGGAAAGCTCACGAGCGCCTCGTTCTTGCGGCTCTCGACCGCTACCAGGTGGACTGGATCTGTCTCGCAGGCTACATGCGGCTGCTGTCCGCCGCCTTCGTCGACCGCTTCGCGGAGCGGATTCTCAACATCCATCCAAGCCTCCTGCCCAGCTTTCCGGGCCTCGCCGTCCAGCAGGCGGCGTTGGATCACGGCGTTCGCATCACCGGATGCACCGTGCACCTCGTCGACAGCGGCCTCGACTCGGGACCGATCGTCGTACAGCGAGCCGTTCCCGTGCTCGACGAGGACGAAGCTGAGTCCCTTTCGGCGCGCATCCTCGAGCAAGAGCACAAAGCCTATCCTGAGGCCCTAAGCCGTTTGCTTTCAGAGAGTTGGCGTATCGAAGGCCGCCGCGTGCGCTTCGGCGTCGGCGCCTCCGGGACGCCGGCCTGAAAAAGATCCGATCTTTTTTCACCGGCATGGTTGACACCCTGTAGGGGCGGGCCTATAGTCCGCCTTCGCTCCTGGGAGTTCACGGCTGAACGCTCCAGGACGGCGCCCGAAAGGGGCCGTCACGGAGAGATTCAGACGGAGAACGGCGAGCAGGTCCTCGACAGAGGGCACCTCATCGAGGGTTGACAGCGAACCACTGCCGGCCTAAGATGATCGCTCGCTCCGAACAGGCGCGTTGGTTCTTTGAAAACTGAATAGAGGAACATGCCAACGTCTTTTCCTTGACGCCAAACGGCATCAAGGTACTCAAGACAAGATAAAGCTGTACCTCTTCCCTGTACTCGGGCCTCTGGCTCGAGGCCGCAGAACTTCGTTCTGTGGACGGGGATGAAGGTACTTCAGGATTTAACTGGAGAGTTTGATCCTGGCTCAGAATGAACGCTGGCGGCGTGCCTTAAACATGCAAGTCGAGCGCGAAAGTGACCTTCGGGTCGCGAGTAGAGCGGCGAACGGGTGAGTAACAGGTGGATAATCTGCCCTAGAGTGGGGAACAACCCGGGGAAACTCGGGCTAATACCGCATACGTCCGCGAGGTCACGGCCTTGTGGAGAAAGATAGCCTCTTCTTGAAAGCTGTCGCTCTTGGATGAGTCCGCCCCAGATTAGCTAGTTGGTGGGGTAACGGCCTA
>JBCCLJ010000322.1:0-5783 GCA_039026915.1 Acidobacteriota bacterium
CGCGATGCATGCGTTCGTCGGCTTCCCGATGGCGTGCGGCGATTTCGGAGAGCTCGCGCTCGAGTCGCTCGCGTTCCGCCTCGCTTGCCGCGAGTCGGCGTTCGAGATCGCTCCGGGTCGAGTTGCTCCGAAGGGGAGTTGAGTTGGGGTCCATCAGGGCGAGGGGTACTCCTCCTGCGCAGGCTCTACGTCCAGGACGACTCCCATGTCGGCGGGTTGCGGCTTACTCCGTAAGTACGTCGGCTGGTTTGAGGAGGTTGCCCTTCGAGTCCTTGCCGGGCTGGTTGTGCGCAGCTTTTCTTGGATCGCTGCTGGTCCATAGCGCTCGCACGACCGGATCTAGTTCGCCTTTCTGAAGAGAAAGATCTTTTCGCCGCGGATCAGGCTGTACCTCAAGCAGTCCTCTCCGTCGGCTGCGATCTGCTTCTCACACGTAAGGCCACTTCGTTCGATGCGCTCCGGAAAGTCTGCTCCGTAATAGCGGACGTGGTCTTCCTGACCGAAGTGCTTGAGCCTGTCCTCATCCGTTCTGACGCCCTCGTTTTCGTAGGTCGTATCCCAGCCTTCGATGATCGGGACCATTGCGATCAAGAGACCGCCGGCGCGCAAGATGCGGCGAATCTCGCAAGATGCCTTGAAGTCATCCACGTGCTCGAGGATGTGAGATGCCACGACAACGTCGTATGAACCGTCTGGTTCCTCGATCTCCTCCATGTTCAGTCTTTTGTCGACATCGTCTCTGAACAGATCGGCTGTTACGTAGGTTCCGAAAGTCGCTTGAAACCGCTCTTTCAGGACACCTTCCGGTGCGAAGTGCAACATGGATAGCTCTGACTCAGGAGCGCTGAATCCGATTTCGCCCCGGGAGAGTGCTAACAAAAGCAATCGATGGCGCTCCAGCGAGTTGCACGCCGGGCATAGAGCGTCGATGCGGGGCGGATGGCCGAAGGCAAGAAAGTTCCCTACGAATCCGCAAGCGGGGCACTCTCGCTCGCAGATGGAATCGGTGAGTTTCATCAAGGCTACGGCTCGACGTACGTCTTTGACTCTCTGAGGTACGAGAGGAGAGATCATCTTCTTCAGGGGCATCTTCTGTAAACCTTGTTGGCAGTACCTGAGTTGATGGACCTTTTGTCCTGGGCATTCGAGGCGCAGCTGCTTGTCGCGCACAATCCGTCCTTGATTATCGCGGACTTGATCGGAGACTGGTTTGTGAATGTGGATAGAGTTGGCCAAGACTCCGCTTTGGTGTGGCGTTGACAAGGCGCAGGGTCGGCGCTCGGACGACCGGGTTGATGGGGATGGCCGCAGTGTCGCTGACAGAGTCTGACGAGTCTGCTCGCATAGGAACGAGCCGAGCCGCACAGTACCTGCGCTAGCGAGGCGCCTTCAGAGAGTCAGTCTTGAAAAACAGTCAAGGGGGCCATGTCTAGCTACCCTCGCAAGCACGATTGCGAGAACCCTTGAAGCGCCTCGAGGCCGAAGAACTCGGTGGAGATTTTCTCAGGCTTGACCTTCGAGACTCCGACCTCGGGGCGTCGCTTCGAGCCGCGCTCGCGGAGAGTCGGGGTCAGCTCCAGATCTCACCGAGCACCCGTTCGAAGTTGCCTCCGAGAATGCCCCGGATGTCGGCCTCGCTGTAGCTGCGACGCAGGAGGCCTTCGGTCAGGTCGTAGACGCGCTTCGGGTGGTCGATGCCCTCGATGTCGATCTTGTCGCGAAAACCGTAGCTGCTCTTGTAGATGCCTCGCAGGGCGCGGCTCTGCGCTTCGGGAAGGTCGTCGTAGCCGTGAAGGTCGACGTCACTGCCGATGCCGAGGAACTCGGGGCCGATGAGGTCGCGGACGTGATCGTAGTGATCGAGGAAGTGCTCGATCGTCGTGGGCTCGTCGTTCTTGACGAACATGCGCACGCCGGTGATCCCCATGACGCCTCCGCTCCGAGCCATCGTTCGAATCGCCTCGTCCGGTTTGCAGCGGGGGTGGCCAGGCGCCAGGGCGCGGCAGTTCGAGTGGGTGATGAGCACCGGTTTGTTCGAGAGCTCGAAGGCGTCGAGCGTCGTCTGATCCCCGCAGTGCGACACATCGACGGCCATGCCGACCGCGTTCATGCCCGCGACGATCGTCTCGCCGAAGTCGGAGATACCGCCGTCGATCCTCTCGGTCGCGCCGTTGCCGATGAGGTTGCGGCTGTTGTAGGTCAGCTGCGACACGCGCTGGCCGAGTCCGTAGAAGAGATCGACGTCCGCGGGGGAGCGGAAGTGCGACGACGTTTGCGTTCCGATGAGCACGCCAATGCGTCCGTCCTTCCGGGCACGCCGCAGGTCTTCGGCGCTGTCGATGCGGTGGAAGGCGTCGGAGCGGTTGGCGATCGTGGCGTTGTGAGCCGCGACGAACGCCAGCGTGTTGTCGTAGAGATCTTGCGCGGAGCCGCCGCCCAAGCCGACCGCGATGTGGAAGACGTCGATGCCGGAGGCGCTGAACTCCTCGAGGTCTGCAGCGCTGAATCCGTCGCCGGACATGCCCCAGCGCGTCTGAGTGTCGTTGTTGATCGTCAGCGGCGCGAGCATGTCGACGACCAGCGACGACTCGACGAGGTCGATCGCTTTCGTCGAGTAGGTCGCCTCGGACTGCGCGAAGAGCCGGTGCCGCCCGAAGTTGAGCATGGGCGCCGCGGCCAGTGCCGCGCCGAGGCCGAGAACCCTCCTCCGACTCGTCCCGCTCCTGCTCACGTTACTCCTCCTCGGAGTTGTCCTCAGAGTCGCGAAACCACGCTTCGACCGGTCCGTCGAGGCGTATGGTCATCGGATTGCCGTGGCGATCGCGTGACTTGCCCGCTTGCACGCGGATCCAGCTCTCGGAGATGCAGTACTCCTCGACGTTGAAGCGCTCCTTGCCCTTGAAGCGGATGCCAACGCCACGCTGCAGCATGTCGCCATCGAAGAACTTGCTGCGCGGATTGAGCGACAGCCGGTCGGGCGGGTTCTCCGAAAGCTTCTCTTCCGGGGCTTCAGTCTCGGTCTCTTCGGTCATCTCGTGTCCTCAGCGGTGAGTCTTCGGTCATCCTGTCACGCGGGTCGGGATCAGCCGGCCTCAGCGCCCTTCGACCTTGGCCGCCTTGGCGAGCGACTGCTGCTCGAGCTCAGCCCGAAAGGCCGTCAGGCGCTCGCGCAGCTGCGGATCGGCCGTGGCGACGATCTTGGCCGCGAGCAGTCCGGCGTTGCGGCCGTTGTCGACCCCCACCGTCGCGACCGGAACCCCGGCAGGCATCTGCACGATCGAAAGGAGCGCGTCCATGCCCTGCAGCGCGGTTGCGGTGATCGGCACGCCGACGACCGGGAGATCGGTGAGCGAGGCCACCATGCCCGGGAGGTGAGCGGCACCGCCCGCGCCGGCGATGATCACCGAAAGGCCGCGACCGGCTGCCGCCTGTGCGTAGTCGACCATGCGCTGCGGCGTGCGGTGCGCCGAGACGACGGTCATCTCGTGCTCGACACCGAGCTCGGTCAGCGCATCGGAGGCGGCCTGCATGACGCGCAAGTCGGAGTCGCTGCCCATGATGACGGCGACACGGGGAGAAAGGGCGGCAGTCATGCGACCTCCTTGGCCACGAATTCGAGGCGTGTGCGGGCTTCGCGAGCGCGTTCGAGCGCAGTGTCTGGATCGGGGTCGAGGACGGTGAGGTGGCCGAGCTTGCGCCCGGGCCAGCTGCGCGTTTTGCCGTAGAGATGCAGACGGGCGCCGGGGACCTCGAGCGCCGGGCTGAGCTCCCGAACGCGCGCGTTGCCGTCGAGCCCCGCAGGCCCGAGCACGTTGACCATCGCCGCTGCGGAGACGGCGCGCGTCGAGCCGAGCGGCAGATCGAGGATGGCGCGAAGGTGCTGCTCGAACTGGCAGGTCGCGGCCGCCTCGATGGTGACGTGCCCGGCGTTGTGCGGGCGCGGTGAGATCTCGTTCACCCAAAGCTTGCCGTTCGTGTCGAGAAAGAGCTCCACGGCGAAGATGCCGACGCCGTCGAGCGCGTCGATGGCCGCTCGGCCGAGATCCTGCGCAGCGCGGTGCGTCTGCTCGTCCATCGCAGCAGGGAAGACGAGGGCCTCGAGCACGTGGGTTGCGTCGTCGGGGAAGAGCTCGACGATGTCGTAGACGACGCTGTCGCCGTTCGGTCTGCGGGCGACGAGGGCGGCGAGCTCGCGGGCGATGGCGACCTGCTCCTCGACCATCGAAGGGGACGTCAGTGCGCGGTCGAGGTCGTCAGCGCTGCGCAGCACGGCGACGCCGCGACCGTCGTAGCCACCGTGACGCGCCTTCTGTACCAATGGGTAGCCGAAGCTCGCGAAGGCCTCGGGCGCTGCGTTCGGGAGGTCTTCGAAGCGCGGTACCGGCAGACCGTGCTCAGCGAGGAAGCGACGCTGAACCAGCTTGTCCTGGATCGTCGCCAGAACCGACGGCGACGGATGAATTTGCCCGCCCTCCGACTCGAGCTGGCGCAGGATGGCGGCGTCGCCCGCCTCGATGTCGAAGGTCGTCACGCGCGTGGTCTCGACGAGCTCGCGCAGTCCATCGGCGTCGTCGAAGCTCGCCTCGATGTGGCGCGTCGCCAGGTCTCCCGCGGCGCAGTCGGCCGAAGGGTCGAGCACGACCGTCTTCAGTCCGAGCTTGGCGGCGCGCTCGGCCGTCATGCGCGCCAGCTGACCTCCGCCGACGATGCCGAGATCGGCGAGGGGTTGAGAGCTAGCGGTCATCGTCTCGTCTCCTGGCGGTTCGGAAGATGCGGCGATTGTAGAGAAGGTTCCTTCCTTGGGCCAGCGTAGGACTCCCTGGACTGGTCGCTTCGAGCCGACTCTAAGGCGCCTTCCAATCGCTCAGCACTTCGACCGGCAGGACGACGCGCACCTTCTCCCAGTGGAGCACGATTTCGGCCGTGAAGGGAGGCCAGTCGGTAAAGCTCTCAATGGACCACTGCAGGCGCTCCCGGAACTCGGCCGGCTCCGGCTTCGCCATGACGCGCAAGACGTCCTTGGCCCGCTCGAAGGTGTTGGGGCTGCCTTCGGCGTCGCTGTTGAGCACGATCTCCCACTGGTCGGCGCCGTGCGGCAGGATGTACAGACCGTAGGTACCGGCGGCGAGCTCGGCGTCGCGAATCTTCACCTTCTCCGAGAACTGGATCGTCGTCTTGTCGTTGGCTCCTGCACGCCAGTTCTGGCCCCACGGCACGAGCGCTCCCCAGATCTCGCGGTCCTTCACGCCGGGGCTGTGGTACGTGACGACGATCGGCTCGAGACCGACGACCTGCGAGGCGACCGCCCGGGGGCTCTCGAGCGGCTCGCGAGGCGGCTGGGCGTTCGCGGCCAGCGCTGCAAGCGCCAGGCACGGGAGGATGAGCAGGCGCTTCTTCGAGTCGCTTCGGTGGCAGTGCATGCGGTAAGTCTAGCGAGAGTTCCGATACGGTTTTGTGCCTCCCTCACGGATCTCTAGACCCTGAGTCTCCGCGATATCTCGCGAAACAAAGTGCTCTATTCTTCGGTCAACCCATGCGGCTTGCTGAAGGACTCCCGTAGCGCTGAGCGCAGGGATCTGCGCTCTCTGTTCGCATCGAAACCGAGGAGAGCGATGCGGTGCTATCGTCGACGTGGTTCGGTGTGGACAGAGAGCGCAAACCCCTGCGCCCCCCGGGTTCGTGCGGCGCGGGCCGATCTGCGGCGCGACGCACGCTCGACGATGGCACCGCATCGCCTTCGCGCACGGCACACCACATCTCGACCCGCGGCGCACAAACTCAGC
>JBCCLJ010000323.1:0-5743 GCA_039026915.1 Acidobacteriota bacterium
ACTTCGCACACCATCCCGACTTCACCGGCCGTGCCTTCGGTTGGTCCGAAGACTCCTCGGTGAGGCCGCGCCGTCTTCTCCATTCCGGCGGCACCGACGGCTTCAGCTCGGCTCTCGTCGTCGTGCCCGAGCGCGCCGCAGCGGTCTTCGTCGCCGTGAACGGCAACGCCTACATCTGGGATCTGATGCGCCAGATCCTCGATCGAGTGGCGCCAGCAATCGCCACACGAAACAAGGCGACTTCGAGACCGGACGTCGACGCATCGCGACTCGAGGGTCTCTACGTTCCCGCCGGTCTGCCGACCGACACGCTCGACGCGGCCCGCCAGCTCTTTGAACAGACGTCCGTCGTGCACGACTCGAAGGGTCGGCTGCTCTTCCGAAACCGCACCTACTCGCCGCACGAGAACGACTTCGCCACCGACGACGGCCGCTTGCTGGCCGCCAACACGCAAGGGACCGGGAGGGTCCTGTTGTTCGAAGAGGGTGAGGCATGGGCCAAGCTGCCGTGGCACGCCGACCGCCGGCTGCACCTCACGGGGCTGGCGGCGTTGTTCGCCGCAACGTTGTTGGCGACCGTTGGCCTCTTTCGGATCGATGCGCCCGGAGCCCGACTCGTGGGCGCAGCTGCGGCGCTACAGCTTCTTCAGGTTCTCGGCCTCGCTGGATTCATCGCGGTGACTCTCGCCAAGGACGGTGGCGTTCTACGCTTCGAAGTCCCGATCGCACTTCGCGCTCTGCTCTACGGTCCGTTCGTCACGACGGCTCTCGCTGCTCTCGGAGCGGCCAAGGGAATCCAGCGGCACGACCGTCGCGTCGTACTCGCCGCGACTCTGCCTCTTCTCTGGGCGTTGTGGCTCCATCACTGGAATCTGCTGGGAGTCCACGTTTGACAAGAGCTGGAGACGCTCGCCTCCGCGCTGCTCGAGAGGGAGACACCGGAGCCTTCGAAGCTCTGTACCGATCGAGCGTCGCTCAGGTGTACGGCGCCTGTCGCCGCCTGACGCGCGACGACGCACAAGCGGAGGACGCCACGCAGCGCGCCTATCTTCGGGCATGGGAACGGCTCGACGACTATCGCGGCGACGGCAGCTTCACCGCGTGGGTCCGACGTATTGCGGTGCACCTTCTGATCGACGAGCGACGCCGCACGTGGCGCGAGCCGCTGTGCGCTGACGAACAGATCTTCGAGGCCGTTCCAGCGTTGCCACGCCGCTCCAGCGCGGCCGCTGTCGATCTCGAGCGCGCCGTGCGTTCTCTCCCCGACGGCGCACGCCAGGTCTTCGCTCTTCACGACATCGAAGGATTCACTCACGCCGAGATCGCCGAGCTCCTCGGCGTGTCGATCGGTACGACCAAGACGCAGCTCTTCCGAGCGCGTCGAGCGCTGAGGAGTTGGCTGACATGAGCGATCGCCCCGACGAGACGGAACTTCCGCACGACCTGCAGGCGGCCCTGCAGCACGCTTCGGAGAGAGGCTCCGAGCCCGGGAGGGACCTCTGGCCGGCCATCGAGGTGCAGCTTCGTCCGCGCGCCGCACGCCGACGCTTTGCGATCGCCGCTTCGATTCTCCTGGCACTTCTTCTGGGCCTCTCATGGCGGCTCGTTCAGAGCTCGACAGGCGCCGTGCCGAGCGACGAGCTCGCCGCCGTCGCGAGCTCAGACACAGAGCTCTTCGAAGCGCTGACACGCCATCGAGCCGAGAGTGAACGGCTGCTTCGTCTGGTCGACCAGGCGCTTGCCAGCCATCCTCAGCAGGTCGGCAGCGAGGTGAGGAACAGCCTCGATGCGATGCAGGCAGCCCTTGCAAAGCTCGAGCTGGCGCTGGTCGAGGAGCCCGGCGCTCCACAGCTTGCGTCGAGACTCGCGGGTCTCTACGAACAGCACCTGCGGGTGCTCGAAGGCCTCGATGGGCGACTGCAAGGCCGAGGCTCTCTGCCGAGGAGCGACCCGTGATGCGCAGACTGCAAGCGGCCACGGTGCTCTGCCTCCTGCTGGCCTCGCCCGCAGCGAGTCGAACCGTCGACGAAAGCGTAACGCTCGAGCCCGGGGAGCCGGTCCGCATCGACATTGCCTTCGGTGAGCTCAAGATCGTCGGCACCGATCAAGCGCGCCTTCGCGCTCACGGCGAAATCGACGAGGGACTGTCCGGCTTGCGGCTCGCGCGCGACGGCGGCGCCTTGGAGGTCCGCACCAAGCTGCCCTTCCGGTCGTGGTTGCGTCGCCTCCGACATGACGAGCCACGCGCTGCGGTCCAGCTGACGATCGAGCTGCCGCGCCACACGCCGCTCTTCGTCGTCACGCGGGAGGGCCTTGTCGACGTGCAAGAGCTCTCGGGACGCCTGGGCGTGGTGACGGTAGCAGCCGATGTCGAGATCCGAGGCGCACTCGAGAGCGTAGCGGTCGAGAGCGTCAGTGGAGACATCGAGCTTCGAGGGGGTGCCGAGCGCTGGAGTGCGCACAGTCTCAGCGGAGACGTCCGACTCTGGGGAGATGGAGGCGGCCTGGCTCTCGAGACGGTCGACGGGGCGATCGAGGTCCGTGGTGCGAATCTGAAGGGGCGGCTGCGCACCGTGTCCGGCACCGTTCTCTTCGAGGGTGACGTCGCGAACGATGGCTTGCTCGAGATCGACACCGAAGCCGGCCCCATCGAGGTTCGAGCCGATACGAGGGCACAGCGGATCGATCTGCTCACCGACCGAGGCCGCGTCGTCGACCGGCGGCCCGACGTCGAAGCGCCGCAGCCCGACCAGCGATCGCTCCTCGCGGGGGACGGCGGCGGAACGCTGAGAGTTCGGACCTTCTCGGCGTCGATCATCATGCAGGGCCCTGCATCGGAAGGGCCTCCGAGCCAGCGCTAGACTCCCGAACATGAGACTGCCGCTGAGCGCACTCCTGGTCCTGCTCCTGACGGCGTTCGGCTGTGCTTCGCGGCCCGCTCCGTTCGACCTCCTCCTCGTCGGTGGCCAGATCGTCGACGGCGCAGGAGGCGATCCCAAGCTCGCCGACGTCGGGATTCGTGGCGAGCGCATCGCCGCGATCGGCGACCTCGAGGGATCTGCCGCCAGACGCCAGATCGACGTCGGCGGTCTCGTCGTGACCCCCGGATTCATCGACACGCACTCGCACGCGGCGGAAGGCTTGATCAGCAGCGACCGCTCGGACGCTCGTGCCCTTCTCCTGCAGGGAGTGACGACCGTCTTCGTCAACCCCGATGGCGGCGGCCCCGTCGACCTCGCCGAACAGCGCGAGGCTCTGCAGGAGCACGGGCTCGGCGTCAACGTGGCTCAGTTCATTGGACACGGCAGCGTGCGCCGCGAGATTCTGGGGATGGCGGGGCGAGCTCCTACCGCGCTCGAGTTGGACGCCATGCGCGACCTGGTGCGGCGCGCCATGGGCGAGGGCGCCTTCGGGCTGAGCAGCGGCCCCTTCTACACACCCGGAAGCTACGCGGAAACGGCCGAGCTCATCGCACTCGCTCGAGTGGCGGCGGAAGGAGGCGGCGCCTACGCCAGCCACATTCGCGACGAGTCGAGCTACACGATCGGCCTGCTCGCCGCAGTGCAGGAAGTGCTCGACGTGGCCGAGGCCGCCGACCTTCCCAGCGTCGTGACGCACATCAAAGCCCTTGGGCCTCCGGTCTGGGGCAAGTCACGCGACGTCGTCGCTCTGATCGATGAGGCGCGCGCTCGTGGACTCGAAGTCTTTGCTGATCAGTACCCCTATCTCGCTTCGGCCACTGGCCTGCGTGCGGCACTCGTCCCGCGCTGGGCCCAGGAGGGCGGCCGTTCGGCGTTTCTGGAACGGCTCGATGAGCCGAAAGAGAGGCAGCGCATCCTCGAGGCGATGGCCGCCAATCTGAGGCGCCGAGGAGGAGCGGAGCGCATCCAGTTCCGCCGCTTCGCGCCCGAGCCCTCGGTCGAAGGCCAGACCCTGGCGAAGGTCGCGGAACTGCGAAGCATGGATCCTCTCGAGTGTGCACTCGCTCTGATCCTCCAGGGCCCCGTCGGTATCGTCTCGTTCAACATGCAGGCCGACGACGTCGAACGCTTCATGAAGCAGCCGTGGACGATGACGGCCTCTGACGGCAGCTACCCACCCTGGGGCGAAGGGGTTCCCCACCCACGGAGCTTCGGTACCTTTCCCCGGCGGCTCGCGCTCTATGCCCGCGACCGACAGGTTCTCGATACGGCGCAAACGGTGCGCAGCATGACCCGTCTCCCGGCGCTCGTTTACGGCCTCGAAGAGCGGGGCCGCCTCGAGGTGGGAGCGCTCGCCGACGTCGCCGTCTTCGACCTCGCGCAGCTGCGGGATCGGGCCACGTTCACCGAGCCCTACCAGCTCGCCGAGGGCATGCGCTTCGTCCTGGTGGGAGGTGAGCTTGCCGTGGAAAGCGGTCAGCCGTCAGGAGCTTTGGCGGGCCGAGTCCTCAGTCTCCGCCGCTCTCGATCGACGACCCGCCGCCACTCTCTGTCTGAGAAGCAGAACAATCCGGAGAAAGGATCGGCTGAAGCAACGCTTCGATCGCGAAGCGCTGCGCCACGCTCCGGCCAAAGAGCGATCGGCTCACCTGACGGAAGGTGACGGGATCCGTGTTCAGACCCAGAGCGTCGTGGAGAGGGGAGATCTCACTCTCCTGACGACCCGCTCCGTCTGCTGGAACCTCAACAGGGTCTCGAAGGGAGAGACCGCTTTCGATTTCGGCGCTCTGTAGCTGCTCGTCGCCGTCGACATCGAGGCTGCGCAGACGGCCGAGGATCGCTCGAGCCCAGTAAGAGGAGATGTAGTTGCGGCGGTAGACGGACTCCGCTTCGGCAAGGACGATCCGCCCGTCACCGTTCAGGTCGAGGCGCGCAAAGGCCAGGGCAAGCCGCTTCTCGGCGGCCTCCTGGTCTTCGCCGTTGCGGCCGGCGTAGCTCAGGGCGTACTCACTGGCCGAAAGGGCCGCGTCACCATTTGCATCGACCGCCATAAAGCGATCCACCTGGTACTGGATCAGACGCTTGAAGCCTTCGCCGACTTCCGGAGCGGTGACCTGACCGTCCTCACTGGCATCGAAGCCCATCAGCCAGTTCAACTGTCGCGGTCGATCCACCGACTGACCGCCGACGGCCTTCGCGAAGTGCAGGAGTGGCACCGAGCCCGAACAGCTCTCGTCGAGGACCGTAAACAGCCAGGCGCCGAACAGGTCCAAGTCTTCGAAACGCTCCTCGGCGGGCGCGTCCTTGCCCGCAGGACTCAAGGCCGCTGCCGAACTCGATGAGACGGCTGCCAGCGAAAGGCAGCAAAGGTACAGCAGGAGCGCACGGCCCCTTCGGGCTGCCGCTTCTCGCACCTCGACTCGCACGATCTTTTCGGCGCGATCAGCGCGCGCAGGCGGGAGTCAGCAGGGACCGAACCGGCGCCTCGAGCTCGAGCATCCAGTCAATGTCCTTGTCCTGACGGTACTGCAGACGCCCGAAGAGAGCGTTGACCGGTACCGCCTGAGACTCGTCGGGCGCTTCTCCGTCGAAACGGTCGAACCAAGCCTCGGCCTCGTCCGTGAGCTTCTTGCGCTTGCGCCCCTCGGCTTCGGCCAGTGCGGCTCCCAGCTCTTTGCGAGTGATCCAGCCGTTGGCGTCTGCGTCCGCCATTCCGACGCGATGCACCAGGACGTAGCCCCAGAAGCGCGCGGTGTCCAAAATGCGGTAGTAGTCGGTGACTTCCTGCTCGACGACCAAGCCGTCGTCGTCGAGATCGAGAT
>JBCCLJ010000324.1:0-5677 GCA_039026915.1 Acidobacteriota bacterium
CGCGCTTCCGGTCCTCGGACTCTTCGGCCCGAGCACGCTGCCCGTCGAATGGACCGCCGAGGGCGGTGTGCGAGCGGCGAGGATCGAAGTGCGCGACAAGAGGGCGATCTATCCGGAACCGCACCGCTGTATCGACAACCCCGACTTCGGTCGCCGCCCAACGCTCGAAGCCATGACGCGCAAGGCCCTCGAGCTGCTCGGTGGAGACGGCTCGCGCTTCTTTCTGGTCGTCGAGAGCGCCTCGATCGACAAGCAGGCGCACGCCCGCGAGGCCTGCGGCCACATTGGCGAGACGCGGGCGCTGGATCAGTCGGTTCAGGCGGCCCTGGAGTTCGCCGGGCAGCATCCCGAGACTCTCGTCCTGGTGACCTCGGATCATGGCCACGCTGCTCAGATCGTGCCCGTGCCGAGCCTCTTCACGTCGATGAGTCAGTTTCTCGGCCCCCAGCATCCGCCGGGGTTCGTCGCCGTTCTCGACATGCCGCACGGCGGCATCATGGGCGTCAACTACGGCACGAATCGCAGCCGGATCGAGGAGCACACGGGCACGCAGATTCCGGTCTTCGCCCAGGGGCCGGGAAGCGAGCTGGTGCGCGGACTCATGAGACAGGCCGACGTCTTCGAGGTGATGCGACAGGCCCTCGGCTTCGCTGAAGTGGAGCGCTAGACGGCGGGCGGGCCTCGCCCTGCGGCTGGTACAGTTCGCTCCTCGAACCAACCGTCATCCGCCCGCCTCGAGCGGGCTTCTGTTCAGGAGGTGTGAACCATGGCGTTCCGATTTCCCGTCGAAGCCAGCCACATCATGATGTTTGCCCGTTCGGTGGGCGACAAGAACCCGCTCTACTACGACGACGAGTACGCGGCCGGCACCGAGGTCGGGCACATCCTGCCGCCGCCGACCTTCTACCAGTCGAGCGCTCAGTTCAGTCCGGACTATTTCCTTCGTCCCAAGATCGACGAGCCCTGGTTTGGCTCCGGTAAGACGCCGACCGGCGTCGACCCGAGCGCCGGCGGTGGTGGCGGCACCGGCCTCCACGCCGAGCAGCACTTCGAGTATCACCAGCCTGTGAAGCCGGGCGACGTGCTCACCGTCGAGACGAAACCCGGCGAGAGCTGGGAGAAGCAGGGCCGTCGCGGCGGCAAGCTGATCTTCAACGAGTCGATCACCGAGTACCGCAATCAGGATGGCGAGCTCGTCGTCACGGCGCGCAGCGTCGGCGTGCAGACCGAAAAAGTCGTCGAGCAGGACTGAGTCGAAAAGGACGAAGGAGAATCCCATGGCACTCAAAGCAAGCGACCTCGCCGTCGGCTCCACCTACGACGAGACGATCGTCGACAACCTCACGCGCACGCAGCTGGTGCAGTACGCCGGCACGTCGGGCGACTACAACCCGCTGCACACGGACGAAGTCTTCGCCAAGGAGGTCGCCGGCTACCCGACGGTCTTCGCCCACGGCATGTGCACGATGGGCATGACCGGCAAGGCCCTGACCAACTGGGTCGGCGACGGTCGTCTCACGAAGTACGGCGTGCGCTTCAAGGCGCAGGTCTGGCCGGGAGACACGCTCAAGGCGACGGCCGAGGTCACCGAGCTGCGCGAGGAAGGCGGCGTGCACTACGCCGACATCACGGTCTCGACCGTCAACCAGGACGGCACCGAAGTGATCCAGGGCAGCGCTACGGCGCGCCTCGACCCTTGAGAGGAAGAGAAGACGATGGGAAAGATGCTCTACGACAAGGTTTGCGTCGTCACTGGCGCCGGCCGCGGCATCGGGCGCGAGATCGCGCTGCTCATGGCGCAGTGCGGTGCCAAGGTCGTGGTCAACGACCTGGGCGGCTCGGAGCGTGGTGATGGTGCCGAGCAGACACCGGCGGCCGAGGTCGTCACCGAGATCGAGGCGGCCGGCGGCAGCGCCGTGGCCAACTACGAGAGCGTTGCCGATTCTGCGGCCGCGAAGCGCATCATCGAGCAGGCGATGGACACCTACGGACAGCTCGACTGTGTGGTGAACAATGCCGGCATCCTGCGCGACGTCATCTTCCACAAGATGACCGAGGACGACTGGGACGCGGTCATCAACGTGCACCTGAAGGGCAGTTTCAACATGAGCTCCGCCGCGGCGCCGATCTACCGCAAGCAGATCGGCGGTTGCTTCGTGCACATGACGTCGACCTCGGGCCTCATCGGCAACTTCGGCCAGGCCAACTACGCGGCCGCCAAGCTCGGCATCGTCGGCCTCTCCAAGTCGATCGCGCTCGACATGAGCCGTTTCGAGGTGCGCTCCAACTGCATCTCGCCGTTCGCCTGGAGCCGCCTCATCGGCACGATCCCGACGAACGACCCGGCGCAAGAGGCGCGCGTCGCGAAGATGAAGGCGATGACGGCGGGGCACATCGCTCCGGTTGCGGCCTATCTGGCGACGGACGAAGCCAAAGACGTCACGGGACAGATCTTCGCGGTGCGCCAGAACGAGATCTTCCTCATGAGCCAGTCTCGCCCCGTGCGCTCGGTGCATCGCGCCGAGGGCTGGACGCCCGAGACGCTCGCCGAGCACGGCATGCCAGCGCTCAAGGGATCGTTCTACGGTCTCGATCGCTCGGCGGACATCTTCAGCTGGGATCCGATCTGAGCACCCTCGACCCATCGGGCGAACCGCCGGCCGTGAAGGCGTGGGAGGTGGCGGCCCACAACTTCGCCGTGTCGTCGGAGAACAAGATTCACGACGACGCGGTGGCCGCCACCTACGGCTTCGAGGGCGGTCTCGTGCCCGGAGTCGGCGTCTTCGGCTACCTGAGTCGGCCGGTGCTCGACCTGTGGGGCGACCCGTGGCTCGAGTCTGGCTCGATCGAGGCGAAGTTCCTCCGTCCGACCTACGACGGCGATCGAGTCCGTGCAGTGGCTCGTCCCGACGGCGAAGAGTTGGCCCTGGAGCTGTTCGACAGCAAAGCGCAGCTCTGCGCCGTCGGCAAGGCTCGACGCAGCGTCGAAGAAGACACCGAGCCTTCCTTCGCTCCAGCACAGATGCCCAAGCCGCGCTGGCCTCCGATCGCCGCTCACGTACCTATGGGACACGCCGTGGGCAGTCTTGAGCTCGGTGACCTGGCGGCAGGGAGTCCGGCTGGAGTCGTCGATCGCTACCGCGACGACCACCCTCGGTACGCGGCGGACCAAGCCGACGTGCGCCTGCACCCTGCTTTCTTTCCGGACCAGGCGAATACGCTGCTCGCAGCGAACGTCGCTCTCGGACCGTGGATTCACACGGAGAGTCGGCTTCGCTTTCTCGAGGCTCCCAGGCCCGCCGCGGATCTTCGCCTGCAGGGCGTCGTGGCAGGCGCAACGGAGAAGCGCGGACACGAGATCGTCACGCTCGAGCTCGAGTTCGTGACCGAGGGCAGGGCGACGGCGCGGCTGACCCACACGGCGATCGTGCAGCCGCGGGTCGATTCGGGGCGCTGAGGCGGAGATCTCCGCCCGGAGCCTATGGCTTCCGCGGTTTGCTACGCAGTGCTTCGGCGAGCGCAGCGAACCCGTCGCGCTCGGCGTAGCTCAGCGGTGTCTGCCCGTGAGCATCTTCGAGTGTGGAAGTCGCTCCACTTTCGCGGAGGACTCGGCCGATCGACGGATCGCCGAAGTACTGCATCGCCACGTAGTGCAGCGCCGAACGGCCGTCTTCATCTTCGCTGTTCGGATCAGCGCCCTGCTCCAGGAAGGTCTGCACGAGGTCCAGGTCGCCGGTGTAGGCAGCTTCATGCAGAGCGGTGCTGCCCCACGCGTCGGCGCCCTGTGTCCAGTTTGCTCCGGCCTCGAGCAGCAGCCCGACCATCGCACGGTCACCGCGGGTCACCGCGGGCAGCAGGGGAGTCGAACCGTCGCGACCGGGTGCTCGGCGATCCACGGAAGCACCGGCCCGGAGCAGGGCTTTGGCGCCCTCGAGATTACCGAGCGAGGCGGCGAGCCAGAGAGGTGTCGCACCCTCGGCATCGGCCTGGTCGACCGGTGCGCCGGCGGCGAGCAGGAGCTCAAGCGAGCGCAAGGACCGGGGACTCAGCGCTGCGACGTGCAGGGCGCTGCGTCCGTGCTCGGAGACGCCGGCCGGATCGGCGCCCCGTGCGAGTAGGTGCTCGACCTTGCGTGCGTCGCGCGCCGCAGCGGCGAGCAGCGGTACGCCTTCAGGGCCCTCGACGGCGAGCGGATCGTCATGGTCCTCGAGCGCCTTCTCGAAGGCTGAAGCATCGCTCCAGAGCGCAGCGCGAAAGAGCGGGTCGAGCTCGGTTTGCTGCGGATCGGCTACGGTGGCTCTCTTCGTCTTCAAAGCGGTCGCCGGCGTCGGCTCGAGATAGAGCATCAGGGCCGTGGTGGCCCAGGCCGAAGCTGCGTACGAGATGAACTGGTCTTCACCGAAGGGGAAGCCCGATTCGAAGTAGGGAAGCCCTTCCACGCGGCGCCTCGTCGGCACACGCCAGGCTCTCTCGTCTTCGGACCAGGTGTCGAGAAGGAAGCTCACTCCCTGGCCGATCGCCGGGTGCTGCGCGCTCCAGCCGAGCTGCAGAAGCAGGCTGAGCACCTGGCCGGTGGCGTAGGCATCGCTCGGCAGCTCCGCGTGCTGCGCCCAACCGCCGTCGTCCCGCTGCTGCGCGACCAGTTTCGCGAGAGCGTCTCTGTCCGAGGCCCCGGACCAGTGGAGTCCCCACGCGCGAAAGACCGCCTCTTCGGTATCTCTGGGTTGCACGGCGAGCAGCCACTGCTTGGCTCTCTCGATGCGCAGCTGGCGCATCGGCTCGAGACCGTAGTCGAAGAGTGCTTTGAGGTTGAGCGCTGTGGCGGTGACCGGACTGTCTTCGAGAGGCGGCCGGTGCGAGTACGACGGAAAGCTGCCGTCGGGCGCCTGTAGGTCGGCGAGGTACACCATCACGACGTCCGTCGTCTCCGTCCTTGGCGAGCCAAGTGCAGAGAGCGCCAGCAGCGAGTAGCTTTCGCCGAACTGGCCGTTGGCTGGTCCGTGCCCTTGGAGATTCAGGGCCCGCTGGTTGCGCAGGACCCGGCTCAGAGCTGCCTCCTGCTTCGCCAGGAGTCCGCGCTGGATGGCGAACCCCTTCTCTCGAGCGATCTCAGCGGTGATGGAGCCGAGAGCTTGATGGTGGCAGGAGGTGCAGTTCTTTCGCTGGATCCAGAGGTCGCCGCTCGTCTGGAGAAGCGAAAGGGCTTTCTCGACAACCGAGCGCGCCGTCTCTGCTCTTGGCTCTGGCTCCTGCAGACCGAGGCCGAAGAGTACGAGAGAAAGCGAGGCGAGCGTTAGCGCCATGTCCTTCGAGCTCCTAGAGCGTCGCGAGTCTCGTTAGCAGCCGGCAGCCGCCCAGGTACTCGGGGATGTCGACGTACTCGTCGACCGTGTGCGGGTGGTGCTGGCCGGCGCCGAGCGTCACCGTAGGGATTCCTTTCGCGTTGATGTAGTTGGCATCGAGTCCGCCGTTGGCGATCGCCAGAATCGGCTCCTCTCCGCCCTCCCGGATCTTCTGCGAGGCGAGCTTCACAGCCGGAGAGCTCTTGGGCATCTTGAAGGCGTGGTAGTCCGTCTCGGCGACGAACTCGACGCGGCCGCACTCGCCGCTGTCGCTGCGCACGCTCTTGGCGGCGCGAGCGAACTCCCGCTCGTAGGTGCTGGTGATACGCCGAAGC
>JBCCLJ010000325.1:0-5668 GCA_039026915.1 Acidobacteriota bacterium
CCTGACGGCACGCCTCAGCTAACCTCGGCCCAACCACGGAGGAACTGCTGATGCCCGGAATGCTCGACGGAAAGACCGCAATCGTCACCTGCGCCGACCAGTTCATGGGTCCGGCGACCTGCGAGCTGTTCGCGGCGGAAGGCGCTGCCGTCAAGGCAGATACGAGGGACCTGAGCCCGGCCGAAGCTCCTCGGCTGCTCATCGAAGAGGCCGGCTGCCCCGACATCCTCATCGTCAATCTGGCCGCTCCTTCGAGCCCCAACACACCCATCGAGGAGCTCGACGACGACACCTGGACGTCCAAGTTCGACGTCATGGTGCATCCGCTCTTCCGGCTCCTCCACGAAGTGCTGCCGACGATGAAGGAGCGGCGCTCGGGCAAGGTCGTCGTCTTCGGCAGCGCGACCGGCCTGCGCAGCATGGCGAAGGTCTCGGCCTATAGCGCGGCGCGCTCTGCGCAGGTGGGCCTCGTGAAGGCCGCGGGACTCGAGGCGGCACCGTTCAACGTGCAGGTCAACCTGATTGCGCAGAACTACGTCGAGAATCCGGACTACTACCCGCCGGAGCTCGTCGCGACGGAGCGTTTCCAGAAGCACCTCGCACGGAACGTGCCGGCAGGACGTCTGGCGACCGGCCTCGAAGACGCTCAGCTAGCGCTCTTCCTCGCCAGCAGCCAGAGCGACTTCATCGTCGGCCACGCCCTACCCTTCAGCGGCGGTTGGACTCTCAACGGCTGAGCGGTTCAGCCAGAGAAGCGTCACCGCCACCCCGACTCCGAGCACCATCACACCCACCAGGAAGAGAAAGAAGTTCTGGTGCCCGGCAAGGCCGGGAGAAGCGTCGAGAATGCGCCCGGTGACGGCCGCGAAGAAGATGTCCGGCGTGTAGCCGACGACGGAGATCAGCCCGACGGCGGTGCCGGTGATGCGCGGCGGCGTCGCCGTCTCTTCGAGCAGCGCGAAGTAGACGCCGCGCATGGCGAAGACACCGAAAAAGGCGACGAAGACGTTGGCAAAGAGAAGGTTGCGCACGGCTCCCATCGGCTCCGCGAAAACGAAGATCGTGTACACAGCGGCCATCGCCGCAAAGACGGCAGCGAGCGTCCTGCCGCCGGTGAATCGATCCGCCAGCAGACCCGCCGCGATGCAGGCGACGGGCCTGATGTAGGTGGCGTTGGCACTCAAGTTGGCGCCGGCGACCTCGTCCATGCCGAGGACCTGTACCGCGTAGAGCGAGAAGTTGTCGATGCCCTTGAAGCCGCAGTAGGCGCAGACGACGATCAGCGCCTGCACCCAGACGATCGGCTTGCGCAGGACCTCGAGCATGCCGGCAAAGGGACTGCGCCGCAGAGCCGAGGCCTCCACCTCACGCTCGGGGACCAGCCTCCAG
This sequence comes from Acidobacteriota bacterium, assembly GCA_039026915.1. Classification (GTDB taxonomy): domain Bacteria; phylum Acidobacteriota; class Thermoanaerobaculia; order Multivoradales; family Multivoraceae; genus JBCCLJ01. The sequence continues at coordinate 1,390 of JBCCLJ010000325.1, forward strand.
ACGAGCAGCGCCGCAAACGCCGTGATGCCGGAGTACAGATAGATCACCGCTTGCAGTCCGCGACGACGCTCCTCCGGAGAGGCCGACTCGACGACGTCCGGCAGGAAGCTGCCCAGCACGAAGACTCCGAGGCTCGCGGCGGCCGCGCCGATCAGACCGCGGCCGCCGTCGAGCAGGCCAAAGGCTCGGCCCTGGGCCTCCGTACCGCCCCAGACGCGGGTCGCGCGGATCAGCGCGGCCCAGAAGAGCAGAACGGACGAAACGCCCCAGTAGCCGTAGACCAGAGCGGTCACACGGGGCGAGGGGATCGTCGCCATGGCGAGTCCGCCGAGCGCCGTGGCGATCAGAGAGACGGTCATCAGCTTGCGATCCGAGAAGCGGTCCGCAATGACGCCGCCCGGAAAGTACGACAGCATCGCCATCACCCCGTAGAGCGCGAAGACGTCGCCGAGCTGTGTGTTGCTGAAGCCGAAGACCTCGAGCACCGTCGGACGAAAGTAGCGCGGCACGTGGAACGGCAGGCTGAAGATCATCTCGCCGGAGAAGACGAGACAGAAAAGGAGCAGGAAGCGGGACGTGACCGAACTCGCGCTCGACGCAGCGTCGGCGGTGGCGGAAGAGCTCAAAGGGTGTCCGCGCTCCGTATCGGGGACGGAAGCATCCGCTCACCGTAGCAAAGCGCGGTTTGCTAGTCGCTCCAGTGAGAGGGACGCGGCAGCCGCCGAGGGAGTCGCGTCGTCCGATCGCCGGTCGCGCTCTCGAGTTGAGCCGCCGTCAGAAAGAGCGAGTCCCGCAGGCTGGCTCCCTCGAGCCTCGCCCCGCGCAGGTCGGCGGCCCGAAGATCGGAACCGTCGAGGCGGGCGCGGCGCAGATCGGCGCCGAGCAGGTAGGAACCGACCAGGGAGGCCCGCCTCAGATCGGCTCCGACGAGGCGCGCTCCCATCAGATCGGCTCGCATCAGCCGAGCACGCCGAAGATCCGCGCCCGAGAGATCGAGCTCGGCGAGGTCGCAGCGCTCGAGATCGATCTCCCCCAACTCCCGCTCGGACCGTTGACGATTCCAGTCCGCGACCGAACGGCGTAGCAGCTCCAGCGTCTCCTCCGAGTTCACGGCGCCAGTCTAGCTAGACTGCCGGGCATGGCCGCTTCCGATCCTGCCAAGACCGAGCTGCGCAGCGACTGTTCGCGCTGCGCCGGGCTGTGCTGCGTCGCGCCGGCCTTCTCCGCCGGACCCGAGTTCGCGCTCGACAAGTCCGCGCACGCACCGTGTCCGCATCTGCAGGACGATTTCCGTTGCGGCATCCACGAGCGACTGCGAGAGCACGGCTTCTCCGGCTGCGTCGTCTTCGAGTGCTACGGCGCTGGGCAGAGAGTGACGCAGCGCACCTTCGGCGGACGAGACTGGCGCACGTCACCGGAGATCGCCAAGGCACAGTTCGAGGCTTTCCGCGTCGTTCGGCCTCTGCACGAGCAGCTCATGTTTCTGGATGAAGCACTCAAGCTCGAAGCGTCGTGGCCGCTGGAAGACGAGCTGAGGCGGCTCTACGACGAGGTCGACGCTGCGGCATCGAGTGCGGCGGAAGATCTCGAGACGATCGACGTCGCACAGATCGAGCGACGCGTGCACGAGCTGCTCTTGCGCGTTGGAGAGCTCGTGCGCAGCGCCTGAGCGGTTCCATCGAGCCGCTTCACTCGATTCGGCTGTCTGATGGGATTCTCACCGGTCGAGCTCGGCTGAGAGAACGGACTCATCACTGCGGGGGCGAACGTGATGAAACATCGTTCACGGCAGCTTCGAAGAGCGTCGCGACACACTTCGCCGACCACTCCGCGGGGTTCGGGAAAGGTAGATCTGTGACACCCATCTGTGCCCGGATGTAGGGGATGCCCTCCCACATTCCAAGGAGTTGGTCCGCAAGTTCTCCCGCCGACAGCGCGCTGTTTAGAAAGCCCTCGTCCAGTCCTTGCGAGAAGCAGTCTTCGAGGAACCGAAGCGAGTTGCCGTAGGCGGCATCGTAGAAGGTGGCTGCCACCTCTTTGTTGATCCGCGCTTCCTCCTGCATCAGCTGAGAAAACTGGAGAACTTCAGGGTCGTTCAAGAAGCTCAAAAGACGCGTACCGTATGCCGTCAACGCCGCCTTCAGGTTCTGTACGTCCGTCAGGACCAGAGGCTCTCCCGGTTCAAAGTTCTTCGCCTCCGACCGAGTAACGGCGTTCAGGAGCGGTAGCAATCCCTTGAAATGCTTGTAGAGACTCGTCTTGGAGACCGCGGCTTCTTTGGCGATCATGTCCGTTGATACACGCTGAAAACCGTGTTCGAAGAAGAGCTTCCGCCCCGCCTCGAGGATTCGTTCTTTGGCTCCTTGATTCTTCTCTGACAAGGCGGCTTCCTTGCGATTTGGCACTCCGACCCTACCAGCGTCGCTGAGCTTTGAATCCAACGGAGAACGCTTACCGAATACAGTACGGTACTGTACCGTATCCTTCTTCCAAGAGAGATTCCATGAGCGGAAGCAATCGAACAGAGCGAACAGGGCACGCAATCGCCAGCTGGTCCATCAGGCACCGACGACTCGTGGTGCCGCTTCTCACGATTCTTTGCTGCGCTTTCGGCTACGGCGCCGAGAGGCTGCGATTCGCAGGGGACTACCGAATCTTCTTCGGCCCCGACAACCCCGACTTCGTCGCCAACGAAGACGCACAAGCCACCTTCGGCAAGCCCGACAACATCGCCTTCGTTCTGACAACCGACGAGGGATCGATCTACTCGCAGAGCACGATTGCCGCGATTCATGACCTAACCGAGGCCTCTTGGTCGCTGCCCTATGCGTCTCGTGTCGACAGCCTCACCAACTTCCAGAACTCGGTCGGCGAGAACGACGATCTGTTCGTCGAGGATCTAGTTCCCGACCCATCAGCGCTGAGTCCCGCAGAAATCGTTCGCCTTCAGGCTCTGGCGGAGAGAGAGCCATTGATTCATGGGTTCCTGACGGCACGTGATGGCGCTGCTGCCGTCGTCAACGTCACGGTACAACTCCCGACGGATGTTCCGAACATCACCTCGACGACGGTGGTCGCTGCGCGAGAGTTGCGCGCACAGATTCAGCGCGACTATCCCGGACTCCGAGTTCACATCACGGGCGTTGCCGCCCTCTCTGCAGCTTTCGAGGAAGCGGGCCTGCGGGACAGTTCGACGCTGATCCCCGCGGTCTACGCGTTGATTCTCGTCGTTCTCCTGATCGTCCTGCGTTCGCTCGTCGCGATGGCCAGCTCTCTGCTGCTGATCTTGTTGGCGACCTTCGTCGGCGTCGGCGTCGGTGGGTTTTCGGGGGTCGAGCTGACGCCGATTTCGCTCGCCGCGCCAACGGTCATTCTCACGATCGCCATCGCCGACGCGATCCACATCCTCGCCGGAGTCAGGTCTCGGATGTTGGAGGGGATGGAACGAAAGATGGCGCTGATTGAGACGACTGCAGTGAACTTCGCCCCGATCTCCATTACTTCGTTGACCACCGTCGTCGGTTTCCTGACACTCAACCTCTCAGACAGCCCTCCTTTTCATCATCTCGGCAACATGAGCGCCGCCGGAATTGCTGCCGCCTGGTTCCTTTCCATCACCTTTCTACCGGCGATCCTGGCCTGGCTCCCTCTTCGCTTCCGGGCAAGGAACAGAGCGAGCGACGCGTCGCGCGGGCTTCTGGCCGTCGTGGAAGAGATCGTCGTCGAACAGCCGGGACGGGTGGCGTGCCTCGTCGCCTTTTGCTGTGCGGTGCTGATCGCTCTCATTCCGACGATGGAGATCAACGATCAGTGGTCCAACTACTTCGACGAACGTCTGGAGTTTCGTCAGGCCATCGACACCGCCGATCGCTACTTCGGCTCCGACAACGTCGAGTTCATCGTCGACCCGGGAGAGTCGGGAGCCGTCACGCGACCGGACTTCTTAGCCACTCTCGACTCATTCACGACCTGGCTCAGGGGCCAAGAAGACGCGGTTGCCCACGTGTTCTCGCTCTCCGACGTCATGAAGAGGCTGAACAAGAACCTGCACAGCGACGACCCCGCCTTCTACGCGATCCCAGAGAGTCAGACTCTGGCAAGCCAGTATCTCCTGGTCTACGAGCTCTCCCTTCCGTACGGACTCGATCTGAGCAATCGGGTCGACATCGATCGGCGCTCGACGCGAATCACGGCCTCGATGAAGGACATCTCGACGGGCGAGACGCGGGCCTTTCTCGAGGAAGCGCGTGCCTGGTTCTCGAGCAACGGCGGAGGCTAC
>JBCCLJ010000326.1:0-5648 GCA_039026915.1 Acidobacteriota bacterium
GGCCCGCGTCTACAACCGCATCGGCGTCACGGAGGAGAGCGTCGAGTTCGCAAAGGAGGCGGTCGACCTCTACGAGCAGGCGCCCGACGACGAGGCTGCTCTCGCTCGCGCGCTGGAGCAGCTCAGCGCAAACCTGCATCAGCGCGGCGACTACCGGGAAGCGATCACGCACGCAGAGAGGAGCTTGGAGCTCAGACGCGGGCTCCCCGAAACGAGCCCGAGCGCGCTCGCACGAACTCTGCGGGAGGCCGGCATCTCGTACGCCCTCCTCGCGGAGAGAGACAAGGCTGAGTCGTTGTTGCTCGAGGCCCTGGAGCTGCTCGACGACGAACCCGAAGCGAACCCCGCCGCCCAGATCGAAGTCCTCAACGCCCTCGGTGCTCTGCGTGGAGAGCAAGGAGACCCCGAGGCGGCCGAGCGCCACTTCTCTCGCGCCTTCACCCTCCAGGAGGCCCGCACCGACGGCGCCACCGCTACGCTGGTGGGCCTTCTGGGCAACGTCGCTGCCGCGCAGAACGAGCAGGGCAAGCTCGACGAGGCATCGGCCACCTTCGAACGAGCAATCCAGCTAGCGATCGAGGTCTACGGACCAACGAACTTTCGCGTGGGCATCATGATCGGCAACCACAGCGTCAATCTGATGCGCCTGGGCCGCCTCGAGGAGGCCGAAGAAGCTCTGCAGCGAAGCCACGAAATCCTGCTCGGCCACCACGGCGGCAGAATGCACTACGACATCGCGCTGTCGAACGTGCGGCTGCGGAACTTCTACCTCCAGACCGGACGCTTCGACGAAGCGCTGCGGGCGGGGCGGGAGGCGGTCGACATCCTTCTCGAAGTCCGCGGCGAGAAGGTCGCCTCCGAGGAGCGCAACGGCTTCGGCTACGCGCTCCTCATAGCAGGCCGCCCCGAAGACGCCGAGCCTTACCTCCGCGACGCACTGCGTGGCTACCTCTCCGGAGAGTCCGTCAACCCGCGAGATCTGGCCAACGTCCGCAGCAACCTGGGACGGGTCCGGCTCGCCCGGGGAGACGCCCAGGAGGCTCGGGACCTGCTCGCCGAAGCGCTCCAGTGGCGGGAAGACAACCTCGGACCACAGCACGAGGAGACCGTTCTGGCGCTGCGCTGGTACGCCGCCTCCCTCGCCACTCTCGGCCAGCGCGATCAAGCGCTCGAGCTCTACGAGCGTGCGGCCGCCGCACCCGACGAGGCAATGGTCTACGTCGAACGGGAAGAGATCGAACGAGCGATGTCGGCTCTGCGCTAGTCCCGGCCACGATCACAAGCGGGCCAATGCGCCGTTTCGCGCGACCGCCACCCGAATCGAAGGCGAGTTCCAGCTCAGGGCAGCGGTTGTGCCACTTGCTCACGCAGCGCGGCAGACGGGGTTCGCTCCCGTTTGTCGACCGGCAGAGGAGTGTGGGATCTTTGGCGCTGTGAACACTCCCAGAGCAAAGACCTCCAGGCCCCAACTCTCCGCCCGCGCCCGACGCCTGCTCGCGACGCCCCCAATGCCGGAGTACTTCCAGGCGCATTCGGCACGGCAGGACTCGGCCTACGACGCGGCCTCGAACCCCGACGGCTACATCCCAATGAGCGTCGCCGAGAACGAGCTGGCCGGCCACCTGCTTCTCGAGCGCATGGCCGCGGTCGAGGTTCCGAAAGACGTCCTCGCCTACGGCCCCATGATCGGGTCGCTCGACTTCCGCCAGAAGCTCTCCCGCTTCCTGGCTCGTGCCGTCTTCGGCCGGACCTTTGCTCCTGAGCAGATCGCCGTGCTCGCCGGCGCCGGCAGCGTGCTCGAGATGCTCTTTCACAACCTTTGCGACCCGGGCGACGCCGTCCTCGTACCGACCCCGAGCTACGCCGGCTTCTGGGCCGACCTCGAGACCCGCGACGAAGTGCAGATCCTCCCCGTGCATACCTACAGCGGTGACGGCTTCCGGCTCACGCCCGAAGCGCTCGACCGCGCGCTGCAAGAAGCCAGCGCACCGGTGAAGGCGCTGCTCTTCACGAGCCCGAACAACCCGCTGGGGCACGTCTACAGCTCCGACGACGTGACGCAGATCATGGTCTGGGCCGAGGCCGCGGGCGTGCATCTCGTGCTCGACGAGATCTACGCCCTCTCGGTCTTCGGCGAGCGAGCCTTCACCAGCGGCGCACAGCTCCGAGAGAGCCTCGGCGATTTCGTCCATCTCGTCTGGGCCTTCAGCAAGGATTTCGGTGCGAGCGGGCTGCGCTGCGGCCTGCTGGTCAGCGAGAACGAGCCTTTGCTCGAAGCGATCGACGCACTCGCCTACTGGGCATGCGCTTCCGGCCACACGCAGTACCTCCTCGGCGAGCTCATCTCCGACGACGCCTGGGTCGACGGCTACATCGAGCGGATGCGCTCGGGACTGCGCGACAGCCACCGAAGAGTCGTCAGCGCCCTCGACGAGGAGGGCGTTCCCTATCTGCACTCGGACGCCGGCTTCTTCTTTCTCTGCGATCTGCGCCAGTACCTCTCCGAGCCCAAGCATCGCGCCGAGCGAGACCTCTGGCGTCACGTCGTCGAAACGGCCAACGTCAACCTGACACCCGGAGCCGCCTGCGAAATCGCCGAGCCCGGATTCTTCCGGCTCTGCTTCGCCAGCGTTCCGCCCGATGTCGCCGAGCTGGGAGTGCGGAGACTCGGGGAGGCTCTGCGCCGCTTCTAGCCCGCAGCGGAAGGACCCGGACGCACCACCCTCGAGGCCCGGCCAGGAGGGTCACGTCGAGTACACTGCGCGCGTGGATGACGGAGCTGGAACGTTGGGGAGAGCGGCGTCTTGAACCCTCCGGAAGAGGCCGCACCCTCCGATCGATGGCAGCTCCGTCCGCGCACGGCTCGTCTCGTCCTCGGACTCCTCGTCGGCTCCTTCTTTCTCGTCGGCTGGGCGACCTCGAGCAACCACCTGTCGCAGTTTACGGGCGACATCGGCGTCAAGCTCCTCCAGATCGACAATCTGGCCCGTGGTCACGCCTGGCTCGACTCTCCGGGAGGCGAGCTCGACCCGCGCGGCGAGCTCTTTCCGCTGCGGCCACCCTTCATCGTCACCCACGACGACAAGACCTACAGCGTCTACCTCAACCCGGTCACCTATCTGGCCGCGGCCGCCTACCCGACCCTCGGATTTCGAGGAGGACGTCTCTTCGTGTTGCTCTGCGCGCTGGGCTCGGTGGCGGCGGCGCGCTGGCTCGCGCTCGGCGCCGGACTGGCGGAGCAGAGAGCACGACTCGCGGGCGCGCTGACGCTCTTCGCGACTCCACTCTGGCTCTACGGATGGGTCTTCTGGGAGCACGGGCCGGCGACGCTGCTGTGCGCCCTCGGCACGGCCGCCGTCCTCCGTGAGTCACGCGAGGCCTTTCCACGCTGGAGCCTGACCGCGACGGTCGCCCTGGGCGTCGGCATGGCCTGCCGACCCGAGGTATTTCTCTTTGCGCTGGCCCTGGCACTCGCGGTGCTCTGGGTCGATCGGCGGCCGGCGGTCGCCGCGCTGCTCGTCGTCGGCACTCCCGTCGCCTACGCGCTCACCGGCGTGTCGCTTCCGGGTATGCCCTTCCTCGAAAACGCCGGCCTGATCCTCGAAAAGGTCTTCGGACTGTGGAGCGGCACGAACGGCGAGTTCTCGTGGCTGGACTCGCGCACGACGATCGTGGAGCGGCTCCTCATCGGGGCCCTGGGTGCCGAGTCGGCGGTATCGGTCGCCGCGCGGCGGTGCGCGCTGGCCCTGACCGTTCTGCTGCTGATCCAAGGCGTACTCGGACGTCTCGGTCGTCCGCTGAGGAAGCTCGGCGCCGTCGCGACGGCGATCACCTCACTCCTGCTGATCGCACCGGCACTGAGTCTGGCGAGGAACCCTCAAACACTCCTCGACGGCCTCCTCGTCTGCTGCCCCCTGGCGCTTGCCGCGCTCCCTCAACCCGCTCGCGAGGGCGAGCCCTCACCGTCTCGCGGCATGAGGATCGTCGGCATCACGGCGGCAGCCTTCCTCTGCGCGGCGCTGCTCCTGGCGCAGAACTCTGGCGGCAACCAGTGGGGACCGCGCTACCTACTGCCGGCCATGCCGCTGATCGCCTGCCTCGTCGCCTCGCGCCGCGAGCTCACGCTCCCGTGGACGAACGCCGACGACCGCTTGAGGGGCGCAACGCTCGTGACCCTGTTGATCGCGAGCCTCTGTATTCAGGGACTGGGCATGCGTAACCACCTGATGAACAGCCGCGCAAAGGCCGCAGGCTGGGAACGGGTCGCGGCGATGAAGGCCGACGTCTTCCTCACGCCGGTCTGGTTCCTTCCTCAGGAGGGTGCCGGGCTCGCACTCCGCGAGGAGACTCCCTTTCTTCTCGCCGGTTCCCAGGAGGCGCTCGCCGACGCGCTGGAACGACTCGAAGTCGCCCGAATCCCCGCCTTCGTCTTCTTCGAGATCGGAAGACCAAACCCGGGCCCGAGGCGCTTCGGTCGCTACGTCGAGACGCAGAGCACGGAGCTCTACCTCCAGCCTTTCGTCGTGCGAGCCTCGCGCTTCGACCTTTCTCCCTGAGCGAAGGCCTCAGGCGTAGCGCGGAGCAGCTCCCTCGCGAGTCCCTTCGGCGGCTCTCTCGAGTGCGGCTGCAAAGTCTTCTACGAGTTCGGCGTGCTTCGGCTGCACCATGAGGTGCAGCCCCGCTGGCGCGGTGACGACCCCGGTGAACCATCCTTCGTCACGAAGCCCGCGCCAGACGCGACCCAGGCCCTTGCCGGTCTCCAGAACGAGAATCGGGAGATCGCTCGGCATCGGCTCGAGACCGACGGCGCGACCGGCCTCGCCGAAGCCGGCATGCGCAGTGGCGATCTGACGCGCGCGCTCGCGGTACCCCTCGGCGCCGAGGTACTGGAGAACCGCCCAGGCGCCGGCGATCGCTCCCCCGGGTCGCGTGCCGGCGGCCGTGTGGGTCGTCATGCGGCCGCACGGCCAGTCGTCGAAGTCGAAGGCCTGTGCCGCGTGCTGTTCGGCAGAGCGCTGAAAAAGCGTGGACGCGGCCTTCGGCGCGAAGCCGTACTTGTGGAGGTCGGCCGAGATCGAGCGCACGCCCGGGACGGAAAAGTCGAAGGCGGGAATCTCGTGACTGTTGGCCCTCGCCCAGGGCAGGAAGTAGCCGCCGACGCAGGCGTCGACGTGGAGCCAGAGGCCGCGCTCCAGCGCCAGATCGGAGAGCTCGATGACGGGGTCGACCAGACCGTAGGGGTAGTTCGGGGCCGAGCCGACGATCATCATCGTCTCTTTCGATGCAGCGGCGGCGAACTGGTCGACGTCGGCGCGGTAGTCCTCGCGCACCGGCAGCCTCTTCACCCGCAGCCCGAGATACCCCGCCGCCTTGTCGAACGCGGGATGTGCGGACTGCGCGAGCAGGATCTCGTCGGCGGAGCTTCCCTGCTGCCGCGTCCAGTCGCGACAGGACTGTACGGCGAGAAAGATGCTCTCGGTGCCGCCCGACGTCATCTCGCCGCCCCAGCCCTCCGGGGCCTGAAAGAGCGACGCGCCCATCTCCAGCACCTCGTCGTACATCGTCTGGAGGCTCGGAAAGGCCGACGCTTTACCGAGGCCGTTCTCCGTGTGAAAGGCGGCGTACGCCCGCTTGCCGACCTCGAGGAC
>JBCCLJ010000327.1:0-5589 GCA_039026915.1 Acidobacteriota bacterium
GCCCTTGCGCGGCGTGTCATCGACTCTCTGCAGGGTGCGGGCCTGGCCACTCGAGCGCTCGTGCCCCGCCAGCGCACGGCGTGGGCATTGAACTGGCGCACCGCAGAGTTGGCCAAGCAGGGCGCCAGCAGAGCGCAAGCGGAGAGGGCACTGCGATCCGCCCTCGGTGGCCACACTCTGGGGCACCTCGACCTCCCGGGCGGCGAGATCGATGTACATCTCGAGGCGAATCGGACTCAGCGACTCGGGCAGCTGTCCCTTGGGCCGGAGGGAAACGTGAGCCTGTCCTCCGTGGCCGAGCTGGAGCTGGTCGAACGCAAGCCTCCTTGGCTGCGCAGCGACGGTCGCCCCGCCAGGTTCCTGCAAACGCAAACGGTGGAGGACTCGAGCACGCTTCGCGGCACCTTGGCCAACCTCGCACTGGCCGAAGACGAAGACCTGCGCCGCGGCGGTGCTGCTGCCGAGATCGATCGCTCCTTCGCGCAGCTTCGGACGACTCTTCTCTTGGGCTCGTTGCTGGTCTTCTTGACGGTCGCTGCTCTCTACGAGTCGCTGGCGCTTCCCTTCGCGGTGGGCGCCACGATCCCGCTGGCTGCAGCCGGCTCCCTTCTGGCTCTTTGGCTGACCGGTCAGTCTCTCAACGTGCTCTCGTTTCTAGGAGTCATCCTTCTTTCCGGGATCGTGGTGAATAACTCGATCGTGCTGCTGAGTCGTCTCGAAGAGCTTCGTACGCGGGCCGGCAGGGAGGTTCCTCTCCGCGAGGAAGACTCGAGGTCGGCGCAGCACCTGGTGCTCGAGGCCGCTTCAGCCCGCTATCGGCCGATCGTCATGACCACAACGACGACGGTGCTCTCCATGCTGCCGCTCGTCGTGATCCCGGGTCAGGGGATCGAGTTGAGGCGTTCTTTGGGGCTTGCCGTGCTGGGAGGGCTCATCAGTGGGGCGTTCGCTTCGCTGTTCATCGTCCCGACCGTTCATCTCGCGCTCTTTCCAGGCCTGCCGTCACGCGGTAGATCACAGGCAGGAGCGGAGGATCGGGAGACCGAGACGCGATGACGATCGGTGGCAGCGTGCAGAGAACCATCGGTTGCCTGACACTCATCGCGCTCGGCTTCGCTGCGGTTGCCCGGATGAAGGTCGAGCTGCTGCCCTCTCGCAGCTTTCCCGAAGCGACTCTGTCGCTGAATCTGCCTCAGCCTCAGGATGTCGAGGTGCTGACAGCGGATGTGCTCCTCGATCTGGAGGCAGCGATCCGTGCTACGGGACAGGTCAGCGCGGTGCGCGCATGGGTCTCGGTGACCGGTGCCCAGTACCAGGTGCGTTTCGCTCCCGGAGTCGACCCTCGCATCAAGGTGGCCCGGCTCGAGTCGGAAGTGGCACGCCTCAGGCGCCGACTTCCCGAGGGGAGCTCACTCTCTCTCTTTGCGGGCTCGGCGGGGGGCGAGCGCCGCAGCCTCGCTCTATGGCTGGCGGGGAGTTGGACCCGGGCGGAGATCCTCGTCTTTCGAGATCAGCTGCTTCGTCTTGCGTCGGTTCGTGGCGTGAGTCTGGCTGGCGAACCCGTGTCCACTCTGGAAGTCGAGCCGTTCGTTCCAGAGCTGACGGCCTCCGAAGTGGAGGCGCGGATCCGCTCGGGGTTGAGCGGTGGACTGCTCGGATCCTGGAGTCGGAACGGCACGCGGCATGAGGTCTTGGCGGAGGCCGAGCTCGCCCAGATCGCGATCGAAGATCTCCTTCTCGTCGGCGGGCAAGAGACTCCGCTGCAGCTTCGGAGTGTCGCGTCCACGCGGTGGCGCGACGAGCCAGCGGAGTGGCGAGCGCGCCTCGACGGTGCCGAAGGGCGTGCGCTGCTCGTCAAGCCTGCGGACGAGGTCTCGGCGCTCAGGCTTCGTGAGGATGTGTTCGATCAGGTCGAACGGAGTGGACTCGAGGGTCGAGTCGTCGCTCTGAGCATGGAAGCCGAAGCGCTGACGAGCTTGGTTCGTTCGGTGCTCGGGGGGCTCGCCGTTTTCTGGGTCGCTTGCAGCCTTTGCAGTGTCGCGTTGCGTTCCTCACTCCTCGGTTGGGCTCTACTGGCACCCACGGCGGCATCGGTTGTACTCAACGTGTGGAACCTTGCCGGATTCGTTCTGGACACGACGACCCTCCCCAGCCTCGCGCTGGGCTCGATGACCGCCGTGGTCGTCTTCGTGCTTCGCCACGTTGATCGTCGGCCCACGGGCTACATCGCGGCCGTCGTCGTTTCTTCGGGAGCGCTTCTCTTCGCACTTCGCCTCGCAGGCCGTGACCTCGCGCCGCTCCTGGAGACGCCGGGCGTCGCACTTGCGGCGACCGCCTGCACTGCGGCTGTCGCCGCCTTGCTCCCTCCGATCTCGGCGAGCCCGGCCGCTCGACGCTCGCGAGTCCTCCGCTACTCACTCTCCAACGGCTGGTCCTTAGCGCTCGCCGCGCTGGCGTCGAGCTACGTCTTGCTGGCGCTCTTTGGAAGAGGTCTCGCACCGCGTGCTGGCGATCTGGCTCCGGCGCGGGAAGACTTGGCGATCGAAGTGGTCTTCGGTGAAGGGGGCACGACCGAGACGAGCGGCGACATTCTGCTCGCGGTCGAGGAGCAGTTGGCAGGAGACGCTCGTGTTGCCGGCGTCTGGAGTCGCTGGACGAAGTCGCGCGGCGCCGTCTTTGTTCGCGTCGTCGAGGCTGAGCGCAGCAGGACGCGGCTGCGCCGCTTCGCCGAACAGTTGCGCTTTCAGCTCGCCACGCTACCGGCTGCCGTGAGCGTTTCGGCGCTGAGGAGGGAGCGCGACAAGCTGCAGTTTGGTCACGAGGTCGGAGCGCAGGCCGTGACCGACGAGTCGGCGGCGCTCTACCGCTTCGTTTTGCGCAGCTCGAACCTGCACTCGCTGCGCGAGATGGAACAGGAAGTTCGGGAGCGCCTGGCTCGTCACGACATTCGCTTCGGAGAGCTCACCAGTGACTGGGGTCCATCGATTCAGCGGCTCGAACTGCAGCCCTCTCCTTCGACGCCCCGTGTCGAGATTTCGAAGTCCATCGAAGTCCTGCGTTCGAGACTCAGGTATCCAGAACCTGCTTCCTGGCCAGGGCACTCCGCCGTGGCTCTGCAGGTGCGCGATGCCAGTGCTCCCCGAGCGGCTCGACTCGTACCGACGAGGCGCGACTTGGAGGAAATGGCCGTCGGTCGTGGTGCTGCGGCGGTCGGGCTCGAGTTCCGGATCGGAGAGGCTGCGGTCCCGCCTCAGGTCTTGCGTGAGAACGGCCGCTACGTGCTGCCTCTCGACCTCCGCATGCGGTGGAATCCTCCGCAGCGTGCTCGGACGCGCTTGGCAGTGGATCGCACGCTAGCCGGTTTGGAGCTCGAGACCGAGGTCGAGCTGCAGCGCCCCCAACTGATTCAGCCGATCATTCGCTCGGAGCAGCTGCGCCTGTTCCTTGTCATGCTCGCCTTCCCAGGTTTCATGCTCGTACTGGCGATGATCTGGCTCAACTCCCTAAGTCAGGGCATGGTGGCGACGGTGCCTGGCGTCGTCGCGGTCGCCGCGGCTGCGCCGTGGCTCTCTCGAGCACCTTCCGGTGCCGACGAACTCTCCTTGCTGTCACTGGCCGGGGTCTTGTGTCTTGGACTTCCCCTCGGCTGGCATCTTGCGAGTCGTGTCGCTCCGCGTGTCCGAACCTTCGGTCGAGAGGCTCTCTATCGCGAGCTCGCTGGCTGGGTTATGCCGCTTCTCGCCGCGGCGGTCTGTGCGTCGGTTTCGCTGTTTGCCGCGACCTGGGATTTGCAAGCTGCCCGCTTTGCATGGGTCACTCCGTTGCGTGTGGCGGCAGTCACGGGGCTCGCGATGACGACGGCGCAGTTGACACTGTTGCCGGTCCTGGTGGCAGCGCTGGCTACGCGGAGCCGGCTTCGCAACGAGGCAGAAAAGCTGCGCGCTCGGCCCCCCGCCTGGCTACGCGAAACCGGACCTCCCGCACTGACGGTACGCAACCTGACCAAGTTCTATCCCCCTCGCCTCGGTGAGCGCCGGTTTCGGGGTGTCTCGCGAGATCCACGAGTGGATCCCGATGGCTTTCGAGCTCTCAGCCAGGTCAGCTTCACTCTCGACGCGGGAATCGTCGGTCTCCTGGGTCCCAACGGTTCTGGCAAGACCACCCTCCTTCGTCTCCTCTGCGGACTCCTCGAGCCGACTCGGGGCCAGATTCGCTACCGTGGCGTTCGCGTGGAAGCCTCCAATCTGAGCCTCTACCGACGAGGCGTCGGATTCCTGCCGCAGGGCTTCAACGCTTTCGAGAGCCTGACGGCCGAGTCTTTCTTGGACTATTGGGCGCTCGAACGCGGACTCTCCGACCCCGAAGGGCGACGACGCGAGATCGAGAAGGTCCTCGCACTGGTCGGTCTCGAGACTGCAGCTCGCAAGCGAGTGCGAGACCTGTCTGGAGGCATGCGTCGCCGGATCGGCATTGCCCGTGCTCTTCTCGGCGATCCAACCATTCTCATCGTCGATGAGCCGACGACCGGGCTCGACATCGAGTCCCGCAACCAGCTCCGCCAGACGCTTCTCCGGGTCGCCGAAGAGCGCGTCATCGTCTTTTCCACCCACCTCGCCAGCGACATCGCTGCCGGCGCACGGCAGGTTCTGGTACTCCACGGTGGGTTCCTACGCTTCGGCGGCACCGTGACCGACTTCGTCGAGACGGGCCGCGGCGCAGTCGCCAGCGCCGTCGTGAGCGACGAACAACTCGCGAGGCTCGGACGGCAGTACCGCATCGCTACTCGGGTACGCACTGCGGAAGGAGTGCTTGTGAGACTGATCTTGGGACCCGGTCAAGAGCTCCCAGACGGAGCGAGGCCCGTGGAGCCCAACCTCGAAGAGTCCTACTTGGCACTCATGACCCAACTGGGCTCCAAACAGGGAGACTCTTCAAACCACTATGGGACGCTGCTCGATCTCGACTCGGTGTGATCTGGCCGGAGGTTGCCCTGCTCCATTCGAGTTCCTTCGCAGAGCTGGAGGGAGCCCCGAGAGCGGCTCTGCTTCTTGGTGGGCTTGCCGTCGTGGAAGGCTAGAGGCGCGTCGAGTTGCTCGTTGGAAGACGCTGGGTTCGGACGGGTCGTCCCGCCCAAGATGCCAAGGATGGAGTCGTCGGCCGGTGGATGGCTCAGAGGTTAGGTTTTGAAGGCCAACCCTGGAGCCCAAGACCCTCGCCTGCCGAAGCGGGTGCACTGAGCGCGCCCTTGGGCCTGACGATGCCAGCCATTCCGGAGAGCTTCCGCCTGCGAGAGCGCGTCCGAGCCGACCGCAGAGGCCGGCTTCAGCCACACATAGAGGCGCCTTCGGTTTGGCGCCAGGAGCACCTCGCAAGGAGTTGCGCCACGAGTCGGCCTTCGCGATCACCACCCTTTTGCTCGCTCGTCCACTAGCATCTTCCGAGAGAACCCTGAACAGCGGAGACGACGATGAGCACTCTCGATCGCGGCGCAGTGCGCCTGCACTACGAGCGGGGCGGCAGCGGGCTGCCCGTCCTCTTGACCCACGGCTTCTCGGCGACGGGAGACATGTGGAACCCGCAGCGCGAGCC
>JBCCLJ010000328.1:0-5575 GCA_039026915.1 Acidobacteriota bacterium
CCACCACGGCTCGATGCCAAGCGAGGCTCGCGGAGCGAGCATCGAAGAGTCGAATGAAGTCGAGTCGGCGTGTTATGTGTCTTCATTCGCCATGGCGGAGTCGCCGAAGGGGACGGAGATCGACATCGGTCGTGAGGGCCGTGGTACCACCACGGCTCTCACGACAGGTCGTAGCCCATCGCTCGCAGGCACTCCACTTCGCGCTCGAAGGTGTAGTCGCGTGTGCGGTAAGTCGGCAGGTCGGATGGGGTCTGCTGGAGGCGGGGCGCCTCGCCGGCAGCGAGAAGGCGAACGGCTTCGACGAACAGGTCAGGAACCATCTGCACGTTGTGAAGGCGCAGGCGAAAGGGATCCGGCTTGCCTTCGATGACGGTCGGGCGCTGGAGCAGGATCTCGCCGGTGTCGACGCCTTCGTCGATGTAGTGCACCGTGACGCCGGCACAGTCGAGTCGGCTCTGATGAACCTGCCAGAACTCACTCTGAGTGCCACGGAAGTCGGGCAGCAGCGACGTGTGAGCGTTCAGCGTGGCGAGCTTCGAGGTGCGGATCATCGGCGTCTTGAGAATGCTCGTGCCGAAAACGATCGTAACGTCGGGCGCCAGCTCAGTGGCCTCGCGCACGACCTTCTTGCCGTTCATCCAAGGCACGTGTCTCAAAGGGACTTCGGGCCAGTCGGGCGTCGGTCCGACGGCTCTTTCGAACTCGGCGTCGGCCTCCCGTTCGAGTCTCTCGAGCAGTTCGAGAGCTCGGCGCTCAGAGCGCGGTCGGGTCAGCAGTCCCTTGATCCTGGCCAACTGGCGAAAGAGCCCGGGGGAGGCGCTGCGCAGGCGGTCCTTGAGGGAGACCGGCTTCGCGTTCTTGGGCTGGCGTAGCGATCGATCTTCGACGAAGACCTGCACGACGTCGAGCTCGCTCGCGAGGCGCGTCGCCACCCAGCGCTGGTAAGGACGAGGCCCGGTCAGGAGGAGGACCCGAAGGCTCAAGGGGCGACCTCGAAGGCGACGGCGCCGGCCTCGTCTCCGACTGAGACTTCGAGGGGTTGACCCTCGCAGGTGACCCGGAGCGCCGAGCGCTTCACTCCCGCGACGCCGAATCGATGGCCGGCGAGGTCGTCTGCGCCGAGCGACTGCCAGCGGATGCCGTCGGCGCGGAAGTCGACCGTGTTGCCCTGCACCCTCGCGTGGTCGCGCAGCACGCAGTAGTCGAGCAGCTGCGACGTCGGAGAGACCATCAGCTGCCCGGCGCGATGGCGGTCGCGCAGCGCACCGAGCGACTCGCGCGTGCTCGCCGGAATGTGCTGTGACTCGCTCATGTCCTGAGCGCGTCGCTTGCCGAGGTGCGTGTAGACGATGCAGGCGGCGCCGGCCGCCACGATGCGGTCGAGCTCCGAGGCCCGCGTCAGCTGACCGAAGCCGTGGATGTCGGCGAACTCCCACCCACCGTAGCGGGAGAAGCAGTAGAGCGTGCGGCCGTCGGGGAAGGTGTGTGGGTAGCAGACCTTCGTACGCTCGGCGCGGTAGTCGAAGCGTTCCGAGCGTGCCCAGCGCCATGCGGGGTTGCCCACCTTCTGAAGCACCGCGAAGACCTTGCCGCGCGTCGCGCTGCCCGTACGGGCGGCGAAGTACTCCGCAGCGGGCGTCGGTCGGCCGGGGCGCGGGAACGAGCGGCGGACCAAGGTGTCCCACACGTAGCGGACCCCGGCTTCGACCACGAGGTCGAGCGAGTAGAGACTGTTCTCGTAGACGTGGCCCGAAGCGTCCTCGATCTTCGGCAGGCTACCGAGATGGCTGTGGTGCAGGACATTCCCCTGGAAGAAGCTGTGATCGACCCAGACGCGCGGCTCGAGCTCGAGTGCGGCGAGTGTGTCCAGGGCTTCGACGGCGCGCGCGCGATGGAAAGCCTCTTGGGTCGACAGGATGTAGTCGCCCCAGCTGTGCAGCGTGTCGACGGGGTGAGCGGTCGCGGCGCGCGGCAGAGTCTCGACGGAGACCTGGTCGGGCAGCGTCTCGTTGATGCTGCGCAGGAAGACCGAGTCCCCAAAAGGAAGCCCGAACTCGCCCCAGATCGTCTCGTGCAGCTCGACCCAGTCGGCCTCGACGGTGTTGTCGGGGTCGTTCGAGAGAGTCAGCCAGGCACGATAGGGCGGGGGGAAGGGAAGAAGAGCAGGCACAGAGCGCGGATTCTACCAGCGAGTGGCTGGCCGACGGGTCAGCTCACCTTGCGATCGGCGAGGCTTCCTGCGGCTGCGATCGCGCCGAGATCGCAGCCTTTCTTGCGTGAATCGTTGCCGGTCCACACTAGAGTGCACGACGGAGGCCCGGGCGCAGCGGACCGTCTCGGAAGCGGGATGGAGTCCGTTTCGACGTCATCAACCGTCAAGCCGGCGAGGCAGCGGCGTGGCCTCTTCATCTCCTTGGGGAGGCACGTTGAGCTCGAGACTCCATCTGCAGACGAAGCGTCTTCGCTTGCGGCCCCTGTGCGGTGACGATGTGTGGTTTCTGCTGCGCCTGTTCAACGAGCCCTCCTTTCTCGAGAACATCGGCGACCGTGGTTTGAAGACGCCCGAACATGCAGCTCTCTATCTGGAGCAGGGGCCCGGCGCGAGCTACGTCGAGCACGGCGACGGGCTGCTCGCCGTCGAACGACGCGGCGAGCCTGCTGCCGTCGGCATCTGCGGACTCGTGCGGCGCGAGGGTCTGGATGCTCCGGACCTCGGCTTTGCCTTCCTGCCCGAGGTGTTCGGACGGGGTTTCGCGACCGAGGCTTCAGAGGCGGTCTTGGCGAGCTGCCGTGGCACGACGATCGGGCGCGTGCTCGCCGTGACCGGTGTGACCAACGCCGCGTCGATGCGGGTGCTCGCCAAGCTCGGCTTCGAACCGCTGGGGCGACGTCGGCTGCCGGGAGACAGCGAGCAGGTCGAGCTCTTCGAGCTCGTCCTGGCTTCGGCGTCGGCCGACTAGACTTCCCTGCAAAACGACAGAGGAGAAGGCAGATGCGTCTCAGACAGGTCGCGCTCGTCGCGAAGGACCTCGAACGCAGCGAGCGGCGCCTCGAAGCGCTGCTCGGGCTCGATCCCGGTTACCACGATCCGGGCATCATCGAGTTTGGTCTCGACAACTGGGTTGCGGCGATCGGCGACACGTTTCTCGAGGTCGTCTCTCCGGTCGAAGAGAACACGACCGCGGGCCGCTACCTCGAGCGACGTGGGGGCGACGGGGGGTACATGGTCATCGTGCAGGTGGAGGATCTCTCCGCGGCGCGCCAGCGCCTCGAGTCGGTCGGCGCCCGCATCGTCTGGAACGCCGTCGGTGAGGCGCCGAGCGGCGAGAGTACGCTGGGGCTGCATGTGCATCCGCGCGACTGCGGCGGCGCCATCCTCTCCGTCGATCAAGCGACGCCCGCGGCGGCCTGGGTCTGGGCCGGCGAAGGCTGGCAGGAAAAGGCGTCGCAGTACGTTCGTCAGATCGACGGCGTGGAGCTGCAGACCGAGGACCCGGAAGGCATGGCGCAGCGCTGGAGCGAGCTGCTGCAGCAGAGCGTGGTCGAGGCGAGCGCTCCCGACGGCGGAGCGGCTTGGTCACTGCGCTGTGAAGGGGGGCCCTTCGATTCCAGCAGTCTGCCCGGCACCGTGCGCTTCGTCGCTCCGAGGGACGAACGTGGCGACGGCGTCTGCGGAGTGGACTTTCTCGTGAACTCTCTCGAGGAAGTCGAGCGGCGAGCGAGCGCTCTCGATCTGTCCTGCTCGGGAGTGGGATCTGTCCGCTGGGTGGAAGAGGGCGGCGTGCGCTTCGTCTTTCATACCTGAGCCGGCCGCAACCCGGGCCGCTTCGCTGCGTAGAACACTGCGAGCGGCTCACTGGCACGGACCTCCCGGATGGGCTCGACTCAGAAGAGGAGAATTCTGATGAAGACGTCCGTGCTTTCGAAGACCTGCTGTGCTGCCCTTCTGGCTGCCTTTCTTTCCCTTCCCGCCACGGCTCAATTCGACGGCGGTGACCTTCCCCAAGAGGCGAAGAAGGGAATGGAAGCAGCGATGCTCAACCTAGAGAGCCAAGGAGCGATGACGACGCGGGCCGGCCTCGCCGAGACGGTGGGCCAGGCCAAGATCGACCGCTTTCTCGAGGGTGCCGTTCTCAAGCTGCAGCTCGCGCCCGACGGCTCCTACGAGGTGTCGACCAAGCCCGGAGGTGAGCTCGTCTCCTTCCGTCTCGGCAAGCAGACCTTCGAGACGCCTGCCGACGCGTCGATGCACGAGCAGTGGCAGGTGCGCGTCGGGAGCTTCGAAGTTCCCAAGCGTCAGCAGAAGCTCAAGCTGACGATGCGGGCCGGAACGCGCGAGGTGACCGTCGACTGCTTCAACCGCTACCGCAAGTCCAAAGAGGCGGTCACCTTCTACGTCGGACCTCTGAATGGTCTCTTCTGCATGGGCCTCGCCGAAGACGAAGCAACCGCTTCGGCGGGCTGAGCTCGCTGACGGCTCCGCGGAGCCTGAGCAGCGAGAACGCGCCGAGGAGTGCGCCCAGAATCAGGGGATCGTCAAGAATCAGGGGATCGTCGGGGTCGAACTAGACGTCGATCGGCGGCACCTGCGCCGTCTCACGGCTGCCGCTTCCGAGCATGGCGGCGCCGGCGGCGAGGAGCAGGAGCGCGAAGACGTAGAAGAAGAGCGCGGCGAGAAGAGCTTTGCCGGGTGAGAGGCGGCACGGCTTCCTCGCGACTACGGGGTCAGGACACGGTTGAGGGCCCAGGCCTGGTAGAGGAGCAGGAGGCTCGGCGGCCCGAAGAGCAGGCCGAGGATGGCCGGGACGAAGCTGCCCCAGTTGAGTCCTGGGGCGAGCACGGCCGACGACGGCCGCTCGGGGTTGTAGTAGACGGTGATCTCGGAACCCTCCGGGTAGGCCTCTCTGCCTCGAGCCAGCGCTTCCTCGCGGCTGCTCGCGTCGAGTGCCGTCGAGCCGCCGCCCAGGGAGTAGCGATCACCCGAGTGCGACTCGCCGTTGACCGTGTAGCTGTAGCGGACCACCGCGGCGTGTGGGCGCTCTTCGATCGGCGTGAAAATGCGTCCGCCGCTCGAGCGCTGGCCCGAAGCACCGGTGGCCTCGTTGGTGTCGTTCAGCAGAGCGCCCACGGACACGACGGTTCCCGTCGTGCTGTCCCACTCCCCCGAGCTGAAGGCGCTCCAGAGGAAGAACGGCGCGAAGAGCAGGCAGGGAATGCCCAGGATGCCGAGGAAGCAGCCGGCTGCGGCGAGAGTGAGAGGGGTGGTGGCAGGTTGCTTTGGTTGCATGGGCGCGGGTTCTCCATCGTCGATCGCGTTCAAGGGGGATCGCGTCGCGCAGACGTCTCAGCAGCCATGCGGATCTAATATCGATGGATTGCTATATTTGGTTGATGTCTTCTGCTCGGCCTTTGTGGCTCATGTTCTCCCGCTCTTGGTCCCTTTGCGGACTCTTTCTTCTGCTCGCTGCTCCTGGGACTGAGGCCGGAGCGCAACCGAACGGTTTGCCGAATCCGGTCCTCTTCGTGACGCAGGTGCCGGTGCCCAACGACTTCGCGACGATCGGCTCGGTGTTCG
>JBCCLJ010000329.1:0-5570 GCA_039026915.1 Acidobacteriota bacterium
CGCTCCTTATCGAGTCCCTCTCTTTCGCAGCCTGTCCGGACTGGAGTGGACCGTCGGTGCGCAGACTGCCTTCGCTCATCTGGAGGAGCCGCAGCCGCAGACTGGAGGCGCCGAGGGTTGGAAGAAGTGGCAGGAGGTGCAGGTCGAGGCCGGCTTCGAGCGGCCTCGCTATCTGAACAATCTGCGCCGGGTCTCTGTGACCGAAGACGAGGTCACGACCCATCGCTACTTCGACAATTGCAACGACGCAGCCTTCGGCAAGGCGGCCGCTACCTGGACACGACGTCAGACCGAGTACGCCGATCCCGGCCACCTCGCCGACTGGATGGAGGCGCAGCGGCTCGTCTTCGAACAGTGCAGTTCGTCAGAGGCAGTCCTTCCGGAGTCGGTGGCTGCGAGTGCGCCTCCACTCGTGCGGGCGGACCGCGAGTACCAGATCGCCGCCGCGTCGTTCTATGCGACGTCGTACGACGACGCGGAGCGGCGCTTTCTGGCGATCGCCGAAGACGAATCGTCGCCGTGGCGTTCGTGGGGCCTCTACCTTGCGGCACGTAGCGCGATCCGCGACGCCACTGTCAGGGCGGCCGGTGAGGAAGGTCTCGTTCGCGCCCGGCGTCATCTAGAGACCGTGCTCGCTGACGGACAGCTGGCCGCTCAGCACGCTCGCGCCGGTCGACTCCTGTCCTTTGTGCGGTTTCGGCTCGAGCCCGAGACTCAGCGAAGACGCCTGGCTACAGCGCTCCTGGATCCACTGCCGCAAGCCAGCCTCGAGCAGGAGCACGTCGACTTCCGGCGCTCGGCCGGCCCCTGTCGTGGCAGCACCCAGCCGCTGACCAGCGCGGTCGACCATCTGCTGGAGTGGACGGCCTGCCTTAGCGGGCCGCGCACGCTCGAGACCTGGTCGCACGTCTACGCGCGGCTGCAGCAGGCGCCGGAGACCTTTCGCGATCTCTGGCTTCTGGCCGCGGCGTCGCTGGCTACCGGCACAGAGGACGAAGCCGAGGCGCTGTTGCAGTCGTTGGCCGCTGTGCCGCGCGACCGTGCCATTGCGGCCAGCGCTGCTTACCATCGGGCTCGCCTGCTCGTGCTTCGGGGACAGCACGGCGCAGCGCGCCAGGTGCTCGACCGCGAGCTCGGCGACGCTTCGAGGCTGCAGCGCCTCGGTGACGGCAATCGACTCCGCTTCTTGCGGGCCGAGGTTTCTGCGTCGGTGCGTGAGATGGTCGACTTCTCGATCCAGCGCCCGGTAACCAACGCTTACTACGACGGAGTCGGAGGTCCGCCCGCCCGAGCGATGTACCCGGAAGAGCTGGAGCAACCTCTGCTCGTTGGAGCCACGGTCGCCTTGCTGAACCGACTGAGCGGCGAAGACCTGCTCGAACTCTCTGCCGGCGCCGCCCCCTTCCCCGAGGCTCAGCGGCGAGCACTCCTGTTCAGAGTCTGGATGCTCGGACTGCTGCAGGAGGCGGAGACGGTCGAAGCGGCGGCTGAGCAGCTGTCGTCTCTGGTTTCTGGAGCGAGAGCGGAGCGCCTCGCGATCTGGCGGGAAGCGCCGGAAAGCGAGCGCGACTTCGCCGCTGCACTGCTCTTCCTGGACGATCTGGAGCTGCCGGTGACGATCCCGCCGGGGGAGTACGGTCTTCGTCTCGGCGCGCGCGCTTGGTGCTCGGACCGACTGGAGAGCGAGGTCGAGGTGCCGTTCTTGCAGGAGGTACTACCGGTCGATGATCGCCAGGCGATCCTGCGGCACAGTGAACGCCGCCGAGACATGCCCCTGCCTTTCCGCTTCGTCGCCGACGCTGTATTCGACCGCGCCGATGTTGCTCCCGACGATCCGGAGGTGCCGAGAGCGTTGCACCTCATCGTTCGGCGCAGCCGTTTCAGTCAGTGCCGGAACGGTGCCGTCTCGAAGGCGGCCTTCGACCGCTTGCATCGTGACTACCGCTCGAGCGAGTGGACCCGGAAGACGCCCTACTGGTACCGCTAGCGATCGGTTCCTGAGGCCGAGTCGAGCGCGTTGGAGGCCGACCTGGGCGTCGACCGCAGGTCTGTCGGCCCTCCCGCGATGTTGCGCTCGGCCTACTCCTCCTGGAGCATTCTCGCCGGCGAGACGCGCCCTGCGCGGCGCGCTGGAAGAAGCAATGCAAAGAGCGTGGTCGCGGTCAGCCCTCCGGCAGCCGCGAGGTAGATCGACGGATCGTACGGGCTCACCTCGAAGAGCAGCGAGCTCAGGAACCGTGACGTGGCCACAGCGGCAACGAGGCCGAGGCCGAGCCCCGCAGCGACCGGCCGGAGTCCCTGCACGAGAAACTGGCGCGTGACCTCCGTCGCCCGCGCGCCGACTGCCATGCGGATGGCAATCTCCCGCGTACGTCGCGAGACCAGATACGAGACGACGCCGTAGAGACCGACCAGCGACAGCGCAACGGCAATCGCAGCGAAGCCGGCCAGCAGCAGGAAGTAGAACCTCGCCGGCCCGCGCTCGCGGTCGACGGCCTCCGTGACGGAGCTCTTCGCGCGCAGCGGCACCATCGGGTCGACCCGCTGCACGGCAGTGGAGAGAGCCGCCCAGTCGGTGTCCCCGGCAGAACGAACGACGAGGCTCATCCAGGGAGCGCCCATCTGCGCCTGAGGTACGAAGACCTCGGGCCTCGTCTGTGCCGTGATCGACTCCGTTTTGAAGTCGGAGACGACGCCCACGATCGTGCGTGGCTCCTTGTCCCAACCGAAGCCGAAGCCGATCTGGATCTGGCGATCGAGGGGGAGCTCGCCGTCACAGAAGCGCTCGACGAAGGCCTGGTTGACGACGGCCACGGGGAGGTTTCCCTGCCGGTCTGCTGAGTCGAAGTTGCGTCCCTCGAGAGTGCGGATGCCGAGCG
Source organism: Acidobacteriota bacterium (assembly GCA_039026915.1). Taxonomy (GTDB): domain Bacteria; phylum Acidobacteriota; class Thermoanaerobaculia; order Multivoradales; family Multivoraceae; genus JBCCLJ01. The sequence continues at coordinate 2,880 of JBCCLJ010000329.1, forward strand.
TCTCGAAGTACTCCGGAAGAGCGACGCGCAGTCGTGTCGACCGCTCCTGGCCCTGTTCCGGTTCCGGCTCGTCGAGAAACTCGACGGAGGTGCCCATCGAGTTCCCGCTGAACGGTAGGCCGAGAACGCCGCCGACCGACGTCACTCCAGGAATCGATGCGAGCTCCTGCTCGACCCGTTCGAAGAAGACCGCGACCTGCTCGGGCTCGGCGTAGGGCTCTTCCGGAAGCGCCACGAGAAAGCTCGAGACGTTGTCTGCCTCGAAACCGAGGTCGACCTCCAGGACCTGGCGGTAGGTCTGTAGAAGCAGGCCTGCGCCGACGAGGAGGAGGAGCGAGAGAGCCACCTCGGCCGTGAGCAGCGCGTTGCGAGTTCTCACAGAGCCTGCGTCGGCGGTGCTTCGTAGCGATCCCTGATGAGCCGGACGAGTCAGTCGCCAGCTCGGTCCGATGGCGAAGACGATGGCCGTGGCGAGCGACGCGGCCAAGGCGTAGACGAGCAGGGTCGAGTCCAGGCCTACCTCGTCGATGCGGGGAACGCCCTCGGGTGCGAGAGCGACGATGCCGCGGGCGGTCGCCAATCCCAGCAGCAGTCCGAGCAATCCGCCGCCGAGACCGAGGAGCATCGTCTCTTGAAGGAGGAGCCCGCAGAGACGGGCTCGACTCGCACCGAGAGCCGAGCGCACGGCGATCTCGTTGCTGCGTGTACTGCTGCGAGCGAGCTGCAGGCTCGCCAGGTTGGCCGCTGCGATCAGCAGCACCAGACCGACCGAAGCCAGAAGAATGAGGAGGCCTCGCTGAGTGTCGCCGAGCAGGGTCGTCTGCAGTCCTTCGACAAAGAACGTCTTGCCGGTGTTGTCCTCTGGATAAGCCTCTTTGAGCCGCCGGGCGACGGCATCGAGCTCCTGCTGTGCGGCAGCCACCGAGACCTCGCCGGGCTGCAGACGAGCGATCCCCTGCAGGAAGTGGCAGCCTCGGCCGCAGCCTTCGGTGTCGTTGAAGATGGGAAGCCAGATCTTCGCGCCCTGGGGAAAGTCGAAGTTCTCCGGAGCCACGCCGATGACGCGGAAGGTCTCACCCTGGAGCTGGAGCTTCGCGCCGACCGCGGTGCGCTGGCCGAGGTGGGTCTCGGCAAAGGTCTTTCCGACGACCACGACGCGCTCGCCGTTCGGTGTGTTGTCGGCGGCTACGAGATCACGACCTTCGATCGGCGGTTGACCGAGGACCGTGAGGAGTCCGTGCGTCACTTCGGCAGCCTGCACGATCTCAGGTCCGCCGTCGCCGGTGAGCGTGACGCTCGTCCTCTGGTAGCCGGCGACCGACTGCAACGTTCCGGCGCTGCGCTCGATGTCCTCGATGTCGGGCTGCGACATCGCCATGGGACCTCGCTCCGACTGCGCTTCCAAGCGCCGAATCGTCACCAGCTGTTCCGGATCGGAGTAGGGCAGCGGCTTGAGAATCACCGTGTTGACGATGCTGAAGATCGCCGTGTTCGCGCCGACGCCGAGGGCGAGCGTCAGTAGGGCGACGGCGGTGAAGCCGGGCCGCTGAAGGAGTCCGCGAAGGGTCAAACGAAACTCGTGAAGCAGTCGTTCCATGGTCTGTCCTCGAGGTGCAGGCCGTTGGCGAAGGGAGGGGTTGAGGCGTTCTTGAAGCGCTGAGCGGAGAAGGAAGTAGCTGCCGGTCAAGAGGTCGGGGACCCACCGTCTCCGGCCGTCGTCTTCGAGCCAGTCGTCGAGAGCGTGCAGAAGATCCCGTCCGTATTCCCTCCGGAAGGGAGCGGGAAAGGCCCTCAGCAGCACTTCGAACCAGCGACTCGTCGGGCTCAAGGCGTCTCCTGGAGACCGAGTCGGCGCTCGGCGAGCACGAGCGCTTCCTGCATCCGTTTCACTTCCTGACCCAGAATTCTGCGTCCCGCCGGAGTGATGCCGTAGTAGCGGCGCGGCTTGCCCGGACGCTTCTCGGCCGAAGGCGGCGGCGGAACGGGCTGAACCAGTCCGGCGGACCCCAGCCGCGCAAGGGCCCGATAGAGAGCTCCGAGGTCTGGCCGGACGCGTCCACGGGACTCTTCTTCGACGGCCTTCAAGATCGCGTAGCCGTACAGGTCTCCGTCGCAGAGAACGAGGAGCACGTGGAAGTCGGCTGCAGAGAGCGTTTGGCCAAAGGGCTGAGGCATGACCTGGTGGTACGGAGCGAACCTATAAGTGTTTCGTGCAGGTATATGGTGGCATATGATCGTCTTATGCAGATAAGTCGATCATTGGTCCTGCGCCGGCGGCAGCGGGCGGCGAAGTTCTGCGCAGCCCTCCTCGCAACGCTTCTGTTCTTGGCGAGCTCGCTCGAGGCTCAGGTGCCTCAAGACCTTCAGCTGACACCGATGGGACTGTCGTTGTCGAGTCCGCTCGCGGTGCGCTCGGCCTTCGATGGAACGGGGCGTCTGTTCATAGCGGAACGAAACGGCGCACTCCTGGTCCACACTCCGCCTTCGACGCTCGAGGTCTTTCTGGATCACTCGGCAGACGTCGACAGCTTCTTCGAAGGCGGTCTCCTGGGCGTTGCCTTTCACCCGTCTTTCGCGCAGAACGGCTACTTCTACGTCTCGTACACACGCAGCGGTTCTGGCTCCTCGCCGCTCACCAGCGTGATCGAGCGCTACACCGTTTCGAGCGGCGATCCCGATCGCGCGGATCCG
>JBCCLJ010000330.1:0-5555 GCA_039026915.1 Acidobacteriota bacterium
AAAGAGCGGTGCCACCTGTTCTGCCTCGTCCACTTGGAAAGTGCGGCGGCAAGGCTGGCGCTCGCTTCACGACACGCGGCCCTTCGGTAGGGCACGAGGTTGCTTCGCTGGGCACAGCGGCTCCAGCGCAGGCTGTGGTTGAGAGATCTCGTCTCGGGTACCAGCCCGGTTCACGAATCTCTCCGGAGAGGCGACCATGCTCGAAGCTTCGGCTCTGACCCAGACCGCCGCCATCAGACTCTCTTGCCTTCTCGCACCAAGCCAGCCGGGAGCCGACGTCACGATCGGCGTCTCGCTGTCGACGTTCCTTCTGCCCTTCGCGGCGCGTCCACGCGCGGCGAGCTACCCGTCAGCAAGCTGACAGGAGGCGAAAATGACCCTGCGTCAGATCGTCCGTTCTTTGCGTCGTGAGCCCAGCACCGTGATTGCAGCGGCTGCGATTCTCGGCTTCGTTTCCGGTGTCGGTCTCACGGTTTTCTCACTGGTCGACGCCGCTCTCCTCGAGCCGCTGCCCTACCATGAACCGGAACGGCTCGTGCGCATCGAGGCACAGCGCGGCGGTCGCGAGGCGAACGTGTCCATGTTGGAGCTCGACGACCTGAGGGAGCGTACCGACGTCTTTCAAAACGTTGCCGCGTACATTCCACCGTCCGGCGGCTACACGATGAACGATGGGATCGGTCCGCCGCACGAAGCATCGGCGGTTCTGATCACCCACAACCTCTTCGAGGTGCTCGGAGTTCCGCTGGCGCGTGGCACGAGTTTCCCCGCGTCGTACGACCGCGAGCGCTCTTTCGGCATCGTCCTGAACGACCGGATCCACGAGGCGCGCTTCGGCGGCGGGGAGGAGGTCTTCGACCAGACGCTCACGCTCGACGGCGCGCCGAACTACAAGGTCTTCGGCGCGACCCCACCGGGCTTCGACTTTCCCCAGCGCGCCGATCTCTACCGTTCGATCTTCATCACCGAGCGGAACCCGAATCTCGAAGATCGCTCGTTTCGACGCGTGCGCGGTGTGGCGCGTCTCAATGACGGCGTCAGCTTCGAAGTGGCGCGCGAACGCGTCGCGCAGGTCGGTCGCGAGCTCGCCGTCGAGTTTCCGGACTCGAACGAAGGGATCTCGCTCACGCTCGTGACGCTCGATCGTGCGTTGATCGGCAACGTGAGGCCCTATCTTCTGATCCTCGCTGTCGCCTGTGTGCTGCTTCTGCTCATCGGTGCGGTCAACGCCTCGAACCTCCTTTTGACGCGCGCCCTCTCTCGCGAGCGCGAGTTCGTCGTGCGCGCCGCAATCGGAGCGTCCAGGCGCCACCTGATCGCACCGCTCCTGCTCGAGAGCACACTGATCTCGACTCTCGGTGTCGGCCTGGGGCTTCTCGTCGGAGCCGTGGGCTCCGCCGCCCTGGCGCAGCGCGTGCGTGCCGAGTTGCCGTCCTGGGTCGAGCTCCAGATGGATGCCTCGGCGGTGCCCGTAGCTCTGGGACTGGCGGTCGCTCTGGGACTCGCCGTGGGTGCTGCGTCGGCTCTGAGGCTCTCTCGGGCCCGCGCCGAGGAGACCCTGCGCAGCGACCGCAGCGGCTCGGCTTCGAGCGGTCAACGCCGCTTCGTTCGACTGCAGCTCACAGGTCAGATTGCCTTGGCTCTGATTCTGCTTGCGGCCTCGGCCTCGCTCGTCGACGGCTTTCGCCGACTGGCGGAGAGAGACTTCGGCTTCGAGCCGGAGAGCGTGCACTCGTTCAAGATCAACCTGCCCTGGTACACCTACCCGAGCAGCAAGCCGGAGATCGTACAGAGCTTCCATGAGCGGGTTCTCGAAGAGCTCGGCAGTATCCCCGGGGCGCATGGCGCTGCGTTGACGAGCGATCTTCCCTTCACCGAAGGGGCCGCTGGCTACGACCGGGAGATCCTGCTCGAAGGACAGAGCGAAGCGGACGCCCGGTTCAATCCCCTCTTGCGCAATACCGTCGTCAGTGACGCCTACTTCGACACGATGGGAGTTCGTCTGCTCGAGGGTCGCGCGTTCGACGGTCGGGATCACGCCGAAGCACCGGCCGTCGCCATCGTCAATCGAGCGGTTGCGGACCGATTCTGGCCGGGAGGCGGCGCACTCGGCAAGCGGCTCCGCGTCGACGCTTCTTCGGAGTGGGTCGAGGTGATCGGCGTCGTCAGTGACGTCAGTCGCGCGGCCCAGGACAGCGAGTGGCAGCAGGGACTTCAGCTCTATCTGCCGCGACGTCAGGAGCTTCCCATGAACGTGCACTTCGTCTTTCGTCGAGAGGGAGTGGAGGCCGCCGAGCTGCGCTCCGACATCGAGCGGGCGGTCTGGGCCGCGGATCCTCTGCAGCCGGTCTGGGACGTCGAGACGATGAGTCTGCGCCTCGAGACACAGGTCTGGCGCGAGCGCACGGTCGCCTGGCTCGCCGGCGCGATGGCTCTCGGCGCGCTCCTGCTGGCGTCGCTCGGACTGTACGCGGCGCTGGCCGAGTCGGTTCGCCAGCGCCGGCGTGAGATCGGTCTGCGCATGGCGGTCGGCGCCTCTCCCGCCGACGTGGCGGCGCTCATTCTCCGCGAGGGCGGCCGGGTCTTGCTCGGTGGAGCCGCTCTCGGCACTGCAGGCCTTTTCCTTCTCGTGCCACAGATTGCCCGCAGCACCGTCTTTCTCGAGCAGCCGTCGCTGGTGCAGTGCCTCGGGGCCGCGACGGCGCTGTCGCTGCTCGTCGCTGCCTTCAGCCTGGCGCCGGCGTGGCGGGCCTCCCGTCTCGATCCCACCGACAACCTGAAAGCCGATTGAGAGACGCCATGGGACTCGATCTTCGTATCGCACTGCGCGCGCTTCGCAAGGAGCCGATCGTCTCGGCTGCCGTCGTCCTGATTCTGGCTCTCGGGATCGGCACGCACACAGCGGCTTTCAGCGTCATCAACGCGGCCCTGTTGCGTCCGATTGCGACCCTGGAAGCGGAGCAGATGGTCGTCGTCGAAAGCGAGTCGCAGAAGACCGGGGGCACGTACGGGCTCTCCGTCGCGGACTCGGACGACTATCTCGAGCGGGCGAAGACGCTTCAGTCGATCGGAGCCTTCGAGTCTCGGCGCGACAACCTGCGGCTCGACGACGGCACCGTCCTGTCGATCCCCTCGGCGGTCGTGACCTCGGGGGTGCTGCCTGCGACAGGTGTGCGTCCGCATCTCGGCCGGCTCTTCGATCGCGCCGACGATCGCCAGGGGGCCGACTCCTTCAAGGTCATCCTCTCGCACGCGCTCTGGCGCTCTCGCTTCGACAGCGACGCCGAGATTATGGGGCGTCGAATCCGAACGTCACTCGGCACCTACACCGTCGTCGGCGTACTGCCTCGCGGCTACGGCTTCCCCGATTCGACGCAGATCTGGTTCCCCTACCAGAACTGGATCGATACTCAGGACACCAGTGACACGCGCTCCGATCAGCGCGTTTCGCGATGGAGCGAGGGCATCGCTCGCCTCGCTCGAGGCGTGACGCTGGATCAGGCGCGTCAAGAAGTGCTCGCCATCGGTGAGGCGTTGGCAGAGACCTACCCTGAAGCCAACGAGCTGTGGCGGCCGCGGTTGACGCCCTACCGCGAAGCCGAGACGGCCACTCTGCGTCCGCACCTGCGGTCTCTTTGGGTGCTGACCTGGCTCTTTCTCGGGCTCGCCGTCGTGACGCTTGCCAGCCTGCAGACGGCACGCAGCGTCTCTCGTTCCGCGCACTTCGGTCTGCAGCGAGCCCTGGGCGCTCAACCGAGGCGTCTCGCGCGACAGCTCCTGCTCGAAACCCTGATCCTCGCGGCTGCCGGTGGCGTACTGAGCCTGCTGCTCGCCCTCGGCTTCCTGCAGCTGCTCCCCCTCCTGGTCCAGGACGGTTTCCCGGAGTGGATCGATGGCCGGCTCGATGGGGCCGAAGTCTCCGTGAGCGCCCTCTCCGTTCTCCTGGTCAGTGCTCTGGCGGCGCTGGGGCCTCTGAGTGTGGCCCTCAAGCCGGATCTGCGCTCTCTTCTGGGGCAACGTCTCGGCGATCGCGGCGCAGGCGCTGCTCGCGTGCGCAAGGGATTGGTCGTGGCCCAGGTGGCTCTCGCGAGCCTCCTGATCGTCGGCGCCTTTCTCCTCGCCGCCTCGTTCCGCAACCTGACGCTGCAGGATCCCGGCTTCGACCCTGAGAAGGTCCTGGTCGTCGAGCTGTCGCCGCAGTTCGAGGGCGACTACTACGAACAGACGGCGAGCCTGGCGAACTTCTACGAACGCGTGCAGCAGGAGATCGGTGAGTTGCCCGGCGTCGACGGAGTCGGAGGCGCGACGAATCTCCCGTATCTCGATACGAATCGGCGGCCGGTGACCGTGCTGGCGCGCGGGGGGAGCACGGAGGAGGAGCAGGAGCACCAGACTCCGATCATGACGATCGACATGTCTCCGGGGTACTTCGACGGGCTCGGCATCGATCTTCTCGAAGGGCGTGATCTGGCCTGGACCGACGATCGCGAGAAGGGCATGGTCATCGTGCTCAGTCGACGGGCCGCCGAGCTTCTCTTTCCCGGGCAGTCTGCGCTCGACCGCGAGGTGCGCATCTCGGGGGATTCGTGGGCTCGCGTGGTGGGCGTCGTCGACGACGTCCGCTACGACCCTCGTGAGTCGAGCTTTGGCGCCGAGCTCTACTATCCGATTGCTCAGTACAAGGCTTTCCGGCTGCGCGTCGCCGTTCGCACACAGGGCGATCCCGAGTCGATGATTCGCTCGGTCCGTGAGCGCCTGGCCAAAGTCGCTCCTGAGACCGGCGTCATCGAGATTCGGACCCTGGAGTCGATCATGAACGGCGCCCTCTGGCAGGCGCGTCTGCTCGGCGCGATGGGACCACTCTTCGCCCTGATCTCGCTGGCGCTGGCGGCGCTCGGGCTCTACGGCCTTCTGCGAGGAGAGCTGGGCATGCGACGGCGTGAGTTCGGACTGCGAGCCGCTCTCGGTGCTCCGGTGAAGTCCCTCGGCGGGCTGGTCGTCGGATATGGTCTGCGCCTGGTTCTCTTGGGCTTGGTCGTCGGCCTCCTGGCGGCCTTTGGTCTGGGACCGGCACTGGCTGCGTCGCTCTTCGGAGTCGAGGCGCGAGATCCCGAGGCCTACTTGACCACGGCGGGAGTGCTGGTTCTCGCCGGGGCGCTGGCCTGCCTCGGACCGGCACTCGGCGCCATCCGAGTGGACCCGAAGACCGCACTGCAGGACGATTGAAGGCGCCCCGCACACCCCTCGAGACGGATCCCGCGAATCAAGTTTGGAGAACGACCGATGAGTTCAGAAGATGCAGCAAGCGATATGGCGCACGCCAGCACGGAAGGCCGCTCGCTCGATCGAATGGGTGCCGTCGCTTCCACACTCTGCTCGGCCCACTGCCTCGTCTGCAGTCTGGCCCCCAGCCTCTTCGGCCTGTTCGGCCTGGGCGTGCTGTTGAGCCACGAGGCGGAATGGGCGCTGACGTTGCTCGCGGCTGGGCTGGCCCTGGTTGCTCTCTTCTTCGGCTGGCGTAGACACCGATCGCAGGTCGTCGCTGTGGCTCTGAG
>JBCCLJ010000331.1:0-5545 GCA_039026915.1 Acidobacteriota bacterium
GCCAGAGTACGTGCTTCGATGAAGCCCTTCCGAGTCAGCCGATCCAGAGTCGTGTAGACCGACCCGAGACCGGGTCTGCGGCCCGTCCGCTCTTCAATCTCTCGCCTCAGCGTGACGCCGTAGCCGTTGCCGTCCTGCCGCAGCACGGCGAGTAGGACGAGCTGTTCGAACTCGCCGAGGAACAGTCGGCTCATGATGGAAGTCTCTCTGTGTCGGTCGGCAGAAGATTTGTTCGACAAAGTCGAATTTATCGGAGTTACGCGGATTCGGAACGGAAGGTTGCAGCGCAGGTGACTTCCGGGCTGGCTCCCGGTCGGAAGAGGAAAGGTCGACTAGAGTTTTGGGCGGATTCGGAGCCGCCCGAGCTCCGCCTCGCCGTCGACTTCGGAGAAGCGGTTTCATGCAAGAGCAGTTCACAGACGAAGAGTGGTTCCTGTTGGCGACGACGCCGTCCCTCGTCGGGGCCGCAATGGCGGGTGCCGGTCGCAGTGGCGGTCTCGGTACGGCCAAGGAGGCGCTCAAGAGCGTGACCGCTGTGGCGCAGGGGCAGGCCGACTACCCGAACAGTCAGCTCATCGCGAAGCTCCTCAGCCGGGGCGGACACGAGAGTGAAGCCGGAGACGCTTCACTGCGCTCTCACCAGCGGCTCACGGGGCGGCTCCAGGCGCGGCACATCGAGAGCTCGGAGCAGATTCGCGCTCTTGCTCTCGAGGACGTGGACAGAGTGCGCGAGCTCCTCGACCGACTTCCTGTCGACGAGTCGGCTGCTTACCGAAGTTGGGTCCTCGGTATCGCCCAGAAGGTCGCCGAGGCGGCCAAGGAGGGCAGCTTCTTCGGCTTCGGTGGCGAGCGCGTCAGCGAAGAAGAGGAGAAGCTGCTGCACGAGCTGCGCGGAAAGCTCGGCTGAACGAATTCAAACGGTCGGGCAAGACCGCCCGGCCACGAAGAAGATGCCCCGTTGGGCAAGGAGATAGACATGAGTGTTGCCAAGACGATCGAGATCACGTCCGAGTCCCCCAAGAGCTTCGAAGACGCCGTCGACGAGGGCATTGCCAAAGCCGCGCAGACGGTCGACGACATCAAGGGCGCCTGGGTCGGCGATCAGGAAGTCGTCGTCGAGAACGGCAAGGTCACGGCCTACAAGGTGCGCCTCAAGGTCACCTTCGTCCTCAAATAGGAGCCTCTTGGAGTTTGACGAGCTCTCGCTCGTCGACGGAAACCCGCCCGCCGGACTGGCGCGGCGGGTTTCTGTTTTCGGGGGTGCCGGTGTGGCGATCAGCCTTCCTGAGCAGGTGTCGCCGAGGGAGCCGACGTGGGCCCGGAACGGGCACACCACGACGCGTTCTCTCGGGAGCTTCACGAACGCCCGCTTCGTCGAATGCAGGCTCGTCAGGAGGTGCAGCCGCAGGCGAAGCAGGCCGCGAAGGTCGGGGCAACGCCGATCGACCCGAAGGGTCGCTCCATGCGGCTCTCCGAGAGAGTGAGACGGTAGGCTGAGCATAGCGGGGGTCCTGCGTCGAGTTACTCTCTGTCCTACTCGCTCACAGGTGAGGTCTCTCGATGCAGTACACGAAACTCGGCAGCACGGGGCTCGAGGTCTCTCGACTCTGTTTGGGCTGCATGTCGTTCGGCAAAGAGACACCTGGTGTCCACGATTGGGCGCTCAACGAGGAGGAGAGCCGGCCGTTCCTCGAACGCGCTCTCGAAGCGGGCGTCAACTTCTTCGACACGGCCAACGTGTACTCGGTCGGCACCAGCGAAGAGGTCGTTGGACGCGCCCTGCGCGAGATGGCGTCGCGCGACGAGGTCGTCCTCGCCACGAAGGTCTACTTCGGCATGCGCAAGGAGCGCAATGCGCGCGGCCTGTCGCGCAAGGCGATTCTCAGCGAGCTCGACGCGAGCCTGCGCAGACTCGGCACCGACTACATCGACCTCTACCAGATCCACCGCTGGGATGACCGCACGCCGATCGAAGAGACGCTGCGTGCGCTGCACGACGCGGTGGACTCGGGCAAAGTGCGCTACATCGGAGCGTCGTCGATGTGGGCGTGGCAGTTCAGCAAATCGCTCTACACGAGCGAGCTGCGCGGTTGGCATCGCTTCGTCAGCATGCAGAACCACTACAACCTCCTGCACCGCGAGGAAGAGCGGGAGATGATGCCGCTCTGCCTCGACCAGGGTATCGGCGTCATCCCCTGGAGTCCGCTCGCCCGCGGCAAGCTGACACGCGACTGGGATGCGACGACGAACCGCTCCGAGCAGGACCGTCTCATCGCCTCGCGCTATCGGCACGACGATGCGGATCGCGAGATCGTCCGCCGCGTCGGTGAAGTCGCAGAGAAGCGCGGCATTTCGCGAGCGCAGGTGGCGCTCGCCTGGATGCTGTCGAAGCCGTTCGTCACCGCACCGATCGTCGGGGCGACGAAGAGGCAGCACCTGGACGATGCGATCGCGGCGGTCGACGTGGAGCTGATGGAAGACGAGATCGCGTTCGTCGAAGAGCCTTACCCGATGGCGCCCGCCGGTTTCTGATGCCGCCTTGCGGCGCGCGGAGGGGCTCCATCCCCCGCGTTCCCGTCCAGGTGGAAGTGGCCTGAAAGGACGCAGGAAGTTCGTTGCTCGTGTCCTCTTTTCGGCCGGCAGGTCGCGATGTCCATCGAGAGGCCGCACGAGCGAGCCGTAGCGTCCTGGAACCCGTGGGTGCTACGCCGTGGGAGGGATGACGCCTGGGAGCAAGGTCATGAGTCAGATGTCGGAACAGGTCAGCGGGATCACGGCGCTTCTCGCCCAGCGCGGTTTCAGCGTCGAGAACCGCATGGGGCGGACCGTCTGGAAGGGCGCCTTCGGCGGGCGTACCTGCCAGGTGGATCTCAGTAGAGTCTCCCGCACCAAGTACTACGGTGAAATCCGCACGCGCAGGACCCTGGGCTTCAAGCTGGATGTGAAGCTGGCCCTCGCCGCGAGCGTGCGCCACTACTTCGTGCGCAGCGCAACCGCGGGCAACGGGCTTCTCAGTGGCATCTACCGCTTCCAGAAGAAGACGACCCTGGCGGGCCCGCCCGCCCTGGGCCACTTCAGCGTCGTCACTCAGAACGAAGAGTGGTCGTCGCGTTTCCTGGCGACCGACGAGGCGGTGCGCGCTGCCGCTCAGCTGATCGGTGTGCAGCGAGAGGACGAGCGCACCGCGAGCGTCTACTTCGGGCCCGACGAGGGCGGAGGCTGGCTCTACTACGCGAGTCCGACCCTGCAGCCCGAGGAGCTCGCTCCGCAGGCAGTGCTCGACGTCCTCGAACGTGCGGAGCAGCTGGCTCGGGCCGCCGATCGGGTCGGGCTTCCGGCCGAGGCAGCGAAGCCTTCGCGCCTCGAGCGCTTCTCCAAGGAGCGGCCCTTCGTTGCCGCGATCGGTCTTCTCGGTTGTCTGGCACTGCCCTTCATCGGCCTCGGGCTCGTCTTGTCTGCCGTCCTCATCGCCGTCGCCGTCTTTCTCTGAGGTCCCGCTGCGCGGTGGAGGAGGCGCTCGCGCGCTCGGCGCCCCAACCTAGCCAGCGAAGTCGGGAGGTGGCGAGAAGCCGCCGATCTCCTGGGCCATGAGTCGCGCAAACTCGATCGTCGTGCGGTCGAAGAGTTCGCCGCTCATCGCCTGCAGGCCAATCGGCAGGCCCTGCGACGAAAGACCGGTCGGAAAGACGGTGCTCGGCAGGTAGCTCACCGTCGCGAGCCCGGCCCAGAAGACCTGCTCGAAGTACGGCCGCGTCTCGCCGTGGATTTGGAGAGTGCGCTCGAAGAGCGGTTCGCTCTGGTCCTGGGGAAACGCCGGGACGGCGGAGATCGGGCACAGGACGATGTCCCAGTCTTCGAAGAACTGTCGCCACTGAAGACGCAGGCCGCCGCGCATTCCGTGGAAGCGAAACCAGTCGAAGAACTTGATCTCACTCTCCGGGCCTTCGGTCATGGCGCCGAGCAGCGGCAGGTAGGTGTCGTGCGACATCTTGGTGGGGAACCTCGGGCGGGCGCTGTCGGAGACGGTGGCGCCCTTCTGGGTGAGGAGCTCCCCGATCGCCTGCACGCGGTCGGAAACCTCGGTGCTCACCGGCGCCAGCGGATCGTCGGGCCAGAGAGCGACCCGCAGGTCGCCGAGCGACGTGGCCCTCGGCGCCGGGAGATCGAGCTTCCAGCCGGCGGATTGGAGGACGTCGGGCCCCGAGACGATGTCCATTGCCGTGGCCAGGTCTTCAGCGCTGCGCGCCAGCGGGCCGACGACGGCGAGGTCGGGGGGCTGGGCTCCGGGCGGCACCCCCGGGGGCTGATGGCCGCGCATCGGTACGATGCCGTGCGTCGGTTTGTGACCGTAGACGCCGCAGAAGTGCGCCGGGTTGCGAATCGACCCGCCGATGTCCGAGCCGCTTTCGAGGCCCGTCAGGCCGGCCGCCAGCGCCGCCGCCGACCCTCCCGACGAGCCACCGGGCGTGCGCGTCGTGTCCCACGGGTTGTTCGTTGCACCGTAGATCGCGTTGTAGCTCTGAAAGTCGCCGAGGTTGATCGGCACGTTCGTCTTGCCGAGGAAGTGAGCGCCGGCCGCCTGAAATCGGTCGACGACGACGGAGTCGAGCGGGGCTTTGGACGCGGCGAACGGCGGCAGGCCCCAGGTCGAGGGCAACCCTTCGATGTCGTACGACTCTTTGATCGTCATGGGCACGCCGTGCAGCGGCCCGAGCTCCTCGCCGCGCTGTACGGCCGCGTCGGCCGCTTTCGCCGCCTCGAGCGCGCGCCCGAAGTCGCGTACGACGACCGCGTTCAGCGTGCCGTCGAAGCGCTCGATGCGGTCGATGAAGTGCTGGGTGAGCTCCACCGAGCTCACCTCGCGTCGGCGAACCTTGTCGGCCAGCTCGCCGGCGCTGGCGAAGGACAGCTCGTCCGTCTGCGCAGCGAGCCCCTGACCGCGACCCAACGAAGCGGCGGCAGCAAGTCCGCTGGCTCCCTGCACGAACTGTCGACGGGTCGGCTTGTTCATGAGCGACTCTCCTCTTCTCTGTCAACGGAGTGAGGCGAGGATAACGTCCCCCGGGTACCCGATCTCTCGAGCTGGCCTTCAGCGACAGTTCGAGTAAAGCCGAAAACCAGCCCAGAAGAGCGGTTCTCGTGCGTCGATGCGGGGCCCGCCCGAGCCGCCAGCATCGACCGGCGACTCGATCATGCGCCGCTGTGCCCGGCGCAGAGCCGCGCCGGCCGAGCGGCCGTTCGAAAGCCCCTCGTAGAAGGTCCGAAAGAAGGCAGGAGCGCTCTCATCCGGTACCAGCCAGAGGGTGGTGAAGACCTGAGAGAAACCGGCGCCGTGCAGGGTCGCCGCGAGATGCGTCGCCGAGTGCAGACGCTGCTCGGGGCCTTGGGGCGACGTCAGGAAGTTGCGGGCATTCTCCTGACCCGCGGAGAGCTCGCTGCGCGTCCTCGAGAGGCCTGTGATCACCGCGAGACCGCCCTCGGACTCCGACCACTCTCGAGCGTCGCGCAGCCGAAGGCGTTTCGGAGGTGCGCCGGGATCGCCGGA
>JBCCLJ010000332.1:0-5481 GCA_039026915.1 Acidobacteriota bacterium
CCTTTCCAGGCACCACCGACGACGGAGCCTCCTGACCGACGAAGACGGCGCCGTCGTTGGGCTGAGCGAAGAGGACGACGGCAGCGGCTCCCGAGACAAAGAGCGCGGTCCAGAGGACCAGCCAGGCACGTTGGCGGATATGCATCGAAGCTCCATCGAATGAAATGCCGCATTAGCATAGTCGGAGACTTCTATGGACGGAAGCCCCAGGGTCGTTTCGAAGTCGACCCATGACGTCGAGGGCGTTTCCTGGAGAAGCGGCGTCGCAGGCGACGACGTGCGCTCGTCGACCGAAGGATCGGGAAGAGCTACGAGCACGACCCGCCGTCGGCAAGCAAGGCTCCCATCGGAACGTGCGCCTCTGACATATAGTTCACTTGTTGATGAACTATTCACTCAAAGGAACACTTCCACCATGAGTCAGGTCTCTCCCTTCACGGCCATGCTCGCCTACGACGACGCGCCCGCGGCGCTCGACTTTCTCTGCAAGGCCTTCGGCTTCGAGGAGCGCTTCCGCATGGCAATGCCCGACGGCACGATCGGTCACGCCGAGCTCACCTTCGCGGGCTCTGCAGCCTGCTTTTCCGTGGCGACGACCTGGAAGGACGCCGGTATGGCGAGCCCGAAGGATCTCACGGGAGTCCACAGCCAGATCAGCTGCGACGTGGCTGACGTCGACGCACACTACGAAAGGGCCCTGGCAGCGGGAGCGACGGTGATCGCCCCGCCGCAGGACGAGCCGTACGGAGCTCGGATCTACCGCGCGGTCGACCCGGAGGGCCATCGGTGGATCTTCAGCCAGACGCTGCGCGAGCTTTCGCCGAAGGAGCTGCAGGCACTGGCCGACGACAGCTGATGCCGCAACCGAGCCGCATCGACGAGACGCTCTCGGCGCTCGCCGACCCAACGCGACGCCAGGTCATCGAGCTGCTGCGCGCGGGTCCGCTGCGCGCCGGCGAGCTGGCAGAACGATCGGGCATGAGTCGCCCTGCAATGAGCCGGCACCTCAAGATCCTTCTCCGCAGCGGCCTGCTGCTGGACGAGCGCGTCGCGGAAGACGCCCGGATTCGTCTCTTTCGTCTGCGGCCCGAAGCGCTCGACGAGCTCGGAGACTGGGTGGAAGCCACGCGCGCCTTCTGGACCGACCAGCTGGCATCGTTCAAGAAGCACGCCGAGGGGCGCAGCTCGTGATCGAGCCGGTCGAGGTCACGACGACCGTCGCCGTCGAGCCGACGGAGGCCTTCCGGATCTTCACCGAGGAGATCGACGCCTGGTGGCTCGACGGACCGCGCCATCGCCCCGATCCGGACCGCCTCGGCGTGCTCGAGCTGCAGCTCGAGCCCGGGGGCGAGCTCGCCGAGAACTATCCCGAGGGCGAGCCCGCTCGCTTCGTCCTCGGGCGCGTCAGAAGCTTTCGCCGCCCTCGAGGTATGAACGCGGGCGTGCTGCATCTGGAGCTCGGTGGCCGCGACTTCGTGCCGGGTGAGTGGACGTGGGTGAGCGTCCTCTTCGAGGCCTGCGACGAGGGAACGCGCGTCCGAGTGACGCAGGGCGGCTTCGATGCGTTGGCGCCCGGGCACCCGGCCTTTCACGGCCTCGAGGGCGTTGCCCTGTCGAGCCTCTACGGCCTCTGGTGGGCCGATCTGATCGCTGCGCTGCGCCGCCGCGCGGGAGACTAGCGACGGCCTGGTACCCGCTCTCCGGCCGGATGCGTCAAACTGTTGCCTTCCCTAAGGAGACTGTCGCCATGAAACGTTGGCTCGCCATCGCCTCGCTGCTCGTCGTCGCCGTGCTGCTCGCCGGTTTTCTCTTCCGTGACGCGATCGGGTTCTTCGCGCTGCGCCTCGCGATCTCGCCGAAGCAGGACTTCAACGAGATGCCGACGCCCGCAGCACCCGACTACGCCGACGACGGCGCCTGGGGAGCGCTGCCCGCGCTCGACGATCCGACGGATCCGACGCCCCCGGGCCTCGAGAGCGGCGAGGATACGGCAGAGGTCGACGTCTTCTTCCTGCAGCCGACGACGTACCTCAGCCCGGCGTCGTGGAACCAGCCGCTCGACGACGCCGACACGAACGACCTGACGGACAGCCTCGTGCTGCGGGGCCAGGCGAGCGCCTTCAACGGCTGCTGCCGCATCTTTGCGCCCCGCTACCGTCAGGCGACCTTCTTCTCCTTCCTCGACGAGTCGGGCAACGGCGACCAGGCGCTCGACCTCGCCTTCTCGGACGTCGAGGCAGCCTTCGACTCCTTTCTCGAACGCATCGGCGATCGGCCTTTCATTCTGGCCGGCCACAGTCAGGGCTCTCTGCACACCGAGCGACTGCTGCGCGAGCGTGTTTCTGGAACGCCGCTGCTGGAGCGTCTCGTGGCGGCCTACCCGATGGGTTACTGGTTCAACGAGGAAGAGTTGTCGAGAGAACTGCCGGACGTGCCCGTCTGCGGCACGGCGAACCAGACGGGTTGCCTGGTCACATGGAACAGCGTCGGCCCGCGGGTGCGGCACTTCGAAGATCCGGCCGGGAACGTCTGCGTCAACCCGCTGAGCTGGTCGACCGACGGTGCTCGGGTGGCTCACGAGAGCAACGCGGGCAGTCTGAACTTTTCGGGCGACGGCATGCAGCTCGAAGGAGCCGTCGCCGATGCGCAGTGCGTCGACGGCGCCCTGATCGTGCAGGAGATCCGCTCGGACGCTTACGCCGAGATGCCGCCGATCATGGGCCGCGACAACTTCCACATCCTCGACGTGCATCTCTTCTACCGCTCGGTGCACGAGAACGCGCGTCGGCGCACGTCCGCCTATCTCGCCGCCCGGGCCGAGGCGACAAGTGCGATCGAGGCGCCCGAGGCAGCGACGCTCGACTGACGGCGGCCGCCCACGGCGCCGCGCTGCCCTCACCTTCCTTCTGGTCACGTTCCTTCCGGTCACGTTTCTTCTGGTCACGTTTCTTCTGGTCACGGTGCGGCTCGATTCCGTCGGCTGGGCATCATCATCCCGGTCACGCCTGAGCTGATCCTAGAGCTGACGGGCGAAGGCGGCGGTCGCCCCGGCCAATGCACAGGGAGACCTGGAGGGTGCGCTGGGAGCCGAGCCTGGTCTCCACTCCGGCGCCGCCCCTTTTGACGCAGCGCTTCGGCTTCTTCACGGCTCCGGACGCTCCGATCTACTTTCCCGGTGCCGCCTTGCTGGCCGCCGCGACGCTCTCTGTCGTCGCAGCGGTGCTCGTCCCGCTCGTCGCACGCCTGAAGTTGGGGGCAGCTCGACGGGGAATCCCCCGCAGCCTCCTGAATGGCGTAGGGTCGGCCTCTCTCCGAGCCGACCGCGATGCCCGAAAAACCACAGAGTCCTTTCTCCGCCCGCTTCTTCACCTCGTGGCTCATGGCCTCGATCTTCGCGGGCATCGGCATCGGCATCCAGCACGTCACGGTGCCGCTCTACATCCGCGACCGGGTCGACTTCGAGACCCGAGCACTTGCGATTTCGGGTGCGCTCATCGCGCAGAGTCTGCCTGGAGCCTTCCTCGCCCTCTTCGGTGGTGCCCTCGCCGACCGCGTCGAAAAGCGACGCATCCTGGTGCGCACCTTCGGGCTCGCCGCCGCCGTCTCCGTCGTCTACGTCCTGCTGCTGCTCTCGGGCACCGCGATCGTCTGGCCGGTCTATCCGCTGGCCGCTCTCGTAGGCGCCGCCGGTGCCTTCACCAATCCGGCGCGCCAGGCGCAGCTGCCGCAGATCGTCGGCCGCGAGCAGCTCCAGAACGCGGTCATTCTCGGCACCATGGGCTACATGGCGACGTTTCAGTTCGTCGGGCCGGCGGTCGGGGGACTGGTGACGGACGCCGTCAGCCTCACCGCCGCCTTCGCCCTCGAGGTCGTCCTGCTCTTGATCGCCGCGGCACTCTTCTGGCGCATCCCCACGGGAACGCCCGAGCCCAGCGAACGGCGCATCCTCGAAGACCTCGTCGCCGGACTGCGCTACGTCAAGGGCCATCCGCAGATTCGTGAGCTGCTGATGATCGGCGGCATCCCAGGCTTCTTCTTCATGGGACCGTTCGGCGTCACCGTGCCGCTCATCGTCCCCGACGTGCTCGAGCGCTCCGACCGCTGGGTCGGCTTCCTCTGGGGTGCCTTCGGCGCCGGCATCTTCTGCGGTTCGATCCTGCTGACGCGCATCCGCGTTCCGTACCGGGGCGGCGCCGTCATCTGCGCCACGATCTCCGGCGGCCTCATGCTGACGCTGTACTCCCGCACCACCGACGTGCGCCTCGTCCTTCCGGTCCTCTTCGTTTGGGGACTCGGGGCCGCGGTGTTCATCAACTTCGTCGTCGCGCTTCTGCAGGAGCTCGCGGAGGAGCGCATGATGGGCCGCACGATGAGCATGTACTCGCTCGTCTTCTTCGTGTCCGGCCCCCTCGGCTATGCCCAGGCCGGCCTCTTGACGGACCGCTACGGACCCCAGCACACGCTGTTGCTCAACGGCCTGACGGCGATCGTCTGCGGCGTGCTGGCGCTGTCGATACTGAGGAACGCGAGGGCGGTGCGGTAGGGCCGGTGAAGAGCTGGGGCGCCGACTTTGCCGAGGCTGCCGCGTCGGCAGCACGACGCCCAGCTGCACTGGCTCCGTGCTGCGCTCCTCGCCAGAGCGCCCGTAGGGAACGATCGCGCCATGCACGCTCTGTGGGCGACGGCGCCGCCCTGAACTCTCATCGCGAGGAGCGCGAGCTCAACGTCGCCGAGATGCGGTCGCCCACCTGGCAGTCTCGCCAAAGTCCACGCCCCAACGAGCCCTGAAGTTCACCCCATCGCCCGCTTCCGCGCCGCCACGAACGCCGCGACCGAACGATCGACGTCTGCCTCCGTCGTCTCCCACGAACAGACGCTGATCCGAATCGCGGGCTCGCCCTGCCAGACGCTGCCGCCACACCAGCACTCACCGGACTCCTGAACGCGGCGCAGCGTCTCCTCCGTCAGAGCACCGTCCCCCGCCGAGACGAGGACCTGATTGAAGACGACCTCGTTGAGCACCTCGACGCCCTCCTCAGCCAGGCGACGCGAGAAACGCTGCGCCCGAGCGCAGAGCCGGTCAATGCGCTCGGCGACTCCCTGCTGCCCCAGCGTGCGCAGGATCGTCCAGAGCTCGACGACGCGGGCGCGGCGCGACATGGCGACGGTGTAGTCCATGCCGTCGCGCCCCGTGCGCACGAAGTAGGAGCCGGCGGCCGCCATGGTCGTCTTCAGAGCCCCGGCGTCGCGCACCAAGAGCAGGCCGGAGTCGTAGGGAGCGTTGAGCGTCTTGTGTGCGTCGCACGACCAGGAATCGGCCCGCTCGATGCCGTCGAAGAGAGACCGCGTAGCCGGTGACGCCCCCGCCCAGAGGCCAAAGGCGCCGTCGACGTGAACCCAGGCCCCGGCCTCTTCAGCCTCCGCGCACACCGCACCCACCGGATCGAAAGCGCCCGAGCTGACGTTGCCTGCCTGGCAGAG
>JBCCLJ010000333.1:0-5465 GCA_039026915.1 Acidobacteriota bacterium
ACGGTCCGCTTCGACGCTTCCGTCACGGCGGGCGACCCGGTGACCTATCAGTGGGACTTCGGCGACGGCCGCTCGCTGCCGGCGAGCTCCAACAACGAAGAGGTCAGCCACACGTATCAAGGAGCCGGCACCTTCCAGGTCCGGTTGACGGTTCGCAAGGAAGACTCGACCTGCCCTGACGGTCAGTGCATCGCCGAGCTCGTTCGTCTGGTGACGATCGCGGACGATGCGGCGGAGGGCTCCTGCTTCCCGAACGACAACACCCTTTGTCTGCGGAAGAACCGCTTCGAGCTGAAGATGACGTACGACACCGGAGACGAGACGGGCGATGCTCGAATCGTCGCCCAGCAGTCGGACGACTCCGGTCTCTTCTGGTTCTTCGCACCGGACAACTGGGAAGTCATGGTCAAGGTGATCGACGGCTGTGCGATCAGCGGCAACTTCTGGGTTCTGGGCGCGGCGACGACCGATTTGGGTTACACCCTCACGGTGACTGACACGCAGACGGGCGACTCGAAGGAATACGTCAACCCGGTCGGGAACTCGGCCCCGGCCATCCTCGATCTCGAGGCACTGCCGGGCTGTCCCTCGGGCGAGTAGCTTGGCCTCCGGGCGCCGGCTTCGGCGACCCCTGAGGCCATCGCTGCTTGCAGCGGCATCGTCGTCCCACTTGGCGGCGGTGCGTTGCTCTGTGTAAACTACTGAGTCCGTTGGCTTTATTGCCGTGCCGGGGTCAGCGGTTGGGGGAGCGGCGATGCGGCGCTCTCCGCGCAGAACGATGCACGCGCTGGAGAACTCCAATGAAGAGAATCGGACGGATTGCTCTCGCGGCCCTGGTCCTCGGTGGACCGGTCCTTGCTGAAGTGGGGACGCTCGATGCCGTTCCCGCTGCGACTCTGCTGATTCCGCGCTTCGAGGTGGATCTCGTCGATCCGACGGGCTACACGACCCTGTTCTCGGTGAACAACGCCTCAGCGGCGCCGACGATCGCGCACGTTACGGTCTGGTCGGAGTGGTCGGTTCCCGTGCTCGACTTCGACATCTACCTCACGGGCTACGACGTGCAGACGATCAACCTGGGCGACATTCTGCGCAACGGCGTCCTGCCGCAGACGGGTCCCGACGATGCTCTTTCGAACCGTGGTCCGTGGTCGGAGGCGCACGACACGTTCGGAGGCAGCTGCCTGACCAACTCCCCGAACTACGCTCCGATCTCCGGGACCTTCCTGGCGGTCGTCCAGGAGGCGCTGACCGGTCAGCCACTCTCGGCTGGAGCCGGCGCCGGCCTCTGCTCGTCGACGCCGGGCGACGAAACCCTGGCCCGAGGCTTCATCACGATCGACAACGTCAGCGAGTGCTCGCAGGAGTTCCCGAACAACGACGGCTATTTCGCCGACGGCGGCACGGGCACGGCCAACAACGACAACGTGCTCTGGGGCGACTTCTTTCTCTGCGATCCCGGCAACGCCTTCACGCAGGGCTTCACGGCGGTGCACCTCGAGGCCGATTCGACTCGGCTTGCGGCGGGGGCGCCGAGCTGCGATCCGGTCGCGAACTACGAGCTGCAGACCTTCTATTGCCGCACTCAGGCGGGCGTGCATCAGGGAGGCGGAACGGCGCTGCCCGGAGAAGACAATCGAGAGGCGACGGGCAGCACCTTTGCCAGCCGCTACGTCACCGGTGCCGGCTTCTCCGGCGGCACGAGTCTGGTCGTCTGGCGCGACAACGGCGTCGGCTCTCCGGCGAGTTGTGCCACCGGAGCGCCCTCGTTCTCTCAAACCGAGCTCGTCGTCTTCGACGAGGAAGAGAACCCCACGGTCGCGCCGACGGGAGGCCCGAGCGGCGCGCCCGGCGCGACGCCGGTGACGCCGTTTCCGTATTGCACCAACCGGACCGTCGTCGGCGTCGACTTTCCGGTCGATGCCCCGTTTGGTTGGGTCTACGCCAACCTCAACGACGCCTCGACCGGAGGGGCATTCGACTTCAACCAGGCGTACGGCTTGACCGTGATGGACGCCTCGGGTCTGTACAGCGTCGGCTTCGAGGCGATTCAGCTGAACAATCTGACGACCGGTTCGACGACCGCGTCGAATCCCCTGATCACGCCGTAGGAGTCGCCGGGCGCGCCCTTTTTCGGAGAGCGCCGATCGGGCCTTTCGACACGGTAGTCTGCTGGCGCATGGCTCGCGTATCTCTTCCGTCCTCCGGGGCGCAGCTTCCGTGAGGGACTCTCTCTTTCTGCTGAAGGAGCTCGTCCGGCGCGATCAGCAGAGCCGCTACGCTGGCTCCGCTCTCGGTTTCCTGTGGGCGCTCGCCCAGCCGCTCTGGCAGCTCCTGCTCTTCACGCTGGTTTTCAGTGTGTTGATTCGCATTCCGCTCGACCAGGAGCCGAGCACCGATCGGTTCGCCGTCTTCATCTTCAGCGGTCTCATTCCCTGGATGGCCTTCAACGAGGGACTGACGCGGGCGACGACCGCGATCACCGACAACGCCGCGCTCGTCAAGAAGCTCAGCTTTCCATCCGAAGTGCTGGTGCTCGCCGTGGTGATCGGCGCCTTGGTGCAGTCGGTGATCGCGATCGGCGTCTTCTTGCCGGTGCTCGCCTTCCTCGGTGAGGCGTCGTGGAGCACGCTGCCGCTGCTTGTCGTTCCAGCCGCGCCGCTACTGGCGCTCACTCTCGGGCTCGGCTTCCTGCTCGCTGCGCTTCACGTTTTTTTCCGCGACATCGGTCAACTGGTGACGATGGCCCTGCAGGCCTGGTTCTACTTCACCCCCATCGTCTACCCGCTCAGCTACGTCGCGACGAGCGAGCGTTTCCCGAAGCTGGCGGAGTGGCTTGCGCTCAACCCGTTGACGGCGATCTGTACCGGCTATCGAAGCGCACTCCTGGGTGCGCCCCTGCAGCTGTCCTCCGGCTACATCGTGCTCCTGGGGGGGTGCCTGCTCGTGCTGGTCGCCGGGTGGTCGGTCTTTCGCCGACTGCGGCCCGCTTTCCCGGACGAGGTCTGATGATGGAGCGCGGCAGTCCGCTGGTGCGGGCCCTCGACGTCGGCAAGACCTACCGCCTGCATCACTCCAACTTCGCCCGTCTCGCGTCGGCGTTGACGGGAAGGCGCGGCGGTCGGGAGCAGGTGGCTCTCGAGGGCGTGACCTTCGACCTGCACCGCGGCGAGAGCCTCGGCATCATCGGTCACAACGGCGCCGGCAAGAGCACTCTCCTGAAGATCCTGGCCGGCGTCGTGCAGCCAACCCGCGGCACGTTCGAGACCACCGGCCGGGTGTCTTCCATCCTGGAGCTCGGCAGCGGCTTTCACCCCGACTTTTCGGGGCGCGACAACATCCGACTGAACGCGGCGATGCTCGGACTCGGCGAAGAAGAGGTCGAAGAGCGCCGGCCCGCGATCGAGGCCTTCTGCGAGCTCGGTGAGTTTCTCGATCAGCCGATCAAGGTCTATTCGACCGGCATGGTGATGCGCCTCGCGTTCGCGATCGCCACTCAGATCGAGCCGGAGGTGCTCATCGTCGACGAGGCCCTCTCGGTCGGCGATGGCTACTTTCAGAAGAAGTGTACCGACCGGCTGCTCGAGCTCACCGACGCCGGTACGGCGCTGCTCTTCTGCTCCCACGCGATGTACTACGTGACGTCGTTCTGCGACCGTGCCCTGTGGCTCGACCACGGTCAGGTGCAGGCTCTCGGACCGGCCAAAGAGGTGGTCGCCGACTACGAAGACTCGCTCTTGCGAGACTCTCCCGTGACGCAGCCATCGGCCCCGGCGCTGGAGACCGGGCGCGCCGGCCCGGCCCGGTTCGTCGAGGTCGAAGTTGCTGGCGGGGAAGTCCAGGACGGCCGACGCGTCTTTGCCACGGGCGGCTCCTGGTCGGTTCAACTCCGCCTGGAGAGTGACGCTCCCGAGCGCGAAATGCACGTCGGCGTCGGCATCAACCGGGCCGACGGCGTCGAGGTCTTCACGCTCCGTACGACGCACCTCGAACCTCTGCGCGGTCAGACGGAGTACCGCGTTTCGTTTGCGGTGACCGAGCTCCCTTTGACGAAGGGCTCTTTCTCGGTGTTTGCCTTCTTGCTCGACGAGTCGGGTCTGCACGTCTACGACCGCCAGGTGTTGCCCGAAGCTTTCGTCGTCGAGAGCCCCGGCTACGAGTTCGGCGTCGTGCGCGTCGAGCACGAGTTCCACCGGGAGGTCTGAGCCCTGCGCCTCTCCGTCGTCTGTGTGCACTACCACACCCCGGAGCTCGTCGGTCCCGCGATCGAAGCGGTCCGGATTTCTGCGCGACGCTTGCTCTGGGAAATCGAGGTCTTCGTCGTCGACAACGGCTCGACTGCGGAGGGACGCGAGATTCTGGAGTCACTCGCCGACGTGCGCGTGCTCGATGTCGGTCGAAACCTCGGCTACGGCGGCGGCGCCAATCACGGCTTCTCGCGCAGCTCGGGCGATTTCCTGATGGTGATGAACCCCGACGTGATCGTGGACGAGGGTTGCCTCGAGGCCTTGGCTGCGACCCTACGCGCCGGCGCCGGGTGTGTCGGGCCGCGCTTCCTCTGGGACGAACGGGGCGAGCTGCTCATGCCTCCCTCCGATGCGCGCGGTTTCTCTGACGAGCTGACGCGCGCTCTGAGCGGTCGCGGTGGTCGCTGGGAGCGCCGTGCGCGACACCGCTGGCGTCGATCGGCGCGGCGCCACTGGCAGGCCGAAGCGCCGCTGCGCAGCGCACTTCTGAGTGGCGCACTGCTCATGCTGCGACGGGAGGCTTGGGAGCTCGTGGGTCCCTTCGACGAGGAGTTTCGCCTCTACTTCGAAGAAACCGACTGGCTTCGTCGGGCCCAGCAGCGGCAGGTCGAGCTTCGCTACGTGCCCTCGGCTCGCGCCGTACACTTCTATGACCAGAGCGCTTCGGGGGAGTCCAGGGCACAGCAGTGGTTCGCGCAGTCGGCGAAGCGGTTCCGGCGCAAGACCTACGGCGCTGCGGGAGCCCGCCTGCTGAGCGCCGCCGAGAAGTTCGGCGGAACGGCCGGCTCGGTCGCCTGTGAGCAGCGATCGCTGCCGTCCGATCGGAACTCCGGCTGGCTGGAGGTCTCGCCGAGCCCTCGCGGTTTCCCTGCGGTGGGTGCCCACTTTCCGGAGGGGCTCGATCCCGCGTGGCGTTTGCCGGCCGACGTACGTGCCCGTCATCCAGAACTCGCCCTGACCGGTCGATGGGTGAGCGACGACGACGCGGAGTCGGCTCCCTTCTGCATTCCCGGCTAGCGGGCCGCGCCAACGGCGCGCGGCTAGAAGAGATCGCTGTCGCCGTAGGCGTAGTAGAGATCGTCCTTCAGGCCGCGGACGAGTTCCGTGCGCGGCGTGTTGAAGGGCACCGCGATGAGTCCGAGCTCCTGCGGTTCGTCGGCTTCGACGAAACCGAGTTCCTGCAGCGCTCGGTGCCACCAGCCCGGCCGATCGGGGAAC
>JBCCLJ010000334.1:0-5378 GCA_039026915.1 Acidobacteriota bacterium
CGCCGTTCGCGTCGGCGGCGAACGAAGACCCCCGGCGCAAAAGGCTGACTTCGTTCGCCTCGTCCATGCGGGCTGCGCCCGCGTCGCTTGCCGGACCCCGTCAACAAGCACGCCGGAGACCAAGAAACCGAACTCCGGTCCGCTCGCGCGGACCTGCGCGCCAGCGAACGGCGTCGGCTTCAATGCACTAGCGGTCGCCGTTCGCGTCGGCGGCGAACGAAGACCCCCGGCGCAAAAGGCTGACTTCGTTCGCCTCGTCCATGCGGGCGTGGTCTGCTGGGGCCCGGACGCACGGCAAACTACAGACGCGATCACCTTCAGGCGCTCGAGGCGCGGAGACAAGGCAAGTCACGGCGAGGGGACGAACGCAGTCGACCTCCAGAGCCACAAAAGGCCTGCATTCGTCCTCGAGTCATGCTCGTCTTATGACCGGTCGAACGAAGGACCGTCTCTCTGAACAGGAGTCCTGGTCGACTCGTTCGACTAGGCCAGACTGCGTAGCACCATCTGGAGGATTCCGCCGTGACGGTAGTACTCGCCCTCCTGCGGCGTGTCGAGGCGAAGCGTCGCTTTGAAGTCGACGACGGTCCCGTCGCTCTTCGTCGCGATGACGTCCAGTTCGGGCAGCGGCGCAAAGTCTCCTTCGAAGGCCGCCGCCAGGCCGCGAACTTCGAAGATCTCGTGACCGTCCAAGCCGAGGCTCGCAGCGCTCTGTCCGGCGAGAAACTCGAGCGGAGCGACGCCCATGCCGATGAGGTTCGAACGGTGAATGCGCTCGAAGCTCTCAGCGATGACGGCGCGGATTCCGAGGAGGCGCGAGCCCTTCGCCGCCCAGTCGCGCGACGAGCCGGTGCCGTACTCCTTGCCGGCGAGCACCACGAGAGGTGTCCCGCGGTCCTGGTACTTCATGGACGCGTCATAGATCGACATCTGCTCGCCCTCGGGAATCAGCGTGGTGACGCCACCCTCGACGCCTGGAACCAGCTGGTTGCGCAATCGCACGTTGGCGAAGGTGCCACGCATCATGACTTCGTGATTGCCGCGACGCGACCCGTAGCTGTTGAAGTCGCGGGGCGCGACACCGTGGTCGGTCAGATAGCGACCCGCCGGCGAATCCGCCTTGATGGCCCCTGCCGGCGAGATGTGATCCGTCGTCACTGAGTCGCCGAGTAGAGCGAGGACACGAGCTTCAGCGATGTCCTCGACCGCGGCGGGCTCAGCCGGCATGTCGACGAAGAAAGGCGGGAGCCGGACGTAGGTCGACTCGTCGGACCAGGTGAAGGTCTTGCCTTCCGGCACCGGCAACGACTTCCACTCTTCGCTGCCTTCGAAGACGTCCGAATACTGCTCTTCGAACATCTCCGACTGCAGAGCGCTACCGACGGTCTCGTCGATCTCGTCACGGCTCGGCCAGATGTCGCGGAGGAACACGGGGCCGTCCTTGCCCTCGCCGAGGGGCTCGTTGAGGAGGTCGATGGTCACCGTGCCGGCCAGCGCATAGGCGACAACGAGGGGCGGCGAAGCCAGATAGTTGGCGCGCACCTCGCCACTGATGCGGCCTTCGAAGTTGCGATTGCCGCTGAGCACCGAGGTCGCGACGAGGTTCTTTTCGGCGATCGCCTCGGAGACAGGCACCGGCAGCGGGCCACTGTTGCCGATGCACGTCGTGCAGCCGTAGCCCACCGTATGGAAGCGCAGTTCCTCGAGGTAGTCGTCGAGACCGGCCTTCTCGAGATACTCCGTGACGACCTTGGAACCCGGAGCGAGACTCGTCTTGACCCACGGCTTGACCGACAGGCCCGCCTCGACCGCCTTCTTCGCCAGCAGACCGGCGGCGACCATCACCGACGGGTTGGAGGTGTTCGTGCAGCTGGTGATCGCCGCGATGACGACGTCGCCGTCGTTGAGATCGAAAGACTCGCCGAAGAGCTCCTTCGACTCGCCGGGGATCTCGGCAGCAGGCTCGCCGCTGACGACCTTCAAACCCTTGGACTTCGATGCGCCGCCGCTCTTGAGGCTCGGCAGCGCCTCCTCGAAGGCCGGCTTCATCTGACTCAACAAGATCCGGTCCTGCGGTCGCTTGGGCCCGGCGAGGCTTGGCTCGACCGTACCGAGATCGAGCTCGAGCACGTCGCTGTAGTCGGCTTCGGGCGAGTTGGAGGTGTGGAAGAGGCCGACCTCTTTCATGTAGGCCTCGACGAAGGCGACCTGCTCGTCGCTGCGGCCGGAGAAGCGGAGGTAATGAAGCGACACATCGTCGACCGGGAAGATGCCGCAGGTGGCGCCGTACTCCGGCGCCATGTTGCTGATCGTCGCGCGGTCGGCGAGCGGCAGCTTGGCCAGGCCAGGACCGAAGAACTCGACGAACTTGCCGACGACACCGAGCTCGCGCAGCATCTCGACGACGCGCAGGACGAGATCGGTCGCCGTCGAAGTTTCCGGCAGCTCGCCCGAGAGTCGGAAGCCGACGACCTGCGGAATCAACATCGAGATCGGCTGACCGAGCATGGCCGCCTCCGCCTCGATGCCGCCGACGCCCCAGCCGAGAACGCCGAGGCCGTTGATCATCGTCGTGTGCGAGTCCGTTCCCACGAGCGTATCGGGGTAGGCGAAAGGCGCACCCTGGCCGTTCGGCGAAGCCATCACGCCTCGCGCCAGGTACTCCAGATTCACCTGATGGACGATGCCCGTGGCCGGCGGCACCACACGAAAGTTCTCGAATGCGTTCTGCCCCCAGCGCAGAAAGTGGTAGCGCTCCTCGTTGCGCTCGAACTCGCGCTCGGCGTTGAGCAGGAGAGCTGCGGCGGTGCCGTACTCGTCGACTTGCACCGAGTGATCGATGACCAGCTCGACCGGCTGGAGCGGGTTGATCTTCTCAGGGTTTCCGCCCATCGCGCTCATCGCGTCGCGCATCGCCGCAAGATCGACGACGGCTGGAACGCCGGTGAAATCCTGCAGCAGAACACGGGCCGGCATGAAGGCGATTTCGGTCTTCGGCTCGGCCTTCGCATCCCAAGCGAGCAGCGCCTCGATATCCGCCGCCGGCACCACCTGGTCGTCTTCGCGACGCAGGAGATTCTCGAGCAGGATCCTCAGCGCAAAGGGCAACCGGGAGACATCGTGCCCCTGGCTCTCGAGGCGCGTCATCTTGGCGATCTGGTAGCCACGTCCGCCGACCTCGAGGGTGGACAGGCAGTCGAAACTGTTCTTCATGGGTGGTCTCCGAAGTAGCAAGGGCGGGCGAGGTGGAGGAGTCCTTCGACCGAGCCTGATCCGAGCGCCACCGGCCTCCTCCGCGAAAGGAGGCGGCGAGCACCAGACCGAGGGGCACCGTTCGCTATGGGGGGCAAAGATAGCAAAGGCGACAAGCCCTGCAGGGCCTCGAACCGGCGGTACCTCACGGTCGACAGACGTTAAGATGCCGACGATGACCGACTCGATCAGTGCGCTGCACGCGCCGACGCTCCTGATCTCGATGCCACAGGTCCAGGACCCCTTCTTTCACCGCAGCGTCGTCCTGCTCACGGCGCACGAAGACGACGGAAGCCTCGGTTTCGTCGTCAATCGGCCAACGGACCTGCATCTTCGGCAGATCCTCGAGGACATGGAGATCCCCTGGAACGGCGGCGAGGACCACGCCGCCTTCATGGGGGGCCCGGTCCACCCGCAGGTCGGAACGATCCTCTATGCAGCCGACACGCCCGAGTTCGGTGACGACGCGCTCGAAGTCGGCCCCGGCCTGCACTTCACCCAGAGCCTCGAAGCGCTGCGCAGCTTCGCCCAGCGGCCTCCGTCGAAGATGCGACTCGTCCTCGGCTACGCCGGATGGCGACCGGGACAGCTTCTCGAAGAAGTTCAGCGCAACGACTGGCTCACCGCTCCGCTGCAGAACGACCTGATCTTCGCCACGGACCCCGAATCCGTTTGGGACGAAGCCATCGCGTCGGTCGGCATCGACCCGGCAACGCTTCCGAGCTGGACCGACGGAGACAGCGGTGCCAACTGACTGCGAGCACACGGCTCTCGAGGCCGAGCCCTACGATCGTCAGCATTCGGCGGGCGGTCTCGTCGTGCGCGAGAATCGGGTCCTGCTCATCGCCACACAGGGCGGTCGCCGGTGGCAGCTCCCCAAAGGTCACCTGGAAGCCGGCGAGACGCCCCGCGAAGCCGCCGAGCGGGAAGTCCTCGAAGAAACGGGCGTGCACGGGCGCGCCGCCGAATCTCTGGGATCGATCGAGTTCGACTTCAGATCCCGCTCGGGACAGAGGATTCTCAAGCAGGTCGACTACTTCGTCTTCGACTTCGTCGACGGCAGCGTCGACGGCTACGACCCCTCCGAGGTCACCGAAGCGCGTTGGTTCTCCTGGGACGAGGCTCTGCGGCGCTTGACCTTCGACAACGAGCGGAGTCTGGTGCGTCGGGCACAGCGGCTCCGCTCCGGCTGAGAAAGCCCTCGTGCGAAACCCTGCGGTTGCCTGCGTCTGGAGCTCCAGCGCGCTGTGGAGAGTCGTCGCCTCCGATCGCTCGAAACTCGGAGCGCTCGCGCTTGCAGCGCTGCTTTCGGCGGCCTGTCAGAACGAGGGGGAGAAGACGGCCGCTCTCTATCAGGACCACTGCGCCAGCTGCCACGGCAGCGACGGCCGCGGTGACCCGCGACGCACGGCCCTCGAGCCGAACCTGGACCTGACTCGCTCGGAGCTCGTGACGAGCGGCTCACGAGGCGCGGTCTATCGAGCGATCTCCGGCGGCTTCGGAACGATGCCGGGCTTTGCTCACCGACTCGCCCACCCGCAGATCGACGCCATCACCGGTCTCGTCATGGACTTCGGCAAGCCGCCTACCGACGACTGACCCTCTCAACAGCCCTCAGGAGTGCCTACCTATGGACGCCCAGAAGTTCCGCGAAGCCTACGCCAAGCTCCAAGCCGCCGACGACCGACTGACGTACCGCGTGCGCCCGCGGCGGAGTCAGTCACGACTCAGTCAGGAGCAGCTCGAAGATCGAACCAACGATCTCGCCGACCTCGTTCTCGAGCTCAAGGAAGTGCTCGACGAGCTCTTTCAGGCGATCGCGGGCAAGTCGAGTTAGCGAAGACCCGTGGTGTTACCACGGGCTTCGCTAGCCATTTTCATGCTCCGTCCCCTCCGGGGACTGCGCGCAAGGCACGCTGCGCGCGCCAGCTTGCCCGAAGACCCGTGGTGTTACCACGGGCTTCGCTAGCCATTTCATGCTCCGTCCCCTCCGGGGACTGCGCGCAAGGCACGCTGCGCGAGCCAGCTTGCCTCGAAGACCCGTGGTGTTACCACGGGCTTCGCTAGCCATTTTCATGCTCCGTCCCCTCCGGGGACTGCGCGCAAGGCACGCTGCGCGCGCCAGC
>JBCCLJ010000335.1:0-5370 GCA_039026915.1 Acidobacteriota bacterium
TCGATGCTCGGCCCGGCTCGAAAAGCCCGTTCGGCGAGAGGCAGCGCCCTGGCGGGGTCGCGCACCGAAGCGTCGCGAGAGCAGGAGAGCAGGCGTGCCAGCAACTGGCGAATCGCCGGGTCGTTGGCGTGACGCTCGAGGCCCGCTCCGAGAATCTGCGCGGCTGCATCGTCCTCCTCCGCGAGCATGAAGGCGAGTCCGCTGCCGAAATAGAGGCCGGCATTCTGCGGTGCCAGCTCCGCCGCAAGACGCAGTCGGCGAGCGCCGTCGCCGTAGCGGGCCGAGCGCATGTAGAGCTGGCCGGCCAGCTGCTGCGCCTCCAGGTCGTCGCGCAGGAGGTCCGCTGATTCGTCGAGCAGAGGCAGAGCCTCGCCCGGCGCCTCGGCCATGCGGAGGTTGGCGAGCAGCAGTCCGCTCCAGCCTCGCGTCTGGCGATCGGATTCGATGGCCCGTGTTGTCGCGTAGGCGCGTTCGAGAGAGCGCGCGGCCTCGGCGCTCTCTCCCTTCTCGAGCTGAAGCTCGGCGAGCGTCAGGTAGGCGCGTGCGAACTCGGGAGCCGCACGGAGGGCACTGCGAACGGACTCGATGGCCCGCTCGGCCAGGCCCCGCTGCCGGTAGACCTGCGCGAGATCGTGATGGGCGATTGCGTTGTCGGGAGACCCGGCGGCGAGTCGCTCCAGCGTCCGTTGACCCTCCTCGAGGTCGCCTCGCGAGAGCAGCGCTCTGGCGAGACCGTTGAGCGCATTCGCGTCGTTCGGATCGAAGCTCAGGACTTCACGGTAGGCGATCACGGCGTCGTCGAGCTGGCCCGAGGCGGCCATCGCCGTGGCCAGAGTCAGGAGCTGAACCGTGGTGGGCTCGGTAACCACGAGCTCGTCCGTCAGAGGGTCTTCGAAGGTGACGGGTACGTCGGCGTGCCGCTTCAGCTCGCTTCGAGCCCGCTGCGTCTCGCCGGTGCGGCGCAGGCACTGCGCCAGCGGGTAGCGAACGGAAGCGGCTTCCGGCTGCCGACGGAGAACGTCTTCGTAGATTTCGATCGCTGCAGAGCAGTCGCCCGCCAGGCGCTTCACTTCGGCGAGGCCGAAGAGAGCGGCGGGCTCTGCCTCATGCTCGGCGAGCACACGGCGAAAGGTCGATTCGGCGGCGTCGACGTCGTCCCCACGGAGCTGAAGTCGGCCGAGTCGAATGCCGGCGGCGAGGTCCGCAGGGCGCAGAGCCAGCGCGCGCTCCAGCAGCTGCGAGGCGACCGCGTCCTGGCCCAACTGTGCTTCGAGCGTCGCCGAGTAGTAGAGAGCAGGGAAGTCGTCGGGCCGGAGTGCGATCAAGTTCCGAAAGGCCGCGAGGGCCGCTTCCCGGCGGTATGCAGCCGCCCAGACGCGGCCGAGCGTGCGGAGACTCTCGACCGTGCCCTCGGCGTCGTCGCGGTCGAGCGCCGCTCGAAGGTCTGCCCAGGCCGCGTCGGCCCGGGCGCCGGCACGCGCGTCGAGATCCTCGCGGTCGGGGACCCGGATCTCTTCGGCGAGCTTCGGGTGCTCGAAGATCTCGGGCTGGCTCGAGGCGGGCGCAACGAGCCAGAGCGCGAGCCCCAGAACTCCAGCGACGAGGCGGCTGCTCCTCCCATTCACCGGGTCGCGCCCTCGCCCTCGGTGAGGGTCTGATAGCGCCCGGGGCGCACGTCGAAGTCCTCGGTTCGCCCGCTCGTCCAGACGACGCGTACGCGGACCGCACTGCCCGGCGAGGCGAAGAGGAGCCGGGGGTCGCTGCTGCTGGCGTAGCTGCCGTCGCTCCGTGCGCGCAGCCATCGGGCGATTCGTCCGTCGGCTCCGAGAAGTCCAACGCGAGAGCCGAGGCCGTCGGGCGCAGCGTTGCGAGCGACGAGAGAGACTCCGATCCAGGGCACCTCCGGTCGCTGGTTGAGGAGAAGCCTTGCCGGTGCCGCGCTGTTGACGAGGAGAAGGTCCGGCCGTCCGTCGTTGTCGATGTCGCCAACGGCCAGCCCGCGGCTGACGGCTTCCCTCTCGGTCTCGGGAAGGCGCTTGCTGGCCTCCTCGAAGCGCGGCTCGCCGAGGGCGACGCAGCGGAAGAGCTGATTGGGCTGGTGCAGTGGATAGGCCGAGCCTTCGTTCTCTTCGAGAGCCTTGATCGCGCCGTTGACGACCGCCAGATAGAGGCAGCCGTCGCCGTCTGCGTCGAGCGCCACCGTGCCGAAGCCGGTGTAGGGGAAGCTCAGAGAGTTGAGTCCCGACGACGACGTCGCGTCGACGAAGAGACCGTCGCCTTCGCCGAGGTAGAGCGTGCTCGTCTCGGCCCGCAAGTTCGAGATGAAGAGGTCCTCATCACCGTCGCCGTCGAAGTCGGCAGCCTCCAGGCCCATACTCGCTTCGACTTGCCCGCGTTCGTTGAGCGCCACCCCGGCAAAGAGTGCATCGTCAGCGAACGTGCCGTCGCCCTGATTGATCCATAGGTGGTTCGGCATCTGATCGTTAGCGACGTAGAGATCCAGTAGACCGTCGCCGTTGAAGTCTGCCGCCGTCGCCGCCATGCCGCGGCTCGTGGGGGCGAGCACGCCCGCCTCCTCGGTAATCTCGCTGAAGCGGCCGCCGCCGTCGTTGCGATAGAGGCGGTCGGCCTGACCAGGGTAGGTGAGGGGGCCGCAGTAGTCCTCGGCCGCAGCCTCTGACGGGCAGATGCGGTGGCGGTGCAGTGCGAAATCGAGGTAGTTGACGACGTAAAGGTCGAGATCGCCATCGCGGTCGTAGTCGAAGGGGACCGCGCTGATCGACCAGCTCTCGTCACCGAGTCCGCTCGCTTCGGTCCGGTCTTCGAAGCGGCAGTCGCCGAGGTTGTGCCAGAAGCGGTTGCGCCCGAGATTCAGCACGTAGAGGTCGACTCGACCGTCGCCGTCGAGGTCGGCGCTGAGCACGCCCATGCCGTAGGCGTCGTCGGTCATCCCGCCAGCAGCGCTCTGATCCTCGAAGCTCAGCGTGCCGGTCTCGAGCCGATTGCGCAGCAGCTTGCCGGCGGGCCGACTCGAGCGCTCGGTCAGCGACCCACCCTGCGGCAGGAAGACGTCGAGGTCGGCGTCCTGGTCGCAGTCGAAGAGCGCGACGCCGCCACCCATGATCTCGGGCAGGTAGAAGCTGCCCGACATGCCGTTCGAGTAGCGAAAGTCGAGGCCCGCCTCGCGGCTGACGTCGCGAAAGAGCGCGGCATCGTCCTCGGCGCCGTGGAGGCCGAAAGCGAGCAGAGTGGCGAGCAAGATCATCGGCAGACACTAACGGAACCGAGGCTCGGTGGGGCTGCGAAAACGCCTTCGGTCGGTGCGGGATTCAGCGCTGCCAGAGCACGGGATGGATCGGCGAGGCCGCGACGTCTCCGGGCTCGAAGCCCGGAAGCCACGTCTCGAGGTCCAGCGACTTCGCGTCGCTGGAAGGCGACGCGACGGTGCAGTCGTGCGGCCTGTACCTCACCGTCATGACCCAGCGAACCGCGGCGCCGCGGTTCGGGGCCCGCTCGGTGAAGGCGGAGGGCTCCTTGGAGGGAGCTCGGTCCTGGTCGAGCCGAACTCGGTGGAGCTTCGACCGCTCAGCGGCGATTCGTGCGAGTCGCCGGGAGAAGACGAGCTCGTCGCGTCGAGGTGCCCCAGGTGGGTTACCTGGACGAAGGCCCGTTGTTGGGTCGAGCGCTCGTTCCAACGCGGTTGCCGGCGGCACGTCTCGACGAGCGCGGCGTCGACGCCCTCGCCGCAGGTCTCCAGCGTGCTCGCGGAGAGCACGCTGGAGAGGCGGACGAAGCCATCGTGATGGGCGTGTCCACCGACGCTGCTGCGGGGCCTTGCGTCAGACGCGCTCGATGATGATCGCGGGAGCCATGCCGCCGCCGGCGCACATGGTCACCAGACCGGTCGAGAGGTCACGACGCTCGAGCTCGTCGAGAACGGTGCCGATCAGGATCGAACCCGTTGCAGCGATCGGGTGCCCCAGAGCGATGGCGCCGCCGTTGACGTTGCACTTCTCGGGATCGGCGTTCAGGTCGCGCATGAACTTGTAGGCGACGACCGCGAAGGCCTCGTTGATCTCGATCAGGTCGATGTCGTCGAGCTCCATGCCCGCCTTGGCAAGGACCTTCTTGGCGGCCGGCACGGGCTCGTTGAGCATCAGCGTCGGCGAGCCTGCAGCGTTGGCCATGGCGACGACCTTGGCGCGAGGCTTCCATCCCTGCGCCTTGGCGTACTCGGGAGAGGCGAGCAGCATGCAGGCGGCTCCGTCGACGACGCCCGAGGAGTTGCCGGCGTGATGCACGTGGTCGATGGCGAGGTCGGGGTAGTTACGCTTCACCAGCTGGTCGAAGGTCTCGCCGGTTTCATCGAAGGGCATCGGCATGAAGCGCTCGAAGACGGGCGGCAGGTTGCCCAGTCCTTCCATGGTGGTCTGCGGACGCGGGAACTCGTCGTGATCGAGAGCGATGCTGCCGTCTTCGTTCTTGACGGGCACGACGCTCTTTTCGAAGTGGCCGTTCTCGATCGCGTTCTTGGCGCGCTGTTGGCTCTCGTAGGCGAGACCGTCGACGTCCTCGCGGCTGATGCCCTCGAGCGTCGCGATGACGTCGGCGCAGATGCCCTGATGCCACTGCGGGTGCAGGTCGCGCAGATGCATGTTGCCCTGATCCATCATGCCGCCCTTGAGAGTGGCGGTGTAGGACATCATCTCGACGCCGCCGGAGACGACGCAGTCCTCCATGCCGGACATCACCGAAGCGGCACCCATGTTGACGGTCGTGATGCCGGAGCCGCAGAAGCGATCCAGCGTGACGGCAGAGGCCTGCGTGTCCCAGCCGGCGTCGAGGACGGCCATGCGGCCGATGCAGGCGGCCTGCTTGCCGCGCTGTGAGCTGCAGCCCCAGATGACGTCGTCGACCTCCGACGTGTCGAGGTCGTTGCGTTCGCGGACGGCTTCGAGCACGCTCGCGGCGAGGCGCTGGGGGTGAAGGTGTGCCAGCGATCCCTTGTCTTGCTTGCCGATGCCGCGAGGAGTGCGTACGGCGTCGATGATCCATGCTTCTTGAGTCATGCGGGGCATCTCCAAGTTAGTGTTCGTCCGTATAGTTTATCTACCGACCGGTCGGAAGGCGAGGGGCTTGGCGGAAGCACGAGTCGGTCGCGCGCACGGTCTCTGGAACGGTTGTCGCCAGAGCCTTCGATCTCACGGCGACGACGGTTTCGCGACGTTCCTAGGGGCTTGCTGAAAAACTCCCGTAGCGCTCAGTTTGCGCGCCGCGGGTCGAGATTTGGTGCGCCGTGCGCGAAGGCGATGCGGTGTCCATCGTTGAGCGTGCGCCGTGCCGAAGATCGGCCCGCGCCGCGCAAACCCA
>JBCCLJ010000336.1:0-5356 GCA_039026915.1 Acidobacteriota bacterium
CTAGGGGCTTGATGAAAAACTCCCGTAGCGCTCAGTTTGCGCGCCGCGGGTCGAGATTTGGTGCGCCGTGCGCGAAGGCGATGCGGTGTCCATCGTTGAGCGCGCGCCGCGCCGAAGATCGGCCCGCGCCGCGCAAACCCAAGGGGCGCAGGGGTTTGCGCCCTCTGCCCTCGCCGAGCCTCGTCGACGATGGCACCGCATCGACTTCCTCGGCATCGACAAGAACAGAGAGCGCAGATCCCTGCGCTGAGCGCCACGCGAGTTTTTCAGCAAGCCCCTAGTGCGATTTCAGGATCCGAGTCGACCGGGGCGCGCGGCGTCGGACCGCGGCCGCCGTCGTCAGGTGGCGAGGCCTGAGAGGTAGTAGGTCTTCGAGCGCGTATCGCGCTCCAGCGCAACGATTCCGCGACGCTGGGCCTCTTCGAGCATCTCGGAGAAGTTCTCGAAGCCGTGCTCGGCCTCGGTGAAGCCGGGATGCATGGACTGCATCGTCTGGCGTACCAGGGTTCCCCAGACGGCGCCGCCGTCCTCGGCCACGGCTTCGGCTGCCTGGTGCAGCAGAAGGAAGGGATCCTCGAGCTGCGTTGCCGGGGCGTCCGGCTCCTCGTCCGGGGCCTCGTTCGCCTCCGCCTCGGAAGTGACTTCGGGCTCGGCTTCGACCGGCTCTTCATCGAGGAAGGCGAAGCGATCGCAGGCTTCTTCGAGGGCCGGCGTACCGTGCGCCTTGAAGGCACAGGCGAGCACCTTGCGTCGACGCTCCCGCAGCCGCTCGACGACGGGAGCGAGGTCGTCACTCGCCGAGATCAGAACGAAGGTCTCACAGGGGTTGCGTCCATAGGAGCGCTCGACCGCGTCCATGACCATGCGAACGGTGGCCGACTCGCTGACCTCGATGCGCTCGACGCCGGCTTCCTCGAGCTGTGTGGCGTCGTCCTCGTGGTTGTCCCAGGCGGCATAGGCACGCAGGTAGATGCGCGCGCCGTCCGGCTGTCCCACCGTTGCGCGCAGGGCTCGATCGATCAGCGCGGCGGCATCCTCGGGCTGCCAGTCGCAGCTGCCGTAGCCTTCCTTCGCGCGAGTCATGTCGAGAAGGACGGCGATGCGCTGCGTCTTGCGCTTCTTGTTGCCCTTCTCTTGCCGGCCGTTCGAGCTCTGGCGCTCGGCCTTGTTCTGGGGCTTCGAGCCGGATCGGCGTCCGCCGCGCCGTCCCCGTCGGCGACCGCGGGAGCTGCTGCGCTCCTCGTCGTCGGAGCCGGCCGAGCGGCGCGAGTTGCCGCGGGAACGTCGCTCGCTGCTGCGGTTGCTCGAGGAGGATGAGGAAGAGGAAGCGGAGGAAGAGGACTCGGCGCTAGGGCGCCGCCACCAAGGATTCATCTGAGGTCTCCAGGACGTCGCGTAGGAAGTGCATTTCTGGTCCGCCGGCCGCTTGCAGTGGCGCCGGTGCCCCGACGTCTCCCCTCACGCTGCCCGTACTCGAGAGATCGTCTCGAGGGGTCGGAGTAAGAGAAGGAAAGTCAAAGGGCGGGACTCAGAGGCCCGAGGATGAGTCGGACAGTTTGCGGCGTCCCCGTAGGTCGGGTGTCTGCATGAGGAAGTAAACGTTCTACGCTTGATCGAGGGCCTCGGAACGAATCTTCGCGCGGGTAGAGCGCCGGCGCTCGATCGGCCGAACCCTATCATTTCGTGCGGGTTGTCGGGCTCGTGAAAGCGCGTTTCATAGCGCTCTTCCGGGCGTTGACGCTGGGGTATAGTCGCCGGGATGTCGGACGACGAACTGCCCTTCCGCTACTTGGCGGTCGACGGGCCGATCGGAGTGGGAAAGACCACTCTGGTCGACATGCTGGCCCAGCGCTTCGAAGGCGTGAAGATGCTCGAGGATGCGGAAAACCCGTTCCTCGGAGACTTCTACAAGGACCGGCCGGGGACGGCCTTTCAGACCGAGCTGTACTTCCTGCTGACGCGATTCAAGCAGCAGTCGGACGTGATGCAGCGGGACCTCTTCGAGCGTCTCCTGCTGGCGGACTACACGTTCCCCAAGAACCGCATTTTCGCCTACCTCAATCTCAGCGACGACGAGCTGATGATCTTCGACAAGCTCTTCGCGCTCCTCGAGCCGCAGGTCGCCGTGCCGGATCTCGTCCTCTATCTGGCGGCGGACCGCGAGACCTGCATGGCGCGCATCAAGAAGCGGAATCGCGAGTACGAGCTCGAGATGTCCGAGGACTACATCGCCCAGCTGATCGACGCTTACAACCACTACTACTACCACTACTCCTCCTCACCGCTGCTCGTCGTTGATACCCGCCACCTGGACTTCGAGCACCGCGAAGCCGATTTCGAAGAGCTGATTCACCAGCTCAAGCGGCCGATCAAAGGAACGGAGTACTTCGTGCCGGTACGCACCGGCTGAGGCCCGCCATGACCGTGACCGAAGACGCACCCGAGACGACGGACGTCTCGACGGCGACCGCCGTGGAGCCGCTCGAGATCGCCGGCCGCACGTTTCACTCCCGGCTCTTCGTGGGCACCGGCAAGTACGAAGACGGCTGCGTCATGAAGGCCGCCTTCGATGCTTCGGGCTCCGAAGTGGTGACGGTGGCCCTGCGCCGAGTCGATCTGAAGGCTGAAGGGGAGGCGAACCTGCTGAATCAGATCGACCAGGATCGCTTTCTCCTGCTGCCGAATACCGCGGGCTGCTATACCGCCGAGGATGCCGTGCGCACGGCGCGCTTGGCGCGCGAGCTCGGCGGGTGGAACTGGGTGAAGCTCGAGGTCATCGGCTGCGAGAAGACTCTCTTCCCCGACAACGAGCAGCTCCTGCAGGCAACGAAGGAGCTCGTCGACGACGGCTTCGTCGTGCTGCCCTACACGATCGACGATCCGGTGATCTGTCGCAAGCTGCAGGACCTTGGCGCTGCGGCGGTCATGCCGCTCGGCGCGCCGATCGGCTCGGGTCTCGGCATTCGCAACCCGGCGAACCTGCGCATCATCGTCGAGCAGGCCGAAGTGCCGGTCGTCGTCGACGCGGGCGTCGGCACCGCGAGCGACGCCGCCGTCGCCATGGAGCTCGGGGCCGACGCCGTGCTGATGAACACGGCGATCGCGGGCGCCGCCGATCCGGTGCGTATGGCACGGGCGATGAAGCTCTCCGTCGAAGCTGGCTGGCTCGCTGCCAACGCGGGGCGCATTCCGCGCAAGCTCTACGCCACGGCGTCGTCTCCTCTCGAAGGTCTCATCGAGTAGGGCGACGAGCTCTCGCTGAACGCCGGCTGCCGCGGTAGAGCCGCCGAATCGAAAGCGTGCTCGAGGGCATCGAGCAGAGCGTCGTCGCCGTAACCACCCGCGCGCGGTAGCACGAGGGTGTGCAGCGGAAAGGCGTGCCGAGCAGCTTCGGCGGTGCGAGGCCCGACGCAGGCCAGGAGCGTTGCAGGGCTCACGGCTGCGCTCCGGCAGAGGCTCTCCACGGCGGAGGGGCTGTGAAGGAGGACCGCATCGAAGGAACCCTGCTCTAACTCCTGCACGGTCCTTTCCGAGGGTGCCACCTTGCGCGTCGTGTAGACGTCGACCGTATCGACGCGGAGGCCGGCGCCCCTCAACGCCCGCGGAACCGTCTCGCGCGCAAGCGTGCCCCGGGCAAAGAGAACACGTTCGCCGTCCGCTTCGATCAGCTGACGGACGAGCGCGTGCGCCCGTGCGGGGGTCGCGATCAGATCGGCCTCGAGTCCGTGCTTGGCCAACTCGTCGCCGGTCTTGGGCCCGACGACGGCAAGGCGATTGGCGTGGAGCGAACGCGCGTCGAGCCCGCGCCGCTCGAGCTCGTCGAAGAATCCGCGCACACCGTGCGGTGACGCGAAGGCGATCCAATCCCACCGATCGAGACGCGAGGGATTCGTCGACCAGATCGCTCGCGGAAGCGGCCGCACGTCGATCAGCGGACACCAGTGGGCCGACGCGCCACGTGCGGCAGCAGCGCTGCGGAGACGTCGTGCGGGGCGACGGGGACGCGTGAGCAGCAAGCGCCGGCCTCGCAGCGATTTGCCGCCGGTTCCCGCAAGAGCCGCAACGTCGCCGACGACCACCAGCGTCGGGGACCGCAGTTCGTGCTCCGTCGCGACTCGGGAGAGGCTCTCCAGATCGGTGCGGATGCAGCGCTCTTCGGGCCAGGTCGCTCGCTCGATCAGTGCCGCGGGCGTCCGCGGTGAACGCCCTCGCCGGAGCAGCTCCGCTCGAAGCTCCTCGATCCGCGCCAGGGGCATCAGCAGACAAACCGTATCGGCGTCGAGGCCGCCGAGAGGTTGCGCCTGGCCGCGAGCGCGTGCGGGAGTGGTGATCGAGACGCTCCGCGACATGCCCCGATGCGTTGCCGGAATGTGTGCGCTGGCCATCGCCGCCAGCGCACTCGTCACGCCAGGCACGATCTCGACGGCGATGCCCGCCTCCTGCAGGAATTCGAGCTCCTCGTAGCCGCGCCCGAAGACGAGAGGGTCACCGCCCTTGAGGCGTACGACCTGGAGTCCCCTGCGTGCGAACTCGAGCAGTCTCCTCTGGATCTCCGGTTGCGGAGTCGTTCGGTCCGGCCGCCCACCCGTCTTGCCGACCGTGTGGCGCTCGACGTGAGCGGGAACGAGGTCGACGATCTCGGGTGAGACCAGACGGTCGAGGAAGACGACGTCGGCTTCTCGAAGGAGCTCATGTGCACGAAGCGTCAGCAGTCCCGGGTCTCCGGGGCCCGCTCCCACGAGGGCGACCGTGCCGCGGCGGCTCATGGCTGGCCTCCCGCGGTCGCTTCGGCGC
The DNA here is from genome assembly GCA_039026915.1 of Acidobacteriota bacterium. GTDB lineage: Bacteria > Acidobacteriota > Thermoanaerobaculia > Multivoradales > Multivoraceae > JBCCLJ01. Next base: position 4,795 of record JBCCLJ010000336.1, read on the forward strand.
TCGTCCAGAAGCCGAGCAGCTTTGAGCAGACCTCGTCGATCACCCGCCTGGCGTTCGCGGGTCCCGACCGGGCTTCGACGACTCTCTCGCCGTCGAGCCAACGAGCCTCAAGACGCAGCGCACCGTCGAAGTCGACGGCGTGAGCAGCACAGAGTGCTCCGTCGGGCGCCTGTCTCACGACGTCGAGCTCCGCTTCGACGGCTCGCCGCGTCGGCGGGTGATCGACACGCCCCACGAGACGACGTGCAAAGTCGTCGTCCGAGCGCACCTGAACGGCGAGCACACCTTGCCCCGGAGCCGGCACGAGGCTCGGGAGCCGCTGCGCCACGACGTGTTCGAGGCCGCGGCGGAGCAGATCGGCCTCGGAGACCACTGCCGCGTCGACACCCGTGGCCAGAAGCGCAGAGGCGCGCTCCGCGACCGCGACCGAGCGGATCTCGATCTCGAGATCGCGCCGCTGACGCTGGAGCTGGAGTTGTCGAGACGCCGTGCTGACGACGAGGCGGGCACCGAGTGGCAGGTCTTCGAGGCTCGTACCGCGTCGGGAGACGAGGACGTCGCC
>JBCCLJ010000337.1:0-5334 GCA_039026915.1 Acidobacteriota bacterium
CTTGCGCCACAGGATCTCGCCCGTCGCGACGTCGACGCCGGCGAGCACTCCGCCATCGCCACCGATCGCGGCGTAGGCGGTGTCGCCCTGCACGATCGAGTTCCAGTGGTGGACCTTGAGGCGGTCGTTGGCCCACAGCTGGAACTCGATCGTGCAGGGCTACACCGCCTACGCCGCGATCGGTGGCGATGGCGGAGTGCTCGCCGGCGTCGACGTCGCGACGGGCGAGATCCTGTGGCGCAAGCGCGGCTACACCCAGGCCAACTTCGTCAGCACGCCGCACGGAACGGTCGCCCTCGACGAGGGAGGCAACCTGACTCTGCTCGACCTGTCGCGCAAGGGCGTGACCGAGCGCGCACGCATTGAAGCCCTGCGCAGCACCTCGTGGACCGCACCGACCGTCGTCGGCGAACGCATCTACCTGCGCGACCAACAGGAGATCGTCGCCTACTCGGTCGCTCCCTGACGGACGAGCCGAGCGCGACCGTCGAAAGATCGGCTAGCCTCGGGCCATGCCCGACCAAAGCGACTCCGCCCGCGTTTTCTACGACCGCATCAGCGGCGCCTACGACGCCCTCTCCGACGCCAGCGAGCACACCTACCGCGAGCGTGGACTCGAACTGCTCGCCGTGCGGGAAGGCGAGACCGTGCTCGAGATCGGCTACGGCACCGGACACTCTCTGGCAGCTCTTGCGCAGAGCGTCGGTGCAAGCGGACGCGTCGTCGGCGTCGACGTCTCGGAAGGCATGCGCGATGTCGCGCTCAAACGCCTCGCAGGCAAGGAGCTCGCGGACCGCGTCGACCTGCGGGTGCAGCCGGCCCCGCCGCTGCCCGGAGAGGACGGCGCGTTCGACGCTATCTCGCTCAGCTTCACCTTCGAGCTCTTCGAGCCGGACGTGCGCGAGGCGCTTCTTGCGGAGATTCGCCGGGTCCTGACTTCGGGCGGACGTCTCGGCGTGGTCTCCATGGCGGCCGTACCGAGCGGTGAGCGCGAGAGCGTGCTCGAGAAGACCTACCGCTGGATGCATCAACACTTCCCGCACATCGTCGACTGCCAGCCGATTCCTCTGGAGGAGATCCTCGAGAAGGCCGACTTCGAGTTGGTGGAGGTGGAGCGCAAGGACATGTTCACGATGCCGGTCGCGATGACCGTCGCCACACCGCGCTGACCGACGAGGACCTCCATGAACGACATCACGCACGGCACCTTTGACCCCGATTTCGCAGCGGTCGCCGAGGTCTTCGAGCAGAACTTCACGGCGCGCGACGAGGTCGGCGCCAGCGTCGCGATGACCGTCGGCGGCAAGTCGGTCGTCGATCTCTGGGGAGGCCACAAGGACGCCGAGCGAAAGCAGCCGTGGGAAGAGGACACCGTCTGCATCGTCTTCTCGTGCACCAAGGGAGCGGTGGCCCTCTGCGCCCATCTCCTCGTGAGCCGCGGTGAGCTCGACCTCGACGCCCCCGTTGCCGACGTCTGGCCCGAGTTCGCGCAGAAGGACAAGGAAGGCGTCACCGTGCGCATGATGCTCGATCACTCGGCCGGTGTACCGGCGATGCGACAGCCCCTGACGCCCGGTGACTGCTGCGACTGGGACGTGATGATCGGGCACCTCGAGCGCGAGGAGGCCTGGTGGCCCCCCGGCACGCGCAACGGCTACCACATGATCAACTTCGGCTGGACCGTCGGGGAGCTGGTGCGCCGCGTGTCGGGGCGCTCGCTCGGCACCTTTTTTCGCGAAGAGCTGGCGGAGCCTCTCGGCGCCGACTTCTGGATCGGACTTCCAGAGAGCGAGGAGCCGCGCGTCGCGCCGATGATCCCCTGGCGACCCGACCCGACCGCCGAGCCCTCACCGTTCCAGCGGGCGATCCTCGAAGATCCGCAGGGCCTGCAGGCCATGGCGCTGCTGAACACCGGCGGCTTCGACCCCAACTCGCCGGCCTGCCACGCGGCCGAAATCGGCGGCGGCGGGGGCATCTCCAACGCGCGCGGCTTGGCGAGGCTGTACGCACCGTTTGCCAACGCCGGCGACGACTTCATCGACGCGGAAACGCGAGCGCAAATGGCGCGGGTGTCCATGGCGACGCATGAAGACGCCACGCTGCTCGTGCCGTCTCGCTTCGCTCTCGGCTTCATGAAGACGATGGACAACCGGGGCCGCAAGAACGGTTCGACAGACTCCGTCGTGCTCTCGGACGCAGCCTTCGGTCACGTCGGCGCCGGTGGATCGATCGGTTTCGCCGATCCCGAGGCGCAGCTCAGCTTCGGCTACGCGATGAACCGCATGGGCGAAGGCATCCTGCTCAACGAACGCGGCCAGTCGCTCGTCGACGCCGCCTACCGCTGCCTGGGCTACGAGAGCAACGCCAGCGGCGCCTGGACACGCTAGCCCCCGCCAAAGAGAACTCGGAGCGCCTTAGGTGCTCTTGCGAAGGACGACCGTCTGAATCGGCGAGTCCGGCCACCGCTCGGGAGCGAGCACGAGTTTTCCTTCCTGCACTGCGGCATCAGCGTTCTCACCCCCCAACAACGAAGCCTCTTCGACGTTGACGGGCGGCAGCTCGACCTCGACCCTCGGATCCTGAGGCGTGCCGAGCAGGTGCACGATGAGCTCGTCGTCGTTCTCGACGGCGCCCACGGCGATCTCTCCGGCGGTGCGCTCGGGGAGCGAGATTGCACGCGTGTCCTGGAACGTGCGCCCGCGGCTCTCGAGCCAGGCGCCGACTTCGAGCAGTCGCTCGACCTGCAGAGGATCGAGCTGCGCATCTCCGCGCGGTCCCGTATTCAACAGCACGTTGCCACCAAAGGCCGCAGAACCGACCAGCATGGTGACGATCTCATCGGCGGCGAGCAGGTCGTCTTCGCCCTCGTTGCGGTTGAAGCCGAACGACCTGCCGAGACCGCGCGTCGACTCCCAGTCGAAGGGCAGAAGCTGACGGATCTGACTGTACTCCGGGGTGCGCACGTCCCAGACCGGTGGCTCCGGCGGAATCATGCCGTCGACCCCCTCGGGCTGCGCCGACGCCTCCAGGTGGGCCACTCCGTCCGGCGTCATCCAGCGGTCGTTGGTGAGGCCTTCGGGGACGGCGTTGTAGTAGTCCGCCAGCACGCCGAAGGCATCGGCGTCGCTGGGGTAGCCGATGTCGTTCCATAGGTAGTCCGGCCGGTAGCGCTCGATGAGCTCGGCATAGTGCGCGTTGGCGTAGGCCGGGTAGTTCTCCGAGGTGGGGACGTTGGCAAAGAGGTCCGCCAGGCCACCGATCCTCCGGTGCTTGAAGGTCCAGTCGATGCCGCCCGAATAGTAGGTGCCGAAGCGCAGGCCCTGCGCGCGTACCGCCTCAGCGAGCTCGCCCACCACGTCGCGCGTCGTGCCCCAATTCGGCTTGTGCGGGTTGGGGGTGGCGCTCGGCCACAGGAGAAAGCCGTCGTGATGCTTGGTCACCAGCACGACGTAGCGAGCGCCGGAGCGCTGGAAGACGCGGGCCCACTCGTCCGGGTTCCACCCTTGCAACGACTCGTTGAAGGCGCCGCCGAAGTCGTCGTATGAGGCGTCGCCGTAGGTGGCGCGATGGAACTCGGCCGTCGGGCTGTCCTCGAACTGCATCGTGTTGAGGTACCACTCGGCGTAGGGGTTGAATCGGAAGCCGTTCGCCGGGTCCGGGCTCGCACCGGCAAGCGCTTCCGAAGCGGGAGCGAACGCCGGCACCGAGTAGGGGCCCCAGTGGATGAAGATCCCGTACTTGGCGTCCTTGAACCAGGCGGGCACCGCATGCGTCTGCAGGCTTTCGCGGTTGGGTTCGAAGAGCATCGGCGACTTCCTTTGACCGTTGGCGCAAGCCAGGGATACTCCCAAGAGAGATCCTCCGGCGATCAATAGCTGTCGTCTGTCGAGGTGGACCATCGGGGCTGTTCCTCCGTTGGCTTCCGGGGAGAGCTCGAGACTCACTCACAGCAACAGTGTGACATCGATGACCGCTCGCCGACGACGACGGTACACGAAGAGCGGGGCCCGGTCGGGCCCCGACCGACGACCGCTGCGCTCAGTCGGAAGAATCGGCCAGAGCGATGGCCGGCTCGACCTTCATGGCCCGACGTCCTGGGACGAGACTGGCCAGCAGCCCGGCGGCCAAGGCGACGACGCCAACGGTCAGGTACACCGTGGCGTCCTGGTGCTCGACGCCGAAGAGAAAGCTCGTCATCGCCTGCGTGGCGAACAGGGACAAGAGCAGGCCGATCGCCGTGCCCACCAGGACCAGCATCAGGCCCCGCCCCAGAATACTTCGGAGGATGCGCTGCTCCGTGGCGCCGAGCGCCAGTCGCAGACCGACCTCGCGCCGCCGGTTCGCCACGAGCGCGCCGAGCGAAGAGTAGAGGCCGAGGAGAGCGAGCAGCCAACAGATGCCAGCGAACGCGCCGATCATCTGAGCGTAGAAGCGCGGCTCGGCGAGTGCGCGTTGCCTGAGCTCGTCCATGCGGAAGCTGGCGAGCACCGGGAGCTGCGGGTCGATCTGGCCCACGATGTCGCGCAGAACGGGCAGCAAGCTCGTCTGCAGCTCGTTCTGTACGAAGAGCCTCATTTGCGCCCGCGGCGTCTGATGGAACGGAAAGTAGATCCTCCGCACCGGTGCGTCCTGCAGGCGCGACTGCTGAATGGAGCCGACCACACCGACGATCTCGAAGGTGCCGGGGGCCAAACCCTGCTCTCCCAGATCGAAGCGTAGGCCCAGGGGCTCGAAACCGAGATTGCGAATCTCCTGGGCGACCGTTTCGTTGACGAGAGCCGTGCGCGCGCTCGGGTTGCGATCACTCTCGTCGAAGCGTCTTCCGGCAAGCAACGGAATCTCGAGCGTCTCCAAGAAGCCGTCGCTGGCGACCTGGTAGTGGGCCGAATAGCGATCGCTCTCCGGATCGAGCTCCTGAAGCTCAGTGCGCTCGAAGTAAACGCCCTGCATTTGACGACCGGCACTGAGCGGTGTGATGGAAGCAATGCCGGCCGAGCGGACTCCCGGCTGGGCGCGCGTGCGCTGCACAAGCTCGTCGAAGAAGGCGCGCTGCTCGTCAGCGGTCCCCGCCGGTGGGCTCAGCACGAGCGCCTCGACGGAGTCGGCTGAGAAGCCCATGTCGACTCGCTGCAGGCGCTGATAGCTCGTCAGGAGAAGCGCGGCGCCCGTGACCAGAGTGACTGCGAGGCAGGTCTCGGCGATCACGAGCGCCGTGCGCGTTCGCTCGTCGCGGCGGGAGCCCCCAACGCCCCTCGATCCCAGAGCGCCGCGATCGGCCTGGCGCGGACCGCGATCAGAATCCGACCAGCTCGCAAGCCGTGACGCCGCCAGCGC
>JBCCLJ010000338.1:0-5331 GCA_039026915.1 Acidobacteriota bacterium
AGGGGTGACCGGAGTCTACGGCAGTCGCTGTCCTGGAGTGCTTGCGAGCTAACCTCAAACGCAGCGGCTCTGGTCGCAGGGCTTCCGGGCCGCTCTCCTCGGGGGCCGCTGCGCAGCCTTGGCCTCCGATCGGTGTGAGGTAACCGGTTCGGGAGCCAGGCGCGTCAAGGCGTCAACCGAGAGGGTGTGCGGCGCGAAGCGAGACGTACGCGGCACCCTCGAAGCGGCAAACCTCGAAGTCCTCGTTCCGCTCCAGGTCGCAAGCGAGCTCTTCGACATCGAAGCAGAGGAACTCGTCGTCGAAGAGGGTGTACCGTAGATCGAACAGGTCGCACTCGCCCTCTTCGACCAGGTGTCGTCGAATGCGCTCCCGCGTTGCCGTGTCGAGCCGCACCACCGAAGGTACCGGTTCCTGCCACTCGAAGTCGGTCTCGTCGTGCCCGAGGGCGAAGAGCAGGTCGAGCACGGCTTCCTGGAACTCGAAGAGGTCCGGGGCCAGCTCGTAGCCGCTCTGGGCGACCTTCAAGGCGGCCTCGGTGCGGCCCGCCTCCTGAAGGCTGTCCGCGTAGTGGAGATGCACGCGAGCGTCGCAGTCGTACAGCTCGAGCACCGCTCGCCAGAACTCCGCAGCCGCCTCTGGGCGGCCTTCGTCGCAGAGGTCCCAGGCGACGTCGGCCCACTCGAAAGGTCCAGATCGAGAGGCCAGCTCGAGTCCCTCTCTGCGGAGAGCCTCCCGTTGGCGAGGTGTGATGCTGGGTCGTGGACCCGCCTGCCGCCGCGGCGCCGGCGCGTGCCATCCGAGCAGCGCGCCCGATCCTGGGAGCTCCTCTTCGAGGGAGCACTCGCGATTCTGTGTGTGGTCGAGCGTTTGCGAAGTCTGGCGGGCTCGTTTGGGTGGTGTCATGGGCATCTCCTTCAGGTAGAGGAGACGCCCTTTTCTCACCGAACCTTGCTCACGTCAGTGACTGCCCTCGAAGCGGCGCAGAAGGTCTTCGTCGACTCGAGATTTGACGGTGCGTCGGTCCATCTCCAAGGCGCGCGATGCTGCGAGATACGAACCCTCTCGCTGATAGACGAGCGTGGTGTACCAGTTCAGCAGCTCCTCGGCCGACAGGTTGCATGAGCGCAGCGGAGCAAAGAGGTCGTCTTCCGGCTCGCTGGCGGTGGGTCGTGAGTAGGCGCCGCGAACGATCACGTTGCGCACGCACTGCTCGAGCTCTCTGAAATTGCCTGGCCAGGCGTAGCGTGGACCCAACTCTCGGGCAACCCAGTCGAGGACTTCGAGAGCCACACTCTCCGCCTCGTCCCGGCCGACGGTCTGCGCGGCCACGCTGAGGACCAGGTTCTCGAGCTCCTCGGGCGCGTCCTGCAACTGCTCACTGAGAGAGGGAGTACTGACGAGGTCGGAGCACAGGCGATAGTAGAAATCCTGCCGCATCCGACCGGCCTGCATCTCGTCGTGCGGGTTGCGGTTCGTCGCCGCGATCAGCTTGCCGCGAAAGAGCCGGTCAGTGGTGTCGCCGAGCCGTTGGAAGGTACGCGTCTGGAGAACTCGTAAGAGCTTGACCTGAATCGACTCGTCGATCTCTCCGATCTCGTCGAGAAAGACGGCACCGAGCGGGGGGCAGTCCTCGAACCAGCCGGCCCGGTCGCTCAGGGCGCCCGTGAAGGCCCCCTTCTGATGACCGAAGAGCTCCGACTCGATGAGCGTCGGTGACAGCGCGGAGAGGTTGAGCGCGTAGAAGGCTTCGCGGTAGTCCTCCGTGAACTCGCGCCGTATCGGATCGAAGGGGATGTAGCGAGAGAGCCCGATCGCTCGCGCGACGAGCTCCTTGCCGGTGCCTGAGGGTCCGGTGATCAGCGTGGTGAAGTCGCCCATGCGCTCGTAGAGAGAGCGGCGAAAGCGCCTCATGTCGCGCGTGAAGACGGACTCCCAGACGGCAGCACGCAACTTCGCCGTCGGCATGGAGCCGCCGATGATCGAGCGATGGATGAACTGAAAGGCCCGCCGCGCCTGGTAGAACCAGGCGAAGGCGACCTCGGGTGCAACCCGGTCTTCGAGTCCGAGGTCGGGGTCCAGCAGGATGCGTGATGCGTCGGCGGCGAACTCGTCGAAGAACGGGGCCGAGCGTCGGCCTTCTGGCGTCTCGCTGAGCAGCATGCGCCGGAGACGCTCCTGGTAACGGTAGTAGAGGACGTAGAAGCCGACGTCACGGTAGAGGCGGCGGTCCTCGGCCGTCGGCTCACCGCGCAGGATCAGTTCGCGCAGCTCTTCGAAGATTGGCTCGAGGCGGGCATCGATCTCCACGACGTTCGGATTCTCGTCTTCCGTGGCGAAGTGCCAGACGACGCCGTGCTCGACGAAGTCTTCACCCAGGGCTTGCCGCTCGTACTCGACGCGCTCCGGCAGGAAGGGATTGCAGTAGGGGAGCTCGGCGACGGCCTCCGCAAAGCGGCGCTGTTTGATGTTCATGGCGTGTTCCTCGAATGTACTGGTGTGCGCACCGTCTGTACTGTAGATCTGGTCGTTCTCGGGGGGCAAGGGGTGTTAGGGCGGGCAATCGAGCCTTTTCCTCGACCACCCTGCGACCTCCCCGGCACGAGGTGTGCAACTCTGTTGCCGACGGAAAAGCCATGAGAGGGACCCTGAAATGCTCCGTTGGATAGCTCAAGCTGCCACGCGCTCGTTCTATCGCCTGCGGGTCGAAGGACCGCGGCCTCCGAAGACCGGGCCGGTCCTGCTCGTCGCGAATCATCCGAATTCACTCTTCGACCCGGCGCTCGTGCTGGCGACCGCCGGGCGCCGCGTGCGCTTCTTGGCCAAAGCGCCTCTCTTCGACGATTGGCGTGTCGCCTGGATCGTCAAGTCGGCCGGGGCGATTCCGGTGTACCGACGCGTCGACGATCCCGCTGCCATGGGTGGCAACGACTCGATGTTTCGAGCGGTTGAGGAGGCCCTCGAGGCCGGCTCGGCGATCGGCTTGTTTCCCGAGGGACGGAGTCACAGCGAACCGTCGATGAGCGAGCTCCGGACCGGGGCGGCTCGCATGGCTCTCGCGGCGGCGAAGAAGACCGGTCGTGGCTTTCCTATCGTGCCCGTCGGTCTCGTCTTTCGCTCCAAGGAGGTCTTTCGCTCTTCTGCCGCGGTGGTCATGGGATCACCAGTGGAGTGGGCGGATCTCGCAGGCCGTGGAGCAGAGGACCGTGACGCGGTCCGAGAGCTCACCGGAAGAATCGACGAGGAGCTGCGACGCGTCACGGTCAATCTTGAGACTTGGCAGGACCGTCCCCTCGTCGAAGGAGCCGTCGAGATCTGGAGCACCGAGAGAGGCGACGGCCCTCGGGTCGAGGCTACCGAAGAGGAGCGCGTGCGCAGACTGGCGATCGCTACGGACCTCCTGCGCAGTGCGCGGGAGAGCGGAGATGTGCCGACAAAACTCCTGGTCGAGCGACTTCGCGAGCACGTGGACCGCCTCGAACGCTTCTCGCTGACCCCTCGGAGCCTCCTGTCGCGCACTCAGGCCCGCGTCGCCGCGGCCTGGGCCGCGCGTCGGCTCTACTTGCTCGGTTTGCCGATGCTTCTGTTTGCCGCCTTGGGCTGGCTCCTGTTTCGGATTCCGAACTCTCTGACAGGGAGGCTCGCTGCTCGCACGTCTCCCAACGAGACCGAGCTGGCGACGCACAAGCTCGTACTGGGACTCCTGCTGAACGCCTTCTGGCTCTTGCTCTGGTGCGTGGCTGTCGGTCTCGCGTTCGGTCTCTGGTGGACTCTCGGTGTCGCCGCCGCACTCCCGGTGATCGGGAGTCTCGGATCCTGGGTACGTCAACGCTGGCAGGGCGCCCTCGATGACGCCCGCCGGTTCGTCTTTCTCAGATCGCGAGGCGACCTCGTCAGTTCTCTGCGCGCAGCTCAGTCCGATCTGGCTGAGGAGCTCGAAGCGCTCGTGGCCTCGAGATGAGTCGGATGCTTGGGCGTTGGCGGAAGGTTGCCTCATGAGTAGCAAGTTCAGCTGTGCAGTTCTGCCGCAGGTCTCGCTGGCCTTCGCACAATGGCATCGAGACGGACGCAAATGAAAGAGATCCCATTCAACGCGCTCGTGCAGCAAATGCACCGAGATCTCCAAGGCTACAAGGGATCTCGCGGCACCTTCGTGAAGGTGAGTTCGGAGGGCTTCGCCATCCTTCAGGCTTTCAAGAGCAGGCGAAGTACGGTTGAGTGCCCTTGGTGAAGATCGAGTTGGGCAGCTACTTTCCTGAGATCCCCGAGACTCTAGGGCGGCGGGTTCTGCACTCGCCTTCGATTAGCGACGCTCACTGGCGGCAGCGGTTGTGGGGGCTGCGCGGAGCATGCATCGAGGAGTGGACTGCCGTGGACTCTCTCGAGTCCGCGAGCGAGCTGGCGCGAGTCGTCCGCAACGTTGCGGTACCCACTCTCGACCGTCTCGTCTCTCCTGACTGGGTCCTCTCCGAGTGGCTCGAAGGACGGTCTCCGGGCTTGAGCAAGCCGCTGGCATTGCTGCACCTGGCGGCGCTCTTGAAGAGTCGCGGGCGAGAGCCCGAAGCGATCGACGTGTGCAGGGAACTGAAAGAACTGAGTGCCCAGGTCATGGTTCCCGCCTGGATGACCAACGCGGCCGATCGGCTCGTTCAGGCACCGTAGCCTTCGGCGAGCCGTGACCGGTTTGCGCAAGGCTCGGAGTACTCCTTTCGGGAGTCCTAGTTCGCGAGCGCCCCGGCTGACTCAAGTGCGCCTGACGCCGAACAATAGGCTGAATGTATTCCAGATACTCGACAGCTCGCGACGCACCTCTGCTCCCGAGGTGCGAGCTGCTGGCGGCTCTTGAGACCGCCAGCCGCTTCATAGAAGGACCGCGCTTACGAGTGTCCGACTCAAGAGCGTTTGGCCGAAGCACTCGTGGCCTCGAGAGAAGGAGCGTCCTCTGCTGCTCCTCGCTGATTTCTTTCGCTCGTCCGACGGCAAGCCTTGGCGCCCAGCGTAGCCAGCTGGCGACGCCTCAGGCGACGAAGCACCGATCCGACGATCTCTGCTGCGGCCCCTGAACGGGGTGTCCTGCCTGGGGCAGTGAGCCAGCGGTCCGAGCTCACGCGCCGCCGCGCTCCTCGATCTTTCGTCGCGAGTCTTCGGCAGGCAGCTCTTTGGACGCACTGGGAGACTCGGTGGTGGCGACGGTCTCTGAGTCTTCGAGCCACTCCAGCGGGATCTCTTTCGAGGCCTCGGCGAGAGGTTCACGGTCCGCCCGGAGGCCCTCGACCTGGAACCGGACACCGAACGCACGCTTCAAGCGGTGAAGGTCTCTCAGGGGCCTCGTG
>JBCCLJ010000339.1:0-5311 GCA_039026915.1 Acidobacteriota bacterium
CTGCTACCAGGTGCCCGCCCTTGCGCTCGGCGGCCTGACGGTCGTCGTGTCACCGCTCGTCGCGCTCATGGAGGACCAGGTCGCTGCACTGCGTCTTGCAGGCGTGCCTGCCGAAACGATCAACTCCTCGCGCGAGCGCGACGTCAACGTCGTCGCCTGGCGCCGCGTTGCCGCGGGCGAAGTGCCGTTGCTCTATCTGTCGCCCGAGCGCTTGATGACCGGGCGCATGCTCGCGGCGCTCGGCAAGCTGCCCGTGCGCCTCATCGCGATCGACGAAGCGCACTGCATCTCGCAGTGGGGCCCCGCATTCCGGCCCGAGTACGCCGACCTGGCCAAGCTCAAGGAGCACTTTCCTCGCGTTCCGCTCGGCGCCTTCACCGCGACGGCCGACGCCGTCACACGCAAGGACATCGCGGAGAAGCTCTTTGCCAGAGCGCCGCGCACCTTCGTCGCCGGCTTCGATCGGCCGAACATCAGCCTCGCCGTCGAGCTCAAGAGCGGCTGGAAGGATCAGCTCCTGCGCTTCCTCGAGAGTCGCGAGAGCCCCGAGCCGGAGAGTGGCATCGTCTACTGCCTGTCGCGCAAGAAGACGGAGGAAGCCGCGGCGTTCCTCGAGACCCAAGGCTACCGCGCCCTGCCGTACCACGCCGGCATGAGCAGCGAAGACCGGGCCGAGAATCAGAATCGCTTTCTCACGGAGGACGGCATCATCATCGTCGCGACGATCGCGTTCGGCATGGGTATCGACAAGCCGGACGTTCGCTTCGTCTTTCATACGGACCTCCCGGGCAGCGTCGAGGCCTACTACCAGGAGATCGGCCGCGCCGGCCGCGACGGAGCACCCGCCGATGCGCACATGCTCTACGGCCTCCAGGACCTTCGAACGCGCCGCATGTTCATCGACCAGGAGGAGAGCGATCGCGATCGCAAGCGGCGAGAGCACAAGCGTCTCGACGCACTCGTCGGCTACTGCGAGACGCCACGCTGTCGTCGGCAGGTGCTCCTCGGCTACTTCGGTGACGAGACGTGGAGCAGCGATCCTGAAAGGCGCTGCGACAGCTGCGACAATTGCCTCAACCCGGTCGAGCTCCTCGACGGCAGCGAGCCGGCCAAAAAGCTCCTGCGTGCGATCCGCGAGAGCGGTGAGCTCTACGGCGTCGCCCATCTCATTGCCATCCTGCGCGGAAGCGAATCCGAGAAGATCTTCTCGGCCAATCACGACCAGCTGCCCAGCTACGGCACGGGCGCCGAGCACAGCGCCGCCGAGTGGCGCTCCATCGCGCGACAGCTGGTCGCCGCCGGCTTCCTCCGCATCGACATCGAGGGCTACGGTGGTCTCAAGACGACACCGCGCAGCCGTGCGCTCTACGAGGGCGAGATCGAGTTCCACTACCGCCCTGACGTGGTCGCCAAGGCGCGCAAGCGCCGCTCCGGCGCTACGCCCCGCGAAGCCGCGAATCTCTCGAGCGAGGAGCGCACGCTTCTCGCCGCGCTCAAGCAGCGTCGCCTCGAGCTGGCCAAAGAGCGCGAGGTGCCGGCCTTCGTGATCTTCAGCGACCGCTCGCTGGAAGACATGGCACAGAAGGCACCGACGACGACCATGGCCTTTTCCGACGTCCACGGTGTCGGCGCGGCGAAGCTGAAGGACCTCTCGGAGACCTTCCTAGAGGTGATTCGAAACCACTCGACTGTCTGAACCGAAAGCCTGAAGGCCCTGGATACTGGCCCATCCAGCACCTCGACGGCACGAAGCTCGCCCGGAACAGGGTCCTTTTGACCCCTGGATGACAATCGGCGGGGCTCAACGCCACAGCATCACCAACCGAGGTCCCGCCGGGACCGCCTCAAGAACGCATCGGAAGGTCAGGAATGGAACGAATCGCCATTGTCTTCGGCAGCAACGACGGCAACACGGAGGACGCTGCGCGACGCATCTCGGAGTTGCTGAAGGACCGCGAGCACGACCTGCTCGACGTTCGTGCCTCGGGTGTCGAGACGCTCCAGGAGTACGACGTGCTTCTGGTTGGAGCCTCGACCTGGTACATCGGTGAGCTCCAGGACGACTGGGACGTCAACTTTCCCAAGCTCGACGGGCTCGACTTCTCGGGAACTCGGGTGGCGTTCTTCGGCGCCGGCGACAGCTCCGGCTACCCCGACAACTTCCTCGACTCGCTGGGCATCCTTTGGGAGAAGTTCTCAGAGCTTGGGGCGAGCCTCGTCGGCACCTGGCCGTCGGAAGACTACGACTTCATCGAATCCCGCGCTCTGATGGAGTCGGGGAACGAGTTCGTGGGCCTGGGCATCGACAACGACAACGAAGGCGAGAAGACGCTCGCTCGCATCGATGCCTGGGTCTCCAAGCTGCGCGGCGACCTGGAGTGGGCCTCGACGGCCAACTAAGGGCCTCCGTCAGGAGTTCCCTCCACGCGCCGCGACCTCGAGGCGCACGGGGCGTCTCCAGTACTGACTAGTTCTTCGTGGCGAGCGCCTCGAAGAGTGCGTCGCGAATCCTCGAAGCCGGCGAACTGCCGTCCTTCTCGTTCGAGAGGTTCGCCAGAACGGCCAGTGCCGTCCTCGTCTGCGGGATGTAGAACGCCGACGCGCTGTAGCCCGGTACATCGCCGTTGTGTCCCCAGGCAGGGCCCAGCGGGGTGTCTACGCGCATGCACTGAAAGCCATAGTCGCCTTCACCGCGCAGCGTCTCGAGAGCTCCGGCGGAGACCAGATCGCCGCCAAAGAGCCCTTCGACGAAGCGCGCGAGGTCCGCTGCAGTTCCCGCGATGCCGGCTCCCGCACCGGCCCAGGAATCGCTCCACTCGGACGCGTCGAACCAGACGTCACCGTAGCCGACAGGATCCTTGGCCCTGCCGTGACGGTAGCCGCGCACCGAGGGCTTCACCGAGGGCGACCCACTGTGGGTGAAGCCGATCGTCTGCAGTCCGAGCGGCTCGAGGATCCGTCGGCGAATCTCTTCTCGATAGCTCCGGCCGGTCACCTTCTCGACGACGCGGCTCAGCAGCGTCGAGTTGATGTTGCTGTACGAGAACTTCTCGCCCGGCTCGGCTGCCTGCTCCTGCGCGAAAGTGAAATCGAGCAGCTCCTCGGAGGTCCAGAGGTGCTGTGGATCCGCGGCGAGCCTCACGTGAAAGGGGAGGTGCCGAATGGGATCCGTCAACCCCGACCGATGGCCTCCGAGCATGCGCAGCGAGATCCTCTCTCCCTGGGGCACTCCATTGACGTAGCTGGCGATCGGCGCGTCGAGGTCGAGGCGACCCTCTTCGACGAGCTGCAGAAGGACGACCGCCAGGAAGAGCTTGCTGACGCTCCCGAATCGCAGACGGTCGTCCGCCTCGATGGGCTCGCTCTGCGCTTCGCCGCGCCAACCGGACGTGAACGTCGAAAGCTCGCCGTTGCGAAGCACAGCAACGACGGCCCCAGGAGAAGCGAGCTCATCGACGTGCTGCCTGAGAACCTCGTCGAGTTGTTGAGACTGCAGCGCGCTTCCCACGCCGCAGAGGAGAAGCAGAGTCGCAACCGCTCGGGGTTGCGTCGAGGTCCGGAGTCGGAGGGGGCGCATGTCGCTCACAGTACCCCGAAGACCCCCTGCACCCTCGTGTTCACCGCGGGCGCGCCGTGCGCTCCTGGACGCAGGAACGGCTCCACCTCAGGGAACTGAGGCGGACCAGCGACCCGAGTCTCCACTCTCGAACGAGTCGCGAAAGAAATCCTGACGAGTCGTCAACCAGTGGCGCAAGAGCGTGCGCAGCGCCTCGGGCTTCTGCATCGAGAGATCGGCGCCCGACTGGCTCGCGGTGTTGACGCCGTGGCAGCCGTCGCAGGTGGGCTGCACCGTGACCCAGACGCGCTCGCGTACGACCGGCGTGCCGTCGGGCGCCGTCGTCTGCCAGGCCAGCGCCCGCTCCCCGGGCACGAAGGCCGCAACGGAGCCGTCAGGGTGAATCTCCACCGAGGCTGGGGGCCCGCCGGCGGCGGTCGGGTTGCTGGAGACGGCCTCTGCGTGGTTCAGCCGACGCGCCAGAACGCGACGGCCTGGACCGGGATTGGAGCGGCCGCCGTAGCCACGAACTCGATCGCCCTGGTAGAGCTGCAAGTGAGTAATGTCGTACACGGTGCCCTCGGCACCCACCGTGCCACGCCCTCCAGGCACTTGCAGATTGAAGGGCTGCTGCCGATCGGCACCGTCGCGGGCGGTGGCGTCGCGCACGACGAGCAGACCCAGGTCGTGGTCCTTCAACCAGTCGGCGAACCGCACCGGGTCGACCCCCTCTTCGTCGAAGACGTCCCTCTCGGGCTGGGCCACAAAGGCAGGCGACTCGTTCGGAGCCGGTCGGGCTCGGACTTCGACGGGATCGAGCTCCCAGAGCGGCCCCTCGTAGCGGACGCGAACGTCCGGATCCCAGTAGGACACGTCGGCCTCGATACCGCCGGTCAGAGACGCGCCGGCTTCGAGATAGCCATTGCCCGCCGACTGCAGGAGACGCAGCCGGAAGTCGTAGCGAGCCTGCGGTGCTGCTCGCGTACCGGTGTTCTGAGCGCGCCGCGTCTCGTCGGCGTGCACCGCCAGCAGCTGACCGTCGGAGAGGGGTAGAGCGTCGCGGTAGTGACCCGAGTGATCAGCGCTCGGAGAGCTGCCCTCGGGAGTGACGCCGAACGTGTCAGGGTGCGTGAGCGACGTCACCTGAAGCGCGTCGGGGTTCCCTCCCGCCGGGGCCTCGAACGAGACGAGGCGGCCCGACGCGTGCGTCTGGAACTCTGGTGCGTCGGTGCCCACGTATCGGCCCGGCTGCGTCGGGTCCTCGCGCATCTGCAGCAGGTTGAGAATGGACTCCTCATTCGCGCGCCCTGAGACGCTGGCGATGAACTCCCGCAGGTTGGGATCGTCGCCGCGCACTCGATTGAAGTAACTCACGAGCTCGTGTCGCCCGACGTGATTCAGCATCTCCTCTTCGGTGCCGTCCTGACGAATCTGCCACGGCAGAAAGTGGTTGAACGAATGCCCTTCGAGCGGTGTGCCCTGCAACAGATCCTGTCGCGCCCGGCGCGGCTCGGGGAAGAGCTCTTCGGCGCGCGACCTCCGCGCGGCGCCGGCGCTCTCGTCGGCGTAATCGAACGAGCCATGCGTCGAGCTGCCGTAAGCGGCATCGGCGTCGGCCTGCTGATCGCGCTGGAGATGGTCCCAGCGCGTGAACACGACGCGGCCGTACGAATCGACGAAAGGAGAGAAGGCACCCGACGGCGTGTGATTGAAGAGATCGAGCGTGCCGCTCTCCGGATCGAGGGCCCACAGCCC
>JBCCLJ010000340.1:0-5288 GCA_039026915.1 Acidobacteriota bacterium
GGCGGCGGTCGTGCTTCTCTGCGAGCGACTCATCGAGCGCGTCGAGACGCGCTCCCACGAGCTCGAGGAGCCGATGACGCTCCTCGGTTGGAGCCTCGGCGGCTACCTCGCTCGCGAGGCAGCGCGCGAGCTGCCGGACCTCGTCGATCGTGTGATCACGCTGGGCTCGCCGGTCGTCGGTGGCCCCAAGTACACGGCGGCCGCCAGCGTCTTCCGCCAGCGCGGCCAGGATCTCGACTGGATCGAGCGGGAGATCGAGAAGCGCGAGGCGAAGCCGATTCGCCAGCCGATCACGGCGATCTACAGCCGTAGCGACGCCATCGTCAGCTGGCCGGCGGCGATCGATCGTTTCAGCGAGGACGTCGAGCACATCGAGGTCAGCGGTTCGCATCTCGGCATGGGCTTCAACCCCACGGTCTGGCGTCTCGTCAAGGACACGCTCGAAGGCGGGGCGAGTTAGCCGCGGGCACGACGTCTGCAACTCGGAGGGACAGGGTGCGTAACGCTTCGTCGTGAGTTGCCTAATTGCCCGCACGTCCCTGCTCCAGAAGACACCCTGTCAGAAGCCGAGACTCCGAAGGCCACTCGCCGTGGCTCGGCGAGCCTTGCTGTGCGCCGTGCTCGTGGCGGTGTGCGATGTGGCGCACGCCACCTACTCGATCGCAGCCTGCGACCGAACGACCGGCGCCTGCGTGGTCGCGGTAGCGACCCACAACCTTGCGGTTGGATCCTCGGTGCCGTTTGCGCGGGCACTCGTCGGAGCTGGAGTGTCGCAGTTCGAAACCAACCCTCTGCACGCCGAAGCAGCTTTGGCTGCACTCGAACGTGGTGACGCTGCGGACGTCGCGCTGCGCTCCGCGTTGACCGTTGGCGAAGCGTTCGACGACGGGTTGGGTCTCGCCTTTCGGCAGGTGGGCCTCGTGCGGTTTGCGGGAGGGGCAGCGGCCCACACCGGCGGCGAGACCAACTCGTGGGCCGGTCATCGCACGGGAGGGTCTGAGAGTCTCGTCTCGGTACAGGGGAACGGCTTGGTGTCGGAAGACGTCATCGACGCCCTGTGGACGACGTTCGCCTCAGAGCGCGGCACACTCGCCGATCGCTTGCTGGCAGCGCTCGAGGCGGGGCATGCGGCGGGTGGCCAGACGATCGGTGTGACCTCGGCGGCCCTGCGCGTGGCGACCCCGGATGGCTGGCCCGTCGACCTCGATCTACGCGTCGACTACGAGCAAGGACGAGCGGTGGAGGAGTTGCGCCGGATGTACGACGCGCACCGCGCGCGCGTTCTGTTGTTTCGAGCGCGCCGGGCCGAGTCGTCCGAAGGGCGGAGCGCAGCGCTCAGGATGCTGCGCGAGGCTCACGAGCTGGCACCGGACTGGGATCGCATCTGGTTGCAGAGTGCACGACTTGCCGAGAGCTGGCAGGAGAAGGAGCTGGCGCGCGACTGCTACTGCCGATTTCAGGAGCTCAACGAGGTCTGGGCTGCGTCGTTGGAGATCGGCGAGGACCTGGCGGACTGCTCGGGCAACTAGTCGGTCCGGTGGCGTTCGCGTTCCCTCTGGCAGAGGCGGTCCGGGGCCACTATTCCTCCTCCCAGAGGCTCGGTAGGAAGACGTCCTCGAGCGTTCGCGTCACGTGCTGATAGTGCTCGCGGGACGACGCCATGGGCCAGCGGGAGGTGACCACGGCGACCGTCTCTCGGGAGGGCACGACCAAGATCATCTGGCCTCCATGTCCGACGGCGGCGACGGCTTGCTCTCCGCCGATCTTGACCAGCCACCACAGGTAACCGTACCCGCGCACGGGGAGCGTGCCGTGGTTGATGGCTTTGGTGGGCGGGACGATCCGGTTGGCCGTGGCGGCGTCGACGAACTCGCGACTCAGGATGCGCTCGCCGTTCACCGAGCCGTGTCCGAGAAGCAGTTGGCCCAGAAAGAGCATGCCGCGCGGAGTCAGGTAAGCGTCATTGCCGCCGAAGGCGATGCCTTGGGGATCGGTGCGCCAGTAGGGAATGCGCTCGGAGGTCGAGGCGAACAGCGTGTCATTGGCGATCTCGGTCGCCGTCGCTCCCGAGCTCTTCTCGAGCGCGGCGGTGAGCAGCTGCAGCACCGGCGTGTCGTAGCGAAAGACACCGACTCGGTCTTGCGAGACGCCGGCCTCGAGCACCGAACGGACCCAGTCGTCCTGCTGTTGCACGACGCCGTAGGGCACGGGTACCAAGCCGCTGGACAGGGTCAGGAGGGACTCCAGAGTGATGGAGCGGGGAGCTCGTTCGCCGTGGTCCTCCAGATAGGCGCCCACCGGATCGCCGAGGCCTTCGATCCAACCGCGCTCCAGGGCTGGGCCGAACAGCAGCGCGGTGATCGACTTGGTCACCGACTTGAGATTGGCCGGCGTTACTTCGTCGACCCCGTTGAAGTACGCCTCGAGAACGAGGTGGTCCTTGTGCCACAAGAGGATCGAGTGCAGACGCTCGGAGCTCCCGGCCTGCTCGAGCCTCTCTCGCAGCGCGGGGTCACTCCAGTCACCGACGGGGAGCGACGAGACGCGGGTTGCGTCACGTTCGGGGTGCCGCTCCGCCAGCGCGCGGTCCAGAGTGTTTCGGATCCTGGTCGCCTCGTCATCGTCCCAGCGCACGTCGTCGATGGTGAGCGGCTCCATGCGGTAGAGCCAGGAGATTCCTTTGGCTCCTACGTACCGATCAGACTTGGAGTAGACCGGGTCGGCAAGCGCCTGTTCGAGGGGCACAAACTCGACGGCCAGGCTTCGAAGCGCGAGAAGGAGCTCGTCGAGAGAGTCCTCGACCAGGGAGTTGGCGTGCAGAAGGAGCACGTGCGGAACGGAACGACCGAGCTTCCTGCGCGCCACCGCGTCGGCGTGCTGAACGGCGTTCCGGATGTGCTCGAGAAAGGCCTCTTTGACGATCCGCCGCAACCGCGCGTCCCCGCGCCGCACCGCCTCAGCGTGGTAGCGGGCGAGGATCCAATCGGAAGTGTCGACGGTGACGTGCGCGTTGCGCATCCCCTGCTCGCGCAGCGCCTCAGCGGCGGCGTCGCGTTTCGGCCCGGTGTCTCCCTGGTGGAGCATGGGGAAACGAAACAGCCCGTTGTAGCCACGGCTCTTCTCCAGGCGGTTGTGGCAGCGGACGACATTCTGGACCCACGAGGCGACGGCGGTGCGGTTGAGATCGGGATGGCTCCACGAGTGATTGCCGATGCTCTGACCCCACGCGACCCAGTCGTCGACCGGCTCCGGGTCCTCCACGTGGCGCTCACAGAAGACGAAGCCCGTCGCAGGCGCGTTGTGGGCGTTGAGCACCGCCGCCATCCGATTGATCGCTTCGGTCGGCGTCCCGTCCACCGGCGGTGCACCGGACCAGGGGAGGTCGTCGAAGGTCAGAGCGATCTGCACGCCGGCGTCCTCGGCCCTTACGTCGTGCGGCGCGGCGCAAGCGAGCGCCGCGCCTGCGGCGACGATCGATGCCAGCAGTCTCAAAAGACGAGTCTCTGAAGTCGTGCAGCCGGGGCGATTGGGTTTCTGAGCACGTCGATCGCCTTGCTGGGATTTCTCGGGCCTGCGTTTCACCCGTGGAGAGCGTTCTTGCCGAGGTCGTTGCCGCAGCTAACTGCCCGCCTCTGGTCCCCGCAGTGCTTTCCTGGCGGCCGCCAGGACAGCGCCCGTCGTTTCTGACGCCGAGTTGTCGAGGATCGCGATGCAGGTCCCGTCCGCAGGATACCGAGCGAAGTAGGTGCGCGCTCCAAGCCAGCCGCCGGAGTGCTCGATGCGGTCCTCGAGGACCTCGAGGCCGAAGGCGTAAGTGGAGCTCGAGCCGTCGGTGAGCGTGGGTGGTTCCTGAGCCGCCGCCAGGAGCTCCGGCGAGAGGATTCTCGGACTGTCGTCGTCCTGCCGCCAGAAGGCGTCCCATCGCAGGAGGTCACGGAGGCTGGTGTGCACCGCGCCGTCCCCCGCGACGCCGTCGATCCAGGTCGGGTCCAACGGCTTTCGCTTGCGACCCCGCTGCTGGAAGTCGCGAACCCGATTGGGAAAGGGAACTTCTGAGACGAGGTTCCAGACGCGGGAGTCCTTCATGCCGAGCGGCTGAAAGATGCGCTGCGTGGTGAACTCCTCGAAGGAGAGACCGCTGGCCACCTCGACCAACGCGGCCAGGGTCACGTAGTTGGTGTTGCTGTAGGCGTAGACGGCGCCCGGTGCGGCGAACGGCTCCGGTGGATCCTCGATCAGCAATTTGGGAACGTCCTGAACGCGCAGCACGTCACCGAGATGCTCCTTCTCTTTCTCCGCTCTCGTCAGATAGACGTCGGGGATGCCTGACGTCTGCTGAAGAAGGTGCGTGATGGTCACGTCGGGATACGGGAATCCCTCGAGGTACGTCGCAACGGGTACGTCGAGACGCAGAGCCTGGTCCTGCACCAGCAGCAGGATCGCGGTCGCGGTGAACTGCTTCGAGACCGACGCCAGTCGGAAAGCGCTGTCCTCCGCCAGAGGGCGTTCGGCGCTGGCATCGGCGAACCCGTAGGATTTCATCAGGAGCGGTTCGCCCTCGCGAGCGATCAGGACGCCACCGTTGAACTTGTTGCTCTCATGGAGGTCGGCAAGCCAGAGGTCGAAGGCTTGGAGCCTCTCGGTCTCTGTTGCCTTGGGATCGAGTTCGAAGGGCGGCGCGGCGAGGCTACGAGCGGCGAGCACGAGCGCCAGAACCGCCAGTGCGCCGACGAGTCCAAGGCCAATGAGTACGTTCTTCAGCTTTCACCTCTCCGGTCGTTCGAGACAGAGTACGGCCGGGGCCCGTCCTTTGTTACAACGCGACGCCACAACGCTCGCATGCCGAGGAGTCGCCGCGGTGGATCGACGGGGTACTCGGACATCCGCTACTGTGACAGCCACGAAGGCCCAGGCAGCTGCGCAAACGCTGTGCGCGACCGAAGCGAGCGCGCCCGCTTGCCCAAGGCCCGGGCAATCCTCTGGGGAGACCCATCATGACCGCACCGTTGAACTCATCGACTCCTCAGACCCACCGCCGGCCTCCCGTCCTGCTCGAAGCACGCTCGGCTGCCGAGATCGCCTCGATGTGGCTGCCGCTGCTTTCGGCGACGCTGCAGCCTCGGAAGGAGCGCGAGGCCTCCCCGATTCTCGTCGCGCCCGGCTTTGGCGCTGACGACAGCTCCACCCTGGCTCTGCGCCAATACCTCAAGGGGCACGGCTTCCGCGTCGAGGGCTGGGGCCTGGGCAGAAATCTCGCGGGGATCGACCTTCCTCACGAGCTCGACGAC
>JBCCLJ010000341.1:0-5264 GCA_039026915.1 Acidobacteriota bacterium
GCCGCCTCGTCGGACGTATCCGGGCGGACCGCACGATCGAAGGCCCGGTGAGCGAGCGCCGGCGACCAGAGGAGGGCAGCGCAGAGAAGCACGGCAAGAGAGGTCGACAGCCCATTGCCCGGGCGCTCCACCGGCTCGACGGCCGTCCCCAGGACGAGCAGGAGAGGCATCCAGACGGCGGGTGTGCCGAACCACCCGGAGACCGAAGCCATGGCGAAGAAGGCAGCGAACCCCGCCAGCGCTCCCGTCTCGGAGGACCGCAGAAGCCGGGCGAACAGGAGCCCACAGGCTCCAGCGAAGAGAAGGGCGCCCAAAAGGCCGAGCTCGAAGAGGACGAGGAGGGGAAGAGAGTGAGGATCCGAGACAACCTCGCCGGCGGGATTCACACCGAGGCGTGGCGTCATGAATCGGGGAAGGAGCCAACCCGCCGCTCCGGGGCCGTGCCCCAGCAGCGGCCGTTCGAGAAAGCCGGTCCAGCTCGCCTTGGCGTAGGTCGCACGGGCGCCCGCGGAAGCGTCGCTACCGAGCAGGATCGAACCGACGCGCGGCGCGAAGAGGAAAGCCAGTGCGCAGGCGGAGAGGAGGCCGGCGAGTAGCCGTGCCGAGCCTTCGCGCGAACCTTCCTCACCGCGCGTCCTGTACAAGACGACCGCGACGCCGACGAGGGTGCCGAAGATCCCGGACAGGGAGAAGCTCGCCAGCAGTGCCAGCGTACCGACGATCCAAGCGGCGCAGGCCAGCCGAGTCCCGGATCCCCGCCATTCGGCAAAGGCGAGCACGACCAGAGGCAAGAGGAACAGCGCCAGAAGGTTGTGGTGCCCCAGCGGCAGAGCGGCACGCTGAGGAAGACCGTCGACAGCGGAGCGCAGAGCGAGCTCGACAAGGGCGTAGGAACTGAGCAGGATCAAGGCGCCGTTCAGTCCCGCGACCGCGCGGCGCCGAAGGTCGCCCGAAGGAACGGCGCCGGCGGCCAGAACGAGGAGCGGAGCCAGCGTCAGGCCGACGCTCCCTGCGCGGGGCACGTCCGAAGCGACAGACGATGCGACGGCCGCCGCCCACACCAGCGGCCACAGGCCTTGGGGCAGGAGGTCTCCGAACGGCGCCCAGAGCGGCGTGCTGCCTCGCACGGCGACGACGAGACCGAGAACCAGCCATACCCACCAGACGCTGCTGTAAGCGGCGGTGTGGAAGCCGGCTCCGAGGGCGAAGAGAACCGTCAACGCCGCCGGCACGAGGGTGCTGAGCGTGTCTTTCATGGGTGGGGCGATCCGGGACTGTGCGCTATGCTAACGGTCGTTCGAGGCGCTCCCCAGAGCGCCGACGCCCGCGCCGGACCGGAACCTTCGGAGATTCAGGTTCTCTCCCCGGCGGCCAATTCAACGACGGCCTCCTCGAAGAGAGCGCCCCGGACCTCGGGCGCCGCTTGCGAGGCCGCACCACCGCTTCGCGGCCCGCACCTGAGGTGTTCGAGATGACCCAATCCACCGAAGAGATCACGAAGAACGTGCAGGAGACCTTCGGTCTCGGCGACACCTGCTCCGGAGCGTTTGCAGGACGCTGGCTCGAGACCACCGGAGAAGTGCTCGAGTCGACGAGCCCTTCGACCGGTGAAGTCCTCGGCCGCGTGCAGCAGGCCTCCACAGCAGAGCTCGAGGAGACCGTTCGGGTCACCGAAGAGGCGTTCCGCGAGTGGCGCACCTGGCCTGCGCCCAAGAGAGGTGAAGTCGTTCGACTCCTCGGCGAAGAGCTGCGCTTGCACAAGGATACCCTCGGCGCCCTCGTCACCCTCGAGATGGGCAAGATCCGGAGCGAGGGCCTCGGCGAGGTGCAGGAGATGATCGACATGGCAGACCTGGCAGTCGGCATGTCGCGGCAGCTCTGCGGCAAGACGATGCACTCGGAGCGCCCCGATCACCGCATGTACGAGCAGTGGCATCCGCTCGGCACGATCGGCATCATCACCGCGTTCAACTTTCCCGTCGCCGTCTGGGCCTGGAATGCGATGGTGGCGGCGGCCTGCGGCGACTCGATGATCTGGAAGCCGTCGTGGAAGACCCCGCTGACTGCGATCGCCACCACCAAGATCGCGCAGCGTGCACTCGAGGCCTGCAGTGCGCCGCCCATCTTCAATCTCGTCATTGGCACCGATCGGGAGATCGGCGAGACGATGATCGCCGACGAGCGACTGCCCTTGATCTCCGCGACCGGATCGACCCGTATGGGTCGGCGCGTCGCGCAGGTCGTGGCCGGCCGCATGGGACGCTCGCTGCTCGAGCTCGGTGGCAACAACGCGATGATCGTCATGGCCGACGCCGATCTCGATCTGGCAACGCGCGCTATCACCTTCGGGGCCGCGGGCACGGCCGGCCAGCGCTGCACGACGACGCGACGCCTCTTCGTGCACAGCAGCATCGCCGAGGAGCTCACCCGCCGACTTGTCTCCGCCTACGGCTCGGTCAAGGTCGGAGACCCGCTGCAGGACGGCGTTCTCATGGGCCCCCTGATCGACCACGACGCCGTTGACGGAATGCAGTCCGCTCTGGCGAAGGCAAAGGACGAGGGCGGCGAGGTGCTCTTCGGTGGCGGCATGATCGACGGCCCAGGGCACTATGTCGAGCCGACCCTGGTGCGCGCCAAGGCGAGCATGCCGATCACCTGCGAAGAGACCTTCGCGCCGATCCTCTACATCATGGAGTTCGACGGCCTCGACGAAGTGATCGAGCAGCACAACTCGGTTCCGCAGGGGCTCTCCTCGGCGATCTTCACGGACAGCGTCAAGGCGGCCGAGCAGTTCCTCTCGTCTGCCGGTAGCGACTGCGGCATCGCCAACGTCAACATCGGCACGTCGGGCGCCGAGATCGGCGGAGCGTTCGGCGGCGAGAAAGACACCGGAGGCGGCCGCGAAGCCGGCTCGGACGCCTGGAAGCTCTACATGCGACGCCAGACCTGCACCATCAACCACGGCGACGAGCTGCCGCTCGCGCAGGGCGTCGAGTTCGACGTCTAGCGGAGGGCCCTCACTTCGAGAGGAGGGTGCACTAGAACCCGCGCCCTCAGCGGTTCTTCAACCGGCGCCAGAGCAGGGCCAGCAGATCGGGTGTCGCGGAGAACGCGATTTCTCCCAGGACGGCCAGCGTGCAGCGAACGAGCCCCCAGACGAGGACGGCGAGTTCTTCCATGGCACGCCCTACGGTATTCGTTCGGCCGCGGTTTCGGCCGCGCTACCCCTCTTCGTTGCGAGACAGCCAGATCGCGATCGTCAGCGCAAGACCACCGACGATCAGCGCAAAGATCGTCATCACGCCAACGCAGCCGAGCGCCCAGCGGCCGTTGCCGCTCGAGCCACCCCCGGCGATCAAGCCTCCTGCGACCAGGAACCAACCGAGCAGGGGGATGGCTCCCAGCGTCAGACGGCGGCTGCGCCAGCGCTCACGGTCGGTTGGTTCTCGCTTCACGGCATTCGGTCCTCTCGTCGGCAGCGCGGGTTGGGCCGGTCGTTAGCTGATTCGCCCGGGAAGGCTGCTCGGTTCTCGAGTCTGGCGGACGGACCGATGGAGTACAACCGAAGCCCGAGTCGCGCGTACAGTGAGTGGAAGGAGTAAGACGTGCGTCCAGTGCTTTACGTCGGCAACAAGAACTACTCGAGCTGGTCGCTGCGCGCCGGCCTGTGCATGGCCTGGAGCGGCATCGACTACGAGGAAGCTGCCATCGAGCTGGGCCAGCCCGGCTACGGCGAAGGCAGGGTCGCCGATGCTCTCGCCGTCTCGCCGACCGGCAAGGTGCCGGCGCTGGCGGTCGGGGACCTGGCGCTGTGGGACTCTCTGGCGATCGCCGAATGGGCCGCAGAGACGCCCGGCGCGTCGC
Source organism: Acidobacteriota bacterium (assembly GCA_039026915.1). GTDB lineage: Bacteria > Acidobacteriota > Thermoanaerobaculia > Multivoradales > Multivoraceae > JBCCLJ01. The sequence goes on from JBCCLJ010000341.1 coordinate 3,865, forward strand.
TGTGGCCGACCGAGCGCGCCGTGAGGGCCGAGGCGCGCGCCGCGACGGCCGAGATGCACAGCGGCTTTCCAGAGATTCGGACCCACCTACCCATGAACCTGCACGGCCGCTTCGAGGGACCGAAGCAGATCCCTCGACTCGAGGCTGAGATCCGGCGTGTCGAGGAGCTCTGGGGTGACTGCCTCCGTCGCTTCGGTGGCCCTTGGCTCTTCGGCGAGCGCAGCATCGCCGACGCCTTCTACCTTCCCGTGGCCAGCCGCTTCAGGACCTACGGCGTGGAGCTCGACGAGTCCTCCGCGGCCTATGTGCAGTTCGTCCTGGAGGACGCTGACTTTCTCCGTTGGCAGGAGACCTCCGAGCCCAACAGCTGGGACGCAAGCGCAGCTGATGGATTACCCCGGCTGGACGGCCTCTACCCGCGTCGCGAGGACTGAGGCGAGGCGAGGCCGGTTCGACCGACCGGGCTCAGGGCAGGTTCGGGATGACATCGGACCAATTCGAAAAGTCACCGGTTTCGAAGTCGTCACCGTGGATGCCGGCGGAGACGCAGTCGGAAGGGCTCTCGAAGCGCAGCATCTGCTGTCCCTGGAGGACGTAGACCTCGCCTGCCTCGTCTTCTCCAAAGCCCAGCACGTTGCCGCTGAGATCGAACTCCTCCTGAACGGTCCAGTTGCCGGACGAGGACTCGGTGCCGATGAAGATCTTGGCGGTGCAGTAGTCGGCGAAGAGATAGCGCCCGCGTAGACCCTGGATGCAACCGCGATAGCGATAGCCGCCGGTAATCGAGCAGTTGCCCGACGTGTGGGGATACACCATCGCGGGTTCGCTGAAGCTCCCGGAGCACGAGCTCACACCCGAGATGTCGCCTTCCCGGCAGGGCCACCCGTAGTTCTGCTGCGCAACGCCGGCTGACTGAACGTTGACCTCTTCGCGGGAGCCCTGTCCGACGTCGGCGATGATCAGGTCGCCCGTCTGCCGGTCGAAACTGAAACGGTAGGGATTGCGCAGGCCGCTCGACCAGATTTCGTCGAGACCCGCGGTGGCAGCGTAGGGATTGCCGCTGGGAATCGCGTACGGCTCGGCGCAGGACGGCGTGTCGCACGGGTCGATGCGCAGCATTTTCCCGTGCCACGTGGAGAGGTCCTGCGAGTTGCCGACGTTGTCTCCTCCGCCCCCATCACCGAGTCCGAAGTAGAGAAAGCCGTCCGGACCGAAGTGAAGATCGCCCCCGTTGTGGTTCCCTCTCGGCTGCGCGAGCGTGAGGATGTCGACGCCCGAAAGCGGATCCGCGCGATCGGGATCGCCGCTCGAAACGGTGTAGCGCTCGATCACGCTGGTGAGCGGCGAGGAGCCAGAACCGCTGCGTGTGTACGAGACGTAGAAGTAGCCGTTCTCCCCGA
>JBCCLJ010000342.1:0-5253 GCA_039026915.1 Acidobacteriota bacterium
AGCCGTCGGAAGCTCTGGACTCCTTTCGAGCGGCGCTCGAGACCTTCGGCGCGACGACCCTGGAGAATCGCGAGCTCGTCGCCTCGACGCACGCCAATCTCGGCACGCTGCATCTGGTTCTCGGCGATCCCGCGTCGGCGCGCTCGGCGCTCGAGCAAGCGCTTCGGCTCGCACCGAACGACGCGCTCGCTTGGGTCCGTCTCGGGCTCTCCCAGAACGGCCTGCGCCAGGAGACCGAGGCCGAGAGAAGCTACCGCAAGGCGCTCGACATCGACCCGCGCAACGCCCAGGCGCACGCTGCCCTCGGTTCGTTCCTGGCACGCCGTGGACAGGGCGAAGTCGGCAAGCGACACCTTCTGCGTGCACTCGAGCTCGACCCGCTCCTCGCCGAGGCCCACAAGAACCTGGCAACGCTGGCAGCCCTGCGTGGCGACCTGCTCGAGGCTCGCCGGCAGCTGGAGCGAGCCCTCTCCATTGAGCCCGAAGATGCCGTCGCTCTTCACCTTCTCGGCACGACGGCCGCGCAGACGAACGATCTGGCGACCGCCTACGCCAGCTTCGAAAAGGCGGTGGCGATCGATCCCCGTCACCCCGACGCACACCGCGACTGGGCAACGCTGCTCTCCCTTCAGGAGCGCCATCGAGAGGCGCTGCCGCACTGGCAACGAGCGGTCGAGGCGTCGCCGGCAGACGCGGACGCCATCGCCGGTCTCGCCGACGGCCTGGTGCGCGCCGGACGTCTCGGCGCGGCGCGCGATCTACTGCGCAGAAGCACCCGGGAGCTCGGGGCCCAGGCGCCGCAGCTGCGTGAGCTGCTGCGTCAGGTCGAGGAGCTCGCCGGAGCGGGTTGAGCTGCGCGAAAGCGCCGCCCGCTCAGACCGGCACGCGCAAGTACGAACTCGCCGAGCACACCGAGGGTTGCGAGCCCGTAGGTCACGCTACGGCCAAAGCCGATGCTCGACGCTTCCTCGAAGTAACGCGCCGGAATCGGTACGTCGCCGAGCTTGAAGCCGAAGTGGACCGACTGAGCCAGGAACTGGCTGTCGAAGACGAAGTCGTCGGAGTTCTCCTTCCAGGGAACGGTCTCCAGCACCTCGCGTGTGTAGGCTCGGAAGCCACTGTGGAAGTCGCCGAGGTTCTGACCGAGCACGACGTTCTCGAGCACCGTCAGCGCACGGTTCGCGAGGTACTTGTAGCGAGGCATCCCACCGTCGAGGGCTTCTCGGCGCGTACGGATGCGCGATCCCAGGACCACGTCGCAGACTCCGAGTCTGAGAATGTCGATCGCCACGGGGACCAGTCGCCCGTCGTACTGGTAGTCCGGGTGAATCATGACGACGAGATCCGCACCTCGCGCCGTCGCCTCGCGGTAGCAGGTCTTCTGATTCGCACCGTAGCCCCGATTGCTCTCGTGCTCGAGAACCGTCAGCCCCAAGCGACGAGCGACGGCGACGGTGCCGTCCGTGCTGGCGTCGTCGACGAGCACGATCTCGTCGACGCACCCCGGAGGGATCTCCTGCACCGTTCGCTCGAGAGTCGACTCGGCATTGAAGGCCGGCATGACGGCGATCACCCGCCGCTCGTCGGAGTCTGTCGCCACTCTCAGCCCACTATCTCTCAATGCTCTCGGCCATCGTCGGCATGGTGTCATGTCACGCTGCGGCGCCCCGCCACTCGCCACGAAACGCCCGCGAACGGCGGATCGCGGCCAGCGCCTGTGACTTGCACGCGACTAAACTGCGCTGCAAACCACGCCACACCTCTGGAGCGGGCCTGCGCCCGCAAGGAAAGGAGTCTCCCTTGCTCCACGATCTCAACTGGCTCGCCGTGCTGGTCGCGGGCGTCGCCTTCTTCATGGTCGGTTCGGTCTGGTACTCCGCTCTCTTCGGCAAGCCCTGGCAGCGCCTCGTCGGCATCGATCCCGAGACGGCCGGCGGGAACCTGGCTGCCATCTTCGGCACGACCCTGGTGCTCGAGATCCTCGCCTCCGGCGCCCTCGCGCACCTCGTCCAACTCTCCGGCTACGAGGGCTGGAAGGCGGGCCTCCATGTCGGCCTGATCGTCGGACTGTGCTGCGTCGCGCCGGCGATCGCCATCAACAACCTCTTTCAGCGGCGGCCCTTCGCACTGACCGCGATCGACGGCGGTCACATGGCCGTCGGCCTGGCGGTCGCCGGAACGATCGTCGGCGCTTGGCGCTGAGCCGGAGCCTCGAGAAGCGGACGGCGCGGCGGCCGGACTTCAGTGGCTGCGGAACTCCGCGGCCGCGCGTTGCATCGACTCGATCGCCGCCGGTGCGTCGTCCGCGTGATGATGCAGGGCTCGCCGAGTCTCGACGTCCTGCTCGTTCATGAACGCCTCCATGTGACCGAGCATCTGCTGACGATCGAGACGACCCACGAGCCGACTCTCTTCGACGACGGGCAGCACCGGGAAGTTGCTTTCGAGGAAGACGCCGGCGATGCTGAAGAGGTCCATGTCGGCGTCGACCGTACGCTTGATCGACGACATGAACTGCACCACCGTGCCGCCGCCAGTCTCACCGTAGGCAGAGTTGGCGAGAACGCGCAGGCAGTCCTTCTCGGTAAGCAAGCCGAGCAGCCGGCCCTCCCGATCGATGACGGGGGCTCCCGAAGCGCGCCGCGCGACAAGCATACGAATGGCGTCCTCGAGGTCTTGTTCCGGCCTCAGGGTCACGTACCAGGCGCCCATCAGCTCGCGTGCAGTCGGAATTGCGGTCATCGTTCGCTCCTTTCCGAGGGCTCGAGTTCACTGCGCTGGTGACACCATAGCAACTCGGCCTGAGCCCAACACGACGAATGCCTCATGAGAGAAGCGAGATGAGCCTGATCGAACCCGACGAACTTCGCAGGCGCCTGACAGACCCGAACCTGCGCATCGCCGACGTGCGCTGGCAGCTCGGCGCTCCGGAGGCCGGCCGCGAGGCGTACGACGGGGGTCACATCCCGGGAGCCATCTTCCTCGACCTCGAGACCGATCTACGCTCGGAGCAAGGACCCGCTCGCCACGCGCTTCCCGAGCCGGTCGACCTTCGGCGCCGCATGGAAGAGCTCGGGTTCTCTGACGACCAGACGATCGTCGCCGTCGACGACGCTCGGGGCGCCATCGCTGCAAGGCTCTGGTGGATGCTCGACGATCTCGGTCACGCCGACGTGCGTGTCCTGCACGGCGGACTGGAAGCCTGGCGCGACCTCGACCTGCCGTGGACGGACGAGACGACCGACGTCGCGGCGGCGGGTTCTCTGTGCAGCCTGCGCGATCGCTGGTCTCGAGCGATCGAGGTCGACGACCTCTCGGAGGCGTCGGGTCGCCTCCTCGACGCTCGCGCACCGGAGCGCTACCGCGGTGAGGTCGAGCCGATCGACCCAGCTGCGGGCCACATCCCCGGCGCCCTGAATCTGCCGTTCGCCGCAACGCTCGACGATCGAGGTCGCTTCCTCGACCGGGACGCCCTCAGGGCGGTGCTGGGCAGCAACGGAGCGGCCGACACGGTCTACTGCGGCAGCGGCGTTACGGCTTGCCATCTGGCGCTGGCGTTTCGCCTGGCTGGCTTGCCCGCGCCTCAGCTCTACGCCGGCTCGTGGAGCGAATGGTCTGGACTGGGCAGAGAGGTGGCGACGGGTCCGGCACCCGGCAGCTGAACCCGTCAGGCCGAGGGGACGAGCTCCGAGGCCTGGTCGTCGAGATCGAGGAGAGACTCGAGCAGGAGATCGGCTTCGAAGAGCGGCGACCCCGGAGCCGGCGGCCGCTCGGGAACGACGATCGTGCGCATGCCCGCAGCTTGGGCGGCACGCAGACCAGAGACCGAATCCTCGAGCGCCACGCAGCGCTGCGGAAGAGCTCCCAGGGCGTGTGCCGCCGTCAGATAGACGGCTGGATCCGGCTTGCCCTGTTCCTCCTCGGCAGCGGAACAAACGGCCTCGAAACACCCTTCGAGGCCGAGGGCATCGAGCACGGCCGCGATGAGTCGTTTCGGCGACGAAGAAGCGAGCCCTAACCGATACCCTGACCCGGCGAAGACTTCGAGGGCGAGATCGACCCCCGGAAGCGCGGTTCCGCGAGCGACGATGAGCCGCTCCACCTCGTCGAGGATCGACGCCTCGACGTCGGAGCGCGTCTTGCCGCCCCAAGGCCTTCGCTGCCACCAGTGTTCGACGACCGCATCGATGCGCAGACCCATCGTCTCTTCACAGTCCGCGTCGGTGAGCTGCACGCCGACGCCGGCGAAGACGCGCTGCTCGGCCTGCCGCCAGAGCGGCTCGGAATCGATGAGCAGTCCATCCATGTCGAAGATCGCGGCTCGTAGAAGCTCGTCGCTCTCGGGCGGGCTCGAGGCGCCACCCTGCACCAAACGAAACTTCGGCTCATCCATCGCTTCTTCTCCTTCTCCGCCACCGCTTCGATCGAGGCTAGCCGAGATCCGTCGTCAGGGTTGCAGGGCCTGGGCCGAAACTTCGACGTAGAGCTCGAGCGTCTGAGGGCTGAAACAGAAGTTCGAGCTGCAGGTCTGGTAGTCGACGCGGACGAACAGGGGGTAGCCGTTGGTCGGTCTCTCGACCTCGAAGCCCAGCAGCTCGGAGGTCGCCCGCACCGGCACGAGGAAGTCGGCGACTCCCTCGTAGATCGGCAAGGTCACCCCGAGATCCGGGAACTCCTTCGATTCGGCCGGCGGGTAGGCGATGCGGGAGAGACGCAGCCCTTCGGTAGGCAGCACCTGCACCGTCGTCGCAATGAACCCGTCCGGCAGCGGATCGGTGTAGATGTAGCGGCCGGGATCGAGCTCGAGTCGAACGAGCAGCGTGCTCTGGGCTTCGAGCCACAGAGCCGGGTCGAGGAGCGTGGCCGAGGCCCTCAGTCCCTGCCCTGCGACCGGCGCGGACATCGCCGCATTCGGGGGAGCCAGGGCAGCCAGAACCGTCCCCGGCGTCACGCGCCGGGCGTGATGCTTGTCCACGAAGCGGTGTTCGACGCGCCCGTCGGGACTCAGAACGAAGGTCGCTGGGGTCAGAGTGCCGAAGCCCTCCTCTCCCCTCTCGATCAACGGATTCCGGAGTCCGAGCACCTCGTCGCCCGCGACGAGCAGAGGCATGCCGCCAGCCCCTTCGGACGCCCTCGCGCTGACGACGACGACTTCGTAGCCGATCTCTCGAGCGTCGGCGATGCGTCGTGCCCAGGCGTCGACCTGAGCACGACAGAAGGGGCTCCAGGTGAGAGACCGGATGACCACGACGA
>JBCCLJ010000343.1:0-5208 GCA_039026915.1 Acidobacteriota bacterium
ACCGTGAGGAAGTGACGTGGGGGCGCCTGCTCCTCGATTCCGGGGAGGAGCTCGATCTCTTTCCCGCTCAGGGGCCGAAGCCGACCCGTTGAGCTTCGCCTCAGCGGCCTTTGGCGACGCGTTCCTTCTCCTCTTCGAGCTCGTCGAGCGCGATACCCTCCGTGATCCAGCGCGGTGCGTCTTCGCCCTTGAGGTAGTGACCGAACCACTCGAGGATGCGACGGTGGTAGTCCTTCTGGTTCGCTTCCTCGCGGAAGCCGTGGTCCTCGCCCTCGTAGACGAGCAGCACCATCTGCTTCTGCGCGCGACGGGCAAAGTTGAAGAACTCGGTGCCCTGGTCCCAGTCGACGACGCCGTCTTCGTTGCCGAACGCCATCAGCAGCGGCGTCTCCATGTTGTGCACTTCGTGAATCGGTGAGCTCCGCCGATGCGCGTCGGGATCCTCCCAGAAGGGGACTTCCATCCGCGCCTGCCCGGTCTCCCAGTGGCTGACCTCGGCGATGCCCGGGTTCCAATGCAGTTGGCCCATGAAGCTGACGAAGTCGGTCAGCGGTGCGCCCGCGACGGAGGCGGCGAAGAGGTGGGTCCGGGTCGGAAGATAGGTCGCCTGGTAGCCGCCCCACGAGTGCCCTATGAGACCGACTCGCTCCGGGTCGACGAGACCGCGGTCGGCGACCGTCTTTACTGCTGCACGAACCGAGGCGAGTGCACTCGGCCCGGGCTCGCGGGCGGTGTAGACGATGTCCGGCATGAGCACGAAGTAGCCGGCCTGCGTCCAGGCCGTGTAGTTGTAGTAGCGACGCTCGTCCGGCACGTCGAAGGTGTGGATCTGCGGTGCCAGGATCTCGTAGGTGTAGACGATCATCGGGTAGCGCCGAGTCGGGTCGTGATTCGCCGGGTAGAGCAGCGTGGCCTGGAGATCACGCCCCTGCTCACTGGTGAAGTCGACGAGCTCTGAGCGCGTCCACGCGTAGTCGTCCAGGAAGGGGTTCGTCTGCGAAAGCTGGCGCGGCGCTGCACCGGCGGTGTCGGTCAGGAAGAGGTTCGGCGACTCGGTGCGTGACTGGCGGACGTAGACGAGGGTCTCTTCGTCGCGTGCTTTGTCCAGGGAGCCGATGTGGACGTCACCGATCTGCCGGATCTCCGCCTGTCCCGAAGAGACGTCCGGCAGCCGCGCGAGCCCGCGCTGCTCGGTCTTCTCGTTACGGAGCAAGAAGAGCAGGCCGTCGTTCGGATCGTGTGCTTCCTCGTCGGGGGCGAGGTCGGCGATGCGGTAGATGAGCTGAGTGGGCCTGCCGTCGGTCAGGCGTCGCCCGCGACCGTCGGCGGGATCGACGAGCCAGACGTCGAACTCGTCGTAGAGCAGCACGCCGGCGTCCTCGGCGAGCCAGCCGCCGTCGCCGTGCGGCGGCAGCAGATCGGTCGGCGTGTCGTAGTCGGTCTGAGCGAAGTCCACGTCAAAGCGCTCGGTGAGATTCCGACGGTCGCCGCTGGCGATCTCCTCGGCCCACCAGTCTCTGCCGTCGAAGGTGAGCAGCCAGCGCCCGTCCGGACTCGTCTCGCGATAGCGCACCTTGCCGGCGAGCAGTTTGCGTGCGCCGCTGCGGACGTCGACCCGGAAGACGTCGACGTACGGCCGACCGAACATGACGCCGAAGTCGTACGCGGCGTCGGTGCTCTCGAGCGCGCCGTGCCAGGCCCTGCCGAGGAGCTCGACGCGCGCCATCAGGTCCGTGCCGAGCTGTACGAGGGAGTCGTCCTCGAGGTGCCAGACCGCGGTGAGCGTCCTCCGCTCGTCGCGCTGGGCGTTGACCTGCTGCTCGGGGAAGAGACGACGGTCTTTGGCGTGCCAGATCTGAAGCCCCGGCAGCTCCGGCTCCGTCTCGGAGGCGGAGTCGGCCGTAGAGTCAGCCTGGGACCCGGAGTCCGCCCGGGCAACAGAGTCCGCCGAGCCCGTCTGCTCCGACGACTCGTCTCCCGGTCCTTGCTCCTCCTCCTTGGCCTGATCAGCGCCCTCGACGCTCTGCGCCTCGAGGGTGTCGCGAACGCAGCCGTCGTCGCTGCAGGGTCTGAGCCCGATCGCGACACGCGCTCCGACCTCGGCCCAAGTCGGCTCCCGATGCACCACGATCTCGAGGCCTTCGGGCGCGGCCTCGGCGCTGAGATCGAGACGCCTGGGAGTCGAAGAGTCGAGATTTCGCCAGGCCAGGACCTCGGCGGCACGAGCCTCCTCCGTCGTCGCGGGCTCCAGCGTGCGCAGCACGGCCAGATCGGTGGCGCCGTCGCGCCACGTCGGGGAGAGGTACCTGGAGCCGGAGGCGTCGAGGCCGCGCAGGAGGCCCGTCGCGGCGTCGAGCAGCTGCAGGCCGTTGCCGGCGTCGCGACCGGTCGCCGTCACCAGAGCGAGCAGTGAGCCCTTCTCGCTCCACGCCATCGACGAGACGTTGCCGAAGGTCGTCTCAGAGCCCGCAGCGAGGTCGAGCACACGCAGGTCGGCGCCCTTGCCCTTGGGGGTCTTCGGCGCGAAGCCGAGGACGGCAAGGTACCGACCGCTTTCGTCGAAGGCAAAGGAGTCGACTTCGTCGATCGTACGGACCTGCTCGCCGGCGAGCCGCAGGAGTCCCAGGCCCGGTCGTCCGTCCGCTGCATCCTCCAGCCTCTCCTTTTCTACCTGAGGAAGCTCGATGCGCCAGGCCAGGTGACGCGCGTCCGCCGAGAAGATCGGGGCGCGCCCGTTCTCGAAGACTCGGGTTTTGGCGCCGACGGCCACCGGCCGCGCGCGCAGCTCATGAGTACGGTCGACGCGGTTGATCTCATACGCGACCCAGCTGCCGTCCGCTGCCAAAGCCTGTCTCCAGCCGAGGCGCTCGAACTTGCCGTAGTCCTCGACGGGGACCGTCGGCTTCTGTGCTCCCGCGACCGCCGCCACCGCTGTGGCGAGCAGGGCAAGGCCTGCGAATCGGCCCCGTCGGAAGACGCTCTGGTGAGCCTGTCGGGGTCTTGGGAGGGGGGCCTTCTTCTGCATCGTGAGATCTCCGGGGCGCGATCGCCGGCTCCGCCCGGCGAGGTTCGAGATAGCGGGGGCGGTTCTCCGTCGGAGGTTCGACGAGTGGCGCGGCGAGGCGTCGATGGAAATCATGGCTTCGGCGCGCCTCGGGCGTCGCTCCAGAGCCGTGCCACCTGGACGCCGGCCAGGGCCGACAGACCGACGCCCGGATGGCCCCACTGTCGAGCCGCCGGATCGCCGTAGAGGGCCGCTGCGACGCGCGACGGGGCCGTCTCCTCGAGCTCCGCGTCGAGCGCCTGCAGGGTGTACTCGGTCTCCTCCGGGTCGAGCGCGGTGACCTCGAACGGCGGTACCGAGGTCGATGCCCCCTCGTCGACGAAGGCGTAGACGTTGGTGTCGAGTTCGTCGTAGCTCGGTACTTCGGAGAGCTCGGCAACGTGCTGAAGGGCCTCGAGGTGATCGGGCGGGGGCGCCAGCGTCTGGCGCCAGAGCTGGCCGGCGGCGCAAAGCCCGGCTCGCTCGGCCAGCTCGTCGGCCAGCGCTTCGGCGCGCAGCAGGTCGGCCGCCGTCGGTCGTTGGCCGAGGGCGAGCGTGCCGTCGGCGAGCAGTGATTGACGTGCCGCAGCGCGCGCCAGAGCGGCCGGCAGCCGTTCCAGGTTGCCGCGGCTCGGCCACAGTTGAACGAGCACGAGCCCCGGGGCGTCTGCGGCAAGGCTCAGTCCGAAAGCGCGAGCCATGAGGTTCCGGTTCGATGGGTCGGAGGGCACGAGGACGAGGCGCACGCCGGCAGGATCGACCGACGCGAGCTCGAGCAACGAGCCGAGGGCCGCGCGGCAGGCATTCAGTGTCTCGTTCTCTCTCAACTGGGCGACGGCCCAGCGCGAAGCTGGCCTGCGTCTCGTCGGGTTGAAGAGTCCCCAGCCCTGCTGCATGGCGAGAACCTCGTAGCCGTCGAGGCGGACGATCTGCAGACACTCGTAGACGCCTGGGCTGCGGGTCAGCGTCTTCAAGCCGTCGAGGCGCAGCATCAGCCCTTCCATGACGACCTCGCGCGACCGCTGCAGGAGCTCCTTGGGCGGGCAGTCCAGAGTCAGCAGGTCCCACAGTGGCGCGACGTCTTCGGCCGCGCACGGCACCGCGTCGAGTCGTGGAGATGTGGAGGGTTCGTTCATGAGAGAGGCGAGTCTTCGCGCTGGCGCTCGAGGTCCGTGGTCTTCGGTTTCGAGACGTCGCCCGTGCAGCGTATCGCTGGCGCCGCTCGTCTGTTCTAGGATCTGCCCACCGTCCAGACAGTTCGATTCTTTTCGGAGACCCTGTGGCAGAGAGCACAGCAGAGCGCCCCGTTCGCTACGGCGCCTATCCAGAGTTCACGTGGCCCGCCGTTCTCGTCGGTTGGGCCATCGGCATCGTCATCGCGCTGTCGATCGGCTATCTCAGCCTCAAGCTCGGCTTTTCGATCGAGGGATCCGAGCTCGCGGCGATCCTCGGCTTCGGCATCCTGCGCGGCCTCATGGGGCGCAGCAGCATCATCGAGAACAACATCAACCAGACGATCGCCAGCTCGGTCAACGGCGCCTCCTCCGGAATGATGTTCTCCGTGCCGGCGATTTTCATCCTCGGCTACGGCGGCGACTTCAACCGCGTCGTCATGGTCCTCGGCTGCATCGCCGGCGGCGTCCTCGGTGTCGCCTTCGTCATCCCGCTGCGCAAGCAGATGATCGACTTCAATCGGCTGACGTTCCCGGGCGGCATCGCCACGGCGGCGGTTCTGCGTTCTCCGGGCGCCGGGCTACGCAAGGCGAAACTGCTGCTCGGTGCGGCGGCCTTTTCCGGAGCGCTCCACTTCGTCTCGCTGTCGACCGGCGTCGAGAACTACGACTTCGGCGCGCTGGTCGGGGCTCCGGAATACATGAACGGCATCTGGTATCTCTCTTTGCTGACGATTGGCGTCGGCTACCTGGCAGGACGCGGCGGGTTCTTCTTCATTGTCGGCGGCTTCGTCTGTTACTGGCTGCTGGCGCCGCTGCTCGCGGCCACCGGTCAGATGCCGGACGCCGCGACGCTCGGCGACACCGGAATCGCGACGTGGCTGCGCTTGGAGCTCTTCCGCCCGGTCGGCATCGGCATGCTGATCGGAGGAGCGCTGACGGGCATCGTGCTCGCCTTCCCACTCGTGGTCAGCGCGGTGCGCAGCCTTCAGG
>JBCCLJ010000344.1:0-5196 GCA_039026915.1 Acidobacteriota bacterium
AGCTCGCGCACCGACGCCTGCAGCTCGAGGGGGCGCGCATCGACGAAGTTGGGGAAGAAGAAGTTCCAGAAGAGATCGCCCGCCAGGTTGATGCGATCGTCGACGACGGCGAAGACGTCGCTCGCCGTGTGCCCGCTGCGCGTCAGCAGTTCGAGCGAGCCGCCACCCACGTCGAGCGTGCTTGCGGAGCCCTCGTCCAGGACTTCGATCGAGCCCGCCCAGCCGCCGGGAAGCGCGCTGCGCGTCGGTTCGGTGGTCCAGAGCTTCGGTGGCGCCTCGAGCTCGGCGAACGCCTTCAGGCCGCCGACGTGGTCCATGTGCTTGTGGCTCAGCACGAGATCCGTGGGTGTGCGCCCGGTGGCCTTTCGGCACGCTTCGAGAACCCACTCGGCACCGCCCGGGCTGGCGAAGGCATCGAACATGACGACGCGCTCCGAGCCGGCGACGAAGGCACCGTTGCAGACGGTCTCGAAGCCGCCCGTCAGCGGTTTGGAGATGACCGCCCAGACGTTGTCGTCGAGCGCGAAGACGTCGGCGAACTTGGCTGAGGCGACCGGCTCTGCGGTCTGCGCGCTGAGTTGGCTTGGCAGGACCTTGAGAGCCAGAGCGCCGGCAGCGAGATCGCGCAGCAGCTCGCGGCGGCTGCGGTCAGTCTTGAACGGAGGGGTCTTCATCGCTGTCTCCTGTGAGGAAGCTCTCGGGATCGGCTTGAAACGTCAGTATGCATCCGGGCGTCGCGAATGCGTAGATCCTGCCACGGTGCACGGCGACGAGGCTGGGATCGATCGCCGCACCCTCGACGACGGGGCACGAGTCGTTCTGGATCGAGTAGCGTTCCGGGTCTTCCGTGAAGCGTCGGCGCGTCGGCTCGCTGAGAAAGCGGTAGACGAAGCCTTCGTGCTCGACTTCGATCTCCGCCTTGCCTTCCTCTTCGCGACCTTCCGTCAGCAGCACCGGGTCGAGTCCGGAAAGGGCCAGCGCTGCGGCAGCGGGCTCGGACGTGCCTGCGGGCGTCAGCACCGCGCCGGCAGCGCTCGTTCGTTCGATCCATGCGGCCTGCGCCGGGCTGCTCTCGGGCGCGGCGCTGCGCAGCAGAGGATAGAACTGCAAGAAGACGTTGTCGTAGGCGGCGTTGGTGTCGTGGCAGGACTTACAGGAACGTTCCGGCAGGGCCGAGGCGGCAGCGCGGCTGCCCGGGCTGCCGAAGTTGTAGTAGGCCCAGCCGCCCTGCTGCTCGTCCTTGACCGCCATCTCCACGAACGCGAGCTCGTCCGCGAATTCTCCGCTGCGCGAAGGCATCTCGTTGCGCCCCTGCGGGTGCAGCAGAAGAGCGAGCATGGTGCCGTCGCGAAAGGTGCCGGTGTTCCGGAAGTGCTCGTAGGCCGTCGGCTCGATCAAGGTGTGATGGAACATCGCGGCGCCGGCGTCGCCTCCGTCGTTCTCCGTGTAGGAGAGACCGAGAGACGATCCGGCGAGGACCCACCGCTCGATCTCGCGCGGAAGTTCGAGACGGCCGCGGTCGTCGTAGATGGGAACGACGTCGCCCTCCTTCCCACCTTCGCTGGCGAGCAGCGGCGCGACCAGGAGCCCGGTGAAGAGGAGGAGAGCAGCGGCGACGAGGCAGATCGTCAGGTCGAGGAGGAGGCGTCGCCGGCGTTTCGGCAGGTGGGTCGTCATGGCTTTGGTCTCCCTGTGAGTCGTGGACGGATCGTCTTCCCGGACTACGACGGTGCGGGCTGCGGGAAACGGGCGACGCTGCGTGCGGCCCGGGCGCTGCTGCCGGTGGCTCGCGCGGCCGCTCGCTGCGCCCACGTGACCGCAGCGCTGCGGAACCGGAGGCGCGTCAGCGGGCCTGCCGCTCGCCGCACCAGGCTTGCCGTTCGCTGCAGCCGGGCCGAACTCGGGAGCTCGCGCCGCGTAGGCTTGGAAGATGACGAACGAGACCTCCGACCGTCGCGCCCGCTGGACGGTGCTCGCCGCGCTCGCGCTGGTGGCCGCCGCTCTGGTCGCGTCGCAGACCTACCTCTCCATGCTCCATCACGGTCACTCCTGGTGGCGGCTCTTCCTCTGGCAGTCCGCCTCGTGGAGCTTCTGGGTGATTGCAGGCCCGAGCCTCTTGCGCCGCGGCGCGCGGTCGATCGACCGCGAAAGCCCTCGACCGGTCGCCTCCGATCTGGCCGTCAGTGCGGCTCTCGTTCTGGTCCACACCGTGCTGCAGGCCATCGTCGTCGTTGCCCTGCAGCCGTTCCAGCCGGTCGACACGCTCGGCTTCTTCGGCGCCCTGCGCTACCTCTCCCTGCCCTGGCTCTTCGTCGACTTCCTCGTCTGCGCTCTGTTCTTTGCCGTCGGTCACCTCGGAGCGACGCAGCAGCGCCTGCGCGAGCTCGCGGTGCGCGAGGTGCGTCTCGAGACCGAGCTCGCGCGCATGCAGCTCGACGGTCTGCGTCTCAAGATGCAGCCGCACTTTCTCTTCAACACGCTGAACTCCGTGGCCGCTCTCGTGCGCCGCGGCAGTAACGACGAAGCGCTCGACACCGTCGTGGGCCTGAGCCGGCTTCTGCGCCGCAGTCTCGAGTCCTCGGAGGCGCAGCTCGTACCGCTGCGCGAGGAGCTCGAGTTCGTCGGCGACTACGTCGCCTTGCAGCAGCGCCGCTTCGCCGATCGGCTTCGGTTCGAGAACGTGGTGGAGGACGACTGCCTCGATCAACAGATACCGAGCCTCTTCCTGCAGCCGCTCGTCGAAAACGCGATCCGCCACGGTATCGCCCAGCGACCGGAGGGCGGCTCGGTCCGGCTCTCTGCCGAGCGTCGCGAGAAGGGTCTCCTGCTGCGCGTCGAGGACGACGGCCCGGGTCTGCCGGAGGACTTCGATCTCGAGAATCACGGCGGCGTTGGCCTCGGCTCGGTGGCTGCGCGCCTCGACCTTCTCTACGGCGACGCCGGACAGCTGCACGTGCGCCCGCGGCTCGGCGGGGGTACCTCCGTCACTGTCCTGCTCGGCGCTCTGCGCAGCGAGCTTCCGCGGGCGGCCTCATGAGTGCAGCACGGAGTCTCGACCGATGAAGGAACTCTCCGTTCTGATCGTCGAGGACGAGCCGCTGGCGCGGGAGATGATCGGTGAGCTCCTCGAGCGCGCCGAAGGCGTGCGCTGCGTCGGCTCCTGCGCGAACGCCCTCGAGGCTCAACGGAAGCTTGCGGAGAGCCCACCGGACATTCTGCTGCTCGACGTCGAGATGCCGGGCCTCTCCGGCGTCGATCTTCTGCAGGGCCTCGGCGACGCGGCCCCGGCCGTCGTCTTCGTGACCGCGCACGAAGAGCACGCGCTGCGTGCCTTCGAGCTTTCCGCCGTCGACTACGTGCTCAAGCCGTTCCCCGATGAACGCTTCCTCGAAGCGGTCGAGCGCGCGCGTCGCCGCGTGCTGGAGCGTCGGGTGTCGGAGATCGCCGTGCAGCTCTCGGACGCCGCGCCCGAGCCTCCGGCTCCTGAGCCCAATCGGTATCTCAAGCGCCTCGCAATCCAGAAGACGGGGCGCAAGCTGCTGGTGCCGGTCGAGGAGGTGCGGTGGATCGAGAGCGATGACTATTGCGTTCGCGTGCATGCCGAGAACGGTTCGCACGTGCTGCGTGCTTCGCTCAACGAGCTCGAGAAGCAGCTCGACCCCGAGGACTTTCTGCGGGTGCATCGCGGCGCCATCGTGCGTCTCGAGGCCGTCGAGACGATTCGACGGCGCGAGCACGGCACGCGCGTGCTGAAGCTGCGCACGGGCGAGCAGGTGAATGTCGCCCGCTCGCGCTCGAAGGCGGTCGAAGAGCGCCTCGTGCCTCGAATCGGGCCGAAACTGGCATCGCGCTAGCGACGTCGCTCTCGAGTCGTCGAGACGGCACTCAAACGAAGCGCAGGGCTCTGCGCACGGTGCGCCGCGCCAGCGACCGGGCCGGCCACCAGGAGGCCAGCGCGGCGAGCGCGAGCGTGCCGAGCAGACCTGCGCCGTAAGCCCAGGGCGCCCAGGCGAACGGCAGCGGCACGAGCACGAACGTCTCGCCGGTCCGGCTCCCGGCCCAGAAAGACAGCGGCAGAGAGAGCAGAGCCGCCACGAAGACGGCGGCGGCGCCCAGGACGACACCCTCGACGAGCAGGACGCGTACGAGAGTGCGGCCGCCGGCACCGACGGCGCGCAACACGCCGAGCTCGCCGCGGCGTTCGAGCACGTTGAGGCCGATGGCCGAGAGCAGTCCGAGACCGCCGACGACTCCGAGGAGCCCGGCCATGAGCGCCAGCGTGCGCCGGAAGAGCACGACGTGGTCGAAGAGACCTTTGTTGCGGGTCGACGACGTACGCGAACCGGCGACGCTCAGATCGGCGGCTTCGAGCCGCTCGCGGGCGGCGTCGGCGAGCTTCTGCTGTGCGGCCCGCGTCGGTGCCGAGGCTCCGGCGAGCACCACGCGCAGCGAGCGCGGTTGCCAGACGCTGGGAGCCCGGCGCACGTAAGCGCCGCCGAGGGATCCCACGTCTTCGGCGATGCCGACGACGGTGAGCGCGGCCTCCATCTCGTCGCGCTCGCCGCCTCCCTCGGTGCGCGCCAGGAGAGGCACGCGTGCACCGACGTCGACGCTGAGCTTTTGCGCCAGAGCGTGATCGAGCACGGCGATCCCCTCGGTGTCGTCGGTCGCGAGCCAGCGGCCGCCGAGCAGATCGAGATCGATCATGGAGGTGGGTTCCCGCAGCTCGTGCACCTGGAAGCTCTCACCGGGGCGTTGCTCGGAGCGAGCGACGTAGGAGCGCCAGACTTCGGCGTCGAAGGCGGGCGCCTCAGCGAGCGCCGCGGCGGCGCCGGCCGCTGCGCCCGGGCTCGGTGCGACGCGGAGGATCGCGCTGTGCGGTTGACGCCGATCGGCTTCGTCGAGCAGCTCGAGCCAGGCCCGGCCGACGTTGGCGGCGGTGAACAGCACGACGTTGGCAACGACGAGCGTCGCCAGGCTCAGCGCCATGCGTCCCGGTCGTCGCAGTGCGTTGCGCAGCGCATAGGCGAGCAGCGGTCGGCCGGAGAGGCCGGCGGGGAGTTGGGCCGCGATTCCCGCGTCGCGAGAGGGTGCCGACGCAGCGAGGCACTCGCGCACCGTGCGGCGCGTGGCACGCAGCACGGCGGGAAGCGCCAGAACGACGGGCAGCAGAAGGGAGACGGCGACGAGTCCGAA
>JBCCLJ010000345.1:0-5188 GCA_039026915.1 Acidobacteriota bacterium
GTCCTGGACGTCGCTCCGGGCGCCGACTCTCCGGAGCATCGCCACGCCGGTCCTGTCTTCGGCTACGTGCTCGAGGGCTCGCTGATCTTCGCCGTCGACGAGGACCCCGAGCGTGAAATCGCCGCCGGCGGTTCCTTCGTCGAATCGGAAGGTGCGCTGCATCGGGTCTTCCGCGGCGGTGAAGAAGGGGCGAAGGTGCTGGCGATCATCGTGGCGGAGCCCGGGGCGACGCTGACGACGCCTCCCTGAGGAGCGACCGGGCCTGAAAGCGCATTGCTGCCGGTTCGGGTAGGCTGCCCGAAAGAGCGAAAGCACAGAAAGGCCCCAGATGCCCCAAGTCAGTGAGACGATTCCCGAAGCGCTGCAGCCGCGTGTCGATGCTGCGCTTGCCTGGTTCAACGCGTCGGACGACGCGGCCGGCGACGAGTTCAAGGTCACCGGCATCCTCGACGCCGACGCGACGCTGGGCGGTGCGGATGAGCTGCGGCTGATTCTGTGCGGCGGCGATCGCTGCGAGCAGCGTTCCTTTCGCATGAGCGGCGAGGAAGACGCGTGGCAGATCGACTTCGCGGACGCGCCGGCGACTTCGCAGCCGACGAAGCCGCAGGCGGAGCTCGATCCGCCGCCGGGTCCGCGTCTGAGCTGGCTCGACGAGAAGCTCTCGCAGCATGCCTTCGTCGTCGTGCTCTTCTACCGAGGCTTCTGGTGACCGCCCTGTCGCGCCGAGTTACGGGGCTACATGCAGGACGGAGTCGTCGAGAAGATCCGCGCCGCCTGGGGTGAGATCTACGCTGTGACGAGCGAGCCGCAGCATCTGGCGGACCAGGCTCGCGAGCACTGGGAGCTCGACTTCGAGAGCGTCGGAGATCCCCACCAGGAGATCTCGAGGATCTGCAGCGAACGCGGCTGGCTGACGCTCTTCGCGAACAAGGGCGATCTCGAGTTTCTTCAACGCGGAGCCCAGTGGACGGTCGAGCACCCAAAGGGCTACTTCCAACCGGGAGTGCTGGCTCTGACGAGCGCGGGCCGCGTTCTCTACCGCTGGCGCTCCGTGCCCTCGGCCGAAAACCTGAACGGAACGCTGGCGCGTCCCACGGCCCTGCATGTCTGGAGCGCCATCGACAAGGCGCTCGCCAAAGGGGACGAGGCCGGCGACGCAGCGCACGACGACGACCCCGAGATCGATCGGGCGCCGCCGCTGCGAGCTGTCTTCATCGCTGCACTGATTGCCAACGGTTGGTTCCTCGGGGTCAAGTCGTTCGCCTACTCGCCGGGTGTGCGACCCGTCCCGGCACGGTTCGCTGCCGCGTTCTCGCGCTGGCTTCTCTTCTTCGCCGTCTGGATCGCGGCGTTCGTCTTCGCTCCCGCGCCGCTCGTCGGGCTCGCCCTGCTGGGCTGGGTCGTGTGGATCGCGCGCGACGTCCGGAAGACGCTGGGCGCGCTCGACGTGCAGCAGGAGTTGGTCGCCGGCAGCTGAGCCCCCAGCACTCCTCGGTGAGATCGACGGTCGATCTACGCCGGATGCGCGAGCTCGAAGCCGGCGACGGGGGTCGAGTAGTCGATCGCCTCGCCGTGCCAGCCGTCCCAGCGACGCTCCCAGTAGAGATTGTGGAGCTGCGTGGTCAGCTCGCCGGGGCCGGCGTGGGGCGCAAGCGCTGCGCCGTTGACGTGAGACGCCGGCATGATCGCGCCCGCCGTGGAAGTCAGGAACGCCTCGTCGCAGGACTCGAGCTCGCTGGCGTAGACGTCGCCGACCTCGGTTTCGAGTCCCAGGTCGGTCGCCAGCTCGAGCACCGTCTGCCGAGTGATGCCCTCGAGGCAGCCGGTCGCCGGCGTCTTCACGACGCCGTCGTGAATGAGGAAGATGTTGCAGCCCGGCGACTCGGTCAGGAGCCCTTCGCCGTCCGTGAGCACCGACCAGTCTCCGCCGCGGCCGGCCGCCTCGAAGACCGAGAGCTTCATGTCCATCCAGTGAAAGTTCTTGGCCGTGGGGTCGACGGAGTCCGGCGGGATGCGACGATAGTCCTGACTGATGATGAGGTTCGCCCCGTTGCGGCGCTGCTCGTCGTTCATGATGAAGAGATACGGCGTCACGAAGGCGTAGAAGCGGTTCTCGAACTCCATCGAGCCGCGCTCGCCGAGCATCTTGCCGCGAGTGACCGCCCACCAGATGTAGGCGTCGCGCAGGCCGGCGAGCTTCACCAGATTGGTGAGGATCTCGACCGTCTCCTCGTCCGTGTAGGGGTTCTCGAGGTGGAATTCTCGCAGGACGCGTTGAACCGGTCGAGGTGCTCCTGCATGCGGAAGAGATAGCCGGCGCTGGCGCTGACGACGTCGTATGCGGCGTCGGCGTGAATGAAGCCCATGTCCTGAATCGGCACGACGCCTTCGTCGATGGGGCGGTACTGGCCCTGCGTATGGGCCGTACCTTGGGCGAACGCGGGATCGGCGGGTGTCTGTTCGTGGGAACCGATGATCTGTCCTGCTTCGATCAGTTGCATGGTGAGTACTCCGAAGAAGGCGGAAGGGGAGGTTTGCTCGTATTTGTACGATCGTACATTATTAGTGATACCTTGGTACAGTAATGGTCAGCAAAGGAGTGAAAGGCTCGAGTACCGCCAAGCCGAAGACGGCGCGATCGGAGAAGCGCCGCGAGCTCCTGCTCGAGACGACGCTCCGTCTGGTTGCCGAAGGGGGCGTCGACTCGGTGACGCACCGGCGTGTCGCGGAGGCCGCCGCCGTGCCGCTGGGCTCGACGACCTACTACTTCACGTCGCGCAGACACCTTCTGCGTGAGGCGTTCGCGCACTACCTCGAGCAGACGACGCGGCTCCAGAAAGAGCTCGCGCCACGTCTCGAAGGTGCCGTGGCGGACGACATCGTCGAGCTTCTCGTGGAGTTCACCGAGCGCGAATTCGCCGACGCCGACATGCTGCGAGCCGAGTACGAACTGACGCTCTTTGCCTCACGAGACGCCGAGGTGGCGGAGCTACTGCATCGCTGGGACGAGTGGATGGTCGCCAGCCTGGCTCGGTCGCTCGAAGCGCTCGGGGCATCGCGCTCCTTCGACGGGGCGCGCACGCTGCTCGATCTGCTGCGCGGCTACGAGCTCGACCGACTGACGCGCAAGGAGCTCGACTCGGCGGGGCTTCGTCGTCGGCTGACCGCCGTGGTCGACGCCTTCCTGCCGCGTGACTGACGGCGCACGAGGTCTGGACCGCACAGCTCGGTCGATGCACCGTGCGCTCGCCGGGCTGCGAGGCCCTGCGGGTCGGTCGTCGACGGCCTAACGAGGCGACGAGGGGCTCGAGAGGCCCTCCAGAAAGGCAACGATCCTCTGCGCGTTCACGCCGGCGTCGACGAGGCCGTCCCGCGACTTGGAGCGCATGTCGACTCTCGCCTGGTCTCCCTGAGACGAGACGGCCAGAACGACGTCGTCGACGAAGCGAAAGAAGGGCGTCGTGACCTCGGCTTCCAGCCGCCTTCGTTCGGCGTCGCAGTGGCTCACCTTCCATCCTCTCTGGGTTCGGGCGGCCTGCTCGACGCGCTCGAATGCCCGCTCCGCAGGCAGGTGGAGGAGGAGAGGTCGAACGTCGGGATACGCCCGGCGGCCGATGGCTCCGATCCGCGTCGAGAAAGCCATGTCGCGGCCCTGATTGGCCGGAGCCCGGAGCGCCGCCTCGAAGGCCAGGGGATTCTCCATGTCCGTCGTCACGTCGTTGATGCGCGGATGTCGCAGGTCCCTGGCCACCATCGGAAGGGCGATCGCAGCAGGCAGTGCGGCGACGGCAAAGGCTCCGAGCTGCCACGGCCCCGCCAAGGCGATCGTGGCCGCGACGCCCACGCCAGAGAGCACGCCGAGCGCACAGAGCGCCCACCCGGCCATCGGATGAAGCCTGCCGGTCGTGGCGAGCCCGAAGCCGGCCAGGATCAGAAGGTACGGAACGAACGCAACAAGAATCACCTCTTGCATCCTAGGCTCCGCGACGAAGAGGGCCAAACGGGCCTGGGAGGCATCGCGAAGAGGATCCCTCTCGCGGGCGTCCGGCTACTCTTCGCGCAGCGCCTTCATCGGCGCCACGGCGCTGATGCGTCGAGCCGGCAGCGCACTCGCGACGAGCGCGGTCGCGAGCAGAACCAGGGTCGCGGCGAGGAATGCGAGAGGGTCGGTGGGGCTGACCCCGGCGAGAACGGTGCGCAGCGCCTGAGCTCCAGGAATCGCGAGGCCGAGGCCCACGACGAGGCCCAGGGAGGCGAGACGCAGCCCGAAGACGAGAACGGTACGGAACAGCTTTCCTCGGCTGGCCCCGAGAGCTGCACGGATCGCCATCTCCTTGCTGCGCCTCGTGATCGCGAGCGCCACCACACCGTAGATTCCGATCGCTGCTAGAAAGAGCCCGAACGCCCCGCCGAAGCCGAGGAGTGTCGAGGCGATGCGCAGGTGGGCGAACTGCAGAGAGAGGTGGCTCTCGAAGGTCGAAGGAGCCATGCGCTGTACTTCGCCCGCGGCAAGGCGGATCTCTTCGCGCAGCACCTGCATTCGCGCGGCGGGCGCTCCGGGGCCGTTCACCAGGACCGCGACCTGTCCGGGAACGTCCTGGCTCAGCGCCGTCCAGAAGTAGGGCGCCGGCTCGTCGTCGAAATCCAGGTACTTGCCAGTGCCGGTGACGCCGACGACGGTCAGAGTCTGCACGTCGTCGCTGTTCGTCTGGAACGTCTGTCCGAGTGGTTCCCGCCCGGGCCAGTAGCGCTCGGCGAAGGCCTGATTGATGACGGCGATGCGCGGCGAGCCGGGGACGTCCTGCTTCTCGATCGTCCGCCCGCGCTGCAGCGCGAACGACAGCATCTCGAGGTACCCCGGGCTGACGGCGTTGTGGAAGACGACGTCTCCCGCCTCGCGGTTCGGGTCCGCCAAGACCTCCACCTCGCTGCCGAGTTGAAGCAGCGTCAGCTCGATTCCACGGGACATTGCGACCTCAGTCACGTCGGGGCGGGCGCGGAGGCGCTGCTCGAGGCGATCGAGGTAGGCGAGTCCCTGCTCTTCGGTGAAGCCCTCGGCGTCGAGCGACTTGGTCGCGAGTGCGACGCCGCGGGCGTCGAAGCCGAGGTCGAGGGCGGTGCTGTTGTGCAGTGAGCGGAGAAAGAGTGTTGCTCCCGCGACGAGGACGAGCGACGCTGCGCACTGCAC
>JBCCLJ010000346.1:0-5142 GCA_039026915.1 Acidobacteriota bacterium
GCCGCACTCTCGTACAGCTCGGGGCGGTCGAGCGCCTCGCCGAGGCGGCCGTCGAACTTCTTGTGCAGAAAGCCCGCGCAGCGGCTGGCGATGTTGACCACCTTGCCGACGAGGTCCGAGTTGATGCGCAGCACGAAGTCTTCGAGGTTCAAGTCGAGGTCGGACGTGTTCGGGCCGAGCTTGCCGGCGAGGTAGTAACGCATCGGATCGGCCGGAAGGTGCTCGAGGTAGGTGTCGGCGGTGATGAAGGTGCCGCGCGACTTCGACATCTTGGTGCCGTCGACCGTCAGGAAGCCGTGCACGAAGACGGCGTTCGGCATACGGAAGCCCGCACCGTGCAACATCGCCGGCCAGAAGAGGCAGTGGAAGTACATGATGTCTTTGCCGATGAAGTGGTAAAGCTCCGTCGGCGACTCTTCGTTTTCGGCGGGCGGGTACCAGAAGGCATCCCAATCGAGGTCGGTGCGTCGCGCCAGCTCCTTCGAGCTCGCCATGTAGCCGATCGGCGCGTCGAGCCAGACGTAGAAGTACTTGCCGGGCGCACCGGGAATCTCGAAGCCGAAGTAGGGCGCGTCGCGGGAGATGTCCCAGTCGCGCAGGCCTTCTTCGAACCACTCTTCGAGCTTGTTGACGACGTCGTCCTGGAGCCGCCCGTCCTTCACCCAGCTCTTGAGATCGCCTTCGAAATCGCCGAGCTTGAGGAAGTAGTGCTCGGACTCCTTCTCGATCGGCGTGGCACCCGAGACGACGGAGTAGGGGTTCACCAGGTCCTGCGGCGTGTAGGTCGAGCCGCAGCTGTCGCAGCTGTCGCCGTACTGGTCCTGCGCGCCGCACTTCGGGCAGGTGCCTTTGACGAACCGGTCCGGGAGGAACATCTCGCGCTCGGGGTCGAAGAACTGCTTCACCGAACGCGTCGTGATGTGGCCCTTCTCCCGCAAGCGCTCGTAGATGAGTTCGGAGAGCTCCTGGTTCTCGTCGGAGTGCGTCGTGTAGAAGTTCGCCATGCCGATGCCGAACTGCCGATAGCTCGACTCGTGCTCGGCAGCCATGCGCTCGATCAGCTCCTCGGGAGTGACGCCCTCGCGCTCCGCGCGCAGCATGACGGGGGTGCCGTGCGTGTCCTCGGCGCAGACGTAGTGCACCTCGTGGCCCTGCATGGCGAGCGCGCGCACCCAGACGTCGGTCTGTACGGCCTCGGTAATGTGGCCGAGATGGAGGGGGCCGTTGGCGTACGGCAGTGCACTGGTGACGAGAATGCGGCGTTTCATTGAGGACTCCACGCGCGAGAAGCGCTGTGATGGGCGTCGAGATTGTGCCACGCAAAACGACCCGTGAGGCCGTGCTACGTTGCTTTCGTGACTTCGCAGGACGGGCAGGCACGACAGCTTCGGGAGCCTCCGTGGGTAGCGCTCGGAGGCGCTCGTCGCTCGAGCCGCGTCGTGGCTCTGTTCCTGGCGGCTCTGGCTCTCGCGCCGTCCTGCGCTCGTGAAGACGCGCCAAGCCCCGCGGCGCGCAATACCGTGGTGCTCAACGCCGAGATCTACACTCTTGCCGACGCGCGGCCGTGGGCCGAGGCGCTCGCCTTTTCGGCGGACGGAGTCCTGCTCGCGGTCGGCTCGGAGGCCGAAGTGCGCGCTGCGGCGGGGCCCGGTTCGCTTCCGATCGACGCTGGAGGCCGATTCCTCCTTCCGGGATTTCAAGACACCCACGTGCACATCCCCGAGGCGGGGCTCAACGCGTCGCTCTGCTACCTCCGCCCGCGTCGTTCTCTCCGCGAGTACTCGCGTCGCCTGGCGCAGTGCGCTGCGGAGCAGCCGGAGGAAGAGTGGGTGCGTGCGGCCGGAGCGAGCCTCTACGACCTGCGCGATTCCGTCGAGTCACCGCTCGAGGCACTGGATCGGGCGGTCCCCGACCGTCCGGCTCTCGTCATCGACGATCTGGGGCACGCGGTGTGGACGAACTCGTCCGGCCTCGCTGCCGCCGGCATCCGTCACGACGATCCCGATCCTCAAGGTGGCGTCTTGCATCGACACGTTCCCAGCGGGAAGCTCTCCGGGCTGCTTCTCGAAGACGCACAGCAGCTCGTCCGTAACGCCGCCGCTGCCCCGGATGAAGAGGTCTATCGCGGGCTGCTCCGGGCGCTCGCTCGACTCGCCCGTCACGGCATCACTTCGGTCAGTGACGCAGGGGGCTTCTGGGCTCAGCGTCATCCCGAGGCTTGGAAGAAGGCGCTCGCCGAGGGCACCCTGACGGTGCGAGCGGCCAACGCGCTCTACCTTTACCCAGCGCTGGATGCACCGACGCAGCTCGCCGAGCTCGAGCAGCGTTTCGACGACCGCTCGGACTGGTTGCGGTTCGACACGATCAAGATCTATGTCGACGGCATTCTCGATCTCGGAACGGCCGCGCTCCTCGAGCCCTACACGGTGCCGCCCGACGAGCGGTTCCCCAACGGCTTCCGGTACTTCGAGCACGAGCAGCTGAAGGCCTACGTCAGCGCCCTCCATGCGTTGGGCTATCGGATGAACTTCCACGTCGTCGGAGATGCGGCAGTGCGTCAGGCGCTCGACGCGCTCGAGGCCATTGCCACCGACGCCAGAGGGATCGCGGAGCGGCGGCACCGGCTGACGCACCTTTACCTCGTCGATCCCGCAGACCGGAGGCGTTTCGCCGAGCTCGGAGTTCTGGCGGACCTTCAGCACGGTCCGATCGCCATCGACCCTCGCTACCACGAGGATCTGCGGGAGATCCTCGGCCCGCGCGCGTCGGAGCTCTTGCCGACGGGAGCGCTGATGGCCTCCGGAGCGGAGGTCGTACTGTCGAGCGACTGGGACGCGGATCCACTGTCGCCCTTCGGCAGCATCCAGCGTTCGGTGTTGCGCTCCTCGAACGCCGTTCCCTCGGTTGCCAGCGCGATCGAAGCGGTGACGCTCGGAGCGGCTCGGGCTCTCGGCCACGACGATCGCACGGGGAGCTTGGAGCCGGGAAAGCTCGCGGACTTCGTCGTCCTCGATCAGAACCTCCTCGAGATCGACGTCGAGACGATTCGAGACACCAAGGTGCTGGCGACCTTCGTCGGCGGGCGCGCTGTCTACGTCGCCGACGCCCTCGCCTCCCAGATCGCGCTCGAATGAGCCTCGAGCACGACGGAGAGTTCGTACTCCGCGGTGCCGCTCGGGCCGTCTTCTTTCGACCCATCCTTTCCTCGGACGGTCACGGGCAATGGCGTAGCATGAGCGCACACCTCCAGGAGCCTACGGATGCACTACGGAATCAACATCTTTCCGACGGCGTACTCGGTGCGCATGACCGAACTGGGACCGGACGCCGAGGAGCGTGGCTTCGAGTCCCTGTGGGTCGCCGAGCACTCCCACATCCCGGCGTCGCGCAAGACGCCGTTCCCCGGCGGCGGCGACCTGCCGCAGATGTACTACGACACGTACGACCCTTTCGTCGCGCTGACCGCCGCTGCGGCCGTGACGAAGACGATCAAGTTGGCGACCGGCATCTGCCTGGTCATTCAGCGCGATCCGATCCACACCGCCAAGCAGGTCGCTTCGCTCGATCAGGTCTCGGACGGCCGCTTTCTCTTCGGCATTGGCGCCGGTTGGAACATCGAGGAGATGAACGACCACGGCACACCGGGCGAAGGACGCTTCAAGCTGATGCGCGAGCGCATCGAGGCGATGAAGGAGATGTGGACGAAGGAGCAGGCGGAGTATCACGGTGACCGCGTCGACCTGCCGCCGATGTTCATGAACCCGAAGCCGGTCCAGAAGCCCTATCCCCCGATTCACGTCGGCGGCGGCTTTCCGGGCGGGGCGCGACGCGCCATCCGCTACTGCGACGGCTGGATTCCGATCGGTGGCCGCGGCGAGCTCGCCGACGACATCGCCGAGTTCCGCAAGATGGCGGAGGAAGAAGGACGCCACGATCTCGAGGTCTCCGTCTACGGCGTGCTCGGAAAGGAAGACCTCGTCAAGGGGCACCTCGACAGTGGTGTCGACCGCGTCGTTTTCCATCTCCAGCCGGACTCCCGGGAAGATCTGCTGCCGTACCTCGACCGCCTCGCCGAGATCAAGGAGCGGGTCGGATCGTGAGCCGGGCCGGAAGACTGAGCCGTCGGGAGCTCATCGCAGCCGCGGCGAGTCTCCCTGTGCTGAGCTCCATGAGGCCCGCGCTTGCTGCGCCGACGTTCCCCGAGCCGCTCTTCGTGCGTGCCAACGGCCTGCGCATGGCCGTCTACGAGCAGGGCAAGGGCGTGCCGGTCGTCTTTTCGCACGGCTTCCCCGAACTGGCCTATTCCTGGCGGCACCAGCTGCCGGCGCTGGCTGATGCCGGCTTTCGCGCCCTCGCTCCCGATCAGCGAGGCTACGGACTCACCGATCGGCCCGAGGCCGTCGACGCCTACGGCATCCGCGACCTCTGTGGCGACCTCATCGGCTTGCTCGACGCATTGGAGATCGACAAGGCGATCTTCTGCGGTCACGACTGGGGAGGCGGGATCGTTTGGAACCTGGGCGTGCTTCACCCCGAGCGCGTTTTCGGCGTGATCGGCGTCAATACGCCGATGTCGCCCAGGCCGCCCATTCCCCCGACGCAGCTGCTGCGCCGGCTGCTGGGCGAAGACAACTACATCGTCGCCTTCCAGGACGTGGGTGTCGCCGAAAAGGTGCTGGGCAAGGACACGCGCAAGACCTTCCAGCTGCTGCTGCGGCGCGGAGCGCAGGACGCCGAGAGCTTCGCCAAACTCCCCGCCGATGCGCCCGAGCGCAAGTTCCAGCTCCTCGAGATGCTCGAGTCTCCGATGCCGGCGGAGCTGCCGGGCGAGCCGCTGCTGACGGATGAGGAGCTCGAATTCTTCGTCGACACTTTCGAGCGCACCGGCTTCGCTGGTGGCGTCAACTGGTACCGCAACATCGACCGCAACTGGCAGGACACGGCCGACGTCGAGCTACACATCGACCAGCCGTGCCTGTATGTCGGCGCCGAGGACGACGTCGTCCTGCCGCCGTCTTCGGCGAACGGCATGGAGGCGATGGTGCCGAACCTCGAGAAGGTGACGATCCCCGGCTGCGGTCACTGGACGCAGCAGGAGAAACCCGCCGAGCTCAACGAGATCTTGGTGAACTGGCTGCAGAA
>JBCCLJ010000347.1:0-5120 GCA_039026915.1 Acidobacteriota bacterium
CCGATGCTTCAGACGGTCGAGGACGCTGGCTGCGAAGGAGTCCGGCGGCGGCGAACGCCGAGCGGCATCGGCGCGGACGATTTCTTCCGCGAAGGGGAAGAGCTGCGCGCTCTCTTCGCCCGGCTCCTGAGCTCCGAGCCGGAGCGAGTCGCCATCATGCCCTCCGCCTCCTACGGCATCGCTTCGGTGGCCCGCAATCTCCCTCTCGAGGCAGATCAGACGGTGGTGCTTCTCGAGGAGCAGTTTCCCAGCAACGTCTACAGCTGGGCGCGCAAGGCACAGGACGCCAGCGCCCGTCTGACGTTCGTAGCTCCTCCGACGGACGAGCCTCGGCGCGGCGAAGCCTGGAATGCAGCCGTGCTGAGTGCCATCGACGAACGCACGGGAATCGTCGCGTTGCCCCACTACCACTGGTCAGACGGCACACGCTTCGACTTGGTGGCGATCGGTGAGCGGTGCCGGCGGGTCGGCGCCCACCTGGTCATCGACGGCACTCAGTCGATCGGCGCAGCTGCGTTCGATCGCGACGCCGTCCAGCCGACCGCCGTCATCTGCGCGGCCTACAAGGTGCTCTTCGGACCCTACGGTCTCGCTCTCGCCTGGATGAGCTCGGAGCTCGATGACGGTGTGCCTCTGGAAGAGAACTGGATCGCTCGCCATCGCAGCGAGGACTTTGCTCGTCTCGTCGACTACGAGGAGCGCTACCGTCCGGGCGCGGTGCGCTACGACGTCGGCGAGCGCAGCAACCCGATTCTGTTGCCGATGGCCGTTGCCGCCCTGGAGCAGGTTCTGGCCTGGGGTGTGAACAGCATTCAGGAGTACGACCGCGCGCTGACGGCCGACACGCTGCAGGAGCTCGTCGAAGCCGGCTTCTGGATCGAGGACGCGAGTTGGCGCGCGGAGCATCTCTTCGGCATCCGTCCGCCGTCAGGAACGTCGAAGGAAGAGGTCGTCACGGCTCTCGAGCGCCACCGGGTCAAGGTCTCGGTGCGCGGTTCCGCAATTCGGGTGTCGCCACACGTCTACAACGACACCGACGATCTCGAAGCACTGCGCCAAGCGCTCCTCTCCTGCGTCTAGGCGGTCGACGGGCTGCGTTCGCCGGCTGCTGTTGCTTGCATTCCTGGGCCTTCGAACGGCTGAACTCACCGAGCCGCTGGCGCTACGGCACGTAGGTCTCGACCCGCTCCAGGAAGGTCTGCAGAGCGGCGTATGTCGCTCCAGGATCCTCGGCGAAGAAAAAGTGGCCCGAGTCGTTGAACTGAACGCGCTCGGCGCCGGGGATCTGGCGCTCCAGCACGCGAGCGTTCTCCGCCGGGGCGACCGGGTCGATCTCGCCGTGAAGAACCAGAACCGGCAGATCGATCTCCGGAAACGACTCGAAGACGCCGAAGGCGCCCGCCGCCGACCACCAGCGCTCGACCTCGGAGGCCGACAGACGACGCTCGGCCAGAAGCGTCTCCAGCTGATCGACCACGCGCGGACGGCGCCGCAGCGTGCCCGCGTGGATCAGCTGGAGGATTGCCTGATGACGAAGCTCGGGCGCTGCTTCGGCGATGAGTCCGGTCTTCAATGAGTCCAACGTGCGTTCATGCGGCGGAATCTCGTGATCGCCGCCGGTATGGGTCGAGATCAGCGTCAGGGAACGCAGCCCAGAGGACTCCTGGGCAAGGCTCTCAACGGCGATCTGCTGCGCCAGAAGCCCACCGAAATGAACGCCGGCGAGATGATGACGTTCGATCTCGAGAGCCGGCAGCAGACTCCGGAACGCCTCGGCGCTGGCCGACCAGTCACCCCTTTCGAGAGCGGCTGTAGCGAGATCGGTGACGTCCACGGCGACGACGCGCCGCTCTCGGCCGAGAAGCTCGATCAGCCCCGACAGTTGTTCGACGGGCAGGAAAGGGTGGGCCAGCAGTACGGCAGGCGAGACGCCGTCGTCGGACGGTTCCGACGCGGAGCGATCGAAGACGCGGACCCTCGGAGCCGAGCCGCCGGGCAGGTCCACCGTGCACAGCTCGGTGCTCACCTCAGCTCTTCGCAGCCTGCTTCTTCGGCATGTAGAGATCGGTGATCGTACCTTCGAAGGCCTCTGCCGCCATGGCGACCGTCTCCGAAAGCGTCGGGTGGGGGTGCACGGTGAGGCCGATGTCCTGCGCATCGCAGCCCATCTCGATCGCCAGGGCCAACTCACCGATCAGGTCTCCGGCGTTCGTGCCCACGACCCCCGCCCCGACGATTCGCTCGGTCTCGGGATCGAAGAGCAGCTTGGTCATGCCCTCGTCGCGACCGAGTGCGAGAGAACGCCCGCTCGCGGCCCACGGGAAGACGCCCTTGCCGAGCTTGCGCCCCTGGGCGCGCGCCTCGGTCTCGGTGACGCCGACCCACGCGACCTCCGGGTCCGTATAGGCGACGCTCGGGATTACCTGCGCGTCGAACCCGGACTTGAGCCCCGCGGCGACCTCGGCCGCGACTTTGCCCTCGTGCGTCGCCTTGTGCGCGAGCATCGGCTCACCGACGAGGTCGCCGATGGCAAAGATGTGCGGCACGTTCGTGCGCTGCTGTGAATCGACCGAGATGAAGCCGCGCTCGTCGACAGCGACGCCCGCGCGCTCCGCACCGATCAGGCCACCGTTGGGCCGCCGGCCCACGGCCACCAGAACGCGGTCGAAGAGCCGGCTCTGCGGAGTTCCGTCGCCGCCTTCGAACGTTGCCTTGATGCCGTTCTTCTGAGCCTTCAGCTCCTTGACCAGCGTCCCAAGGAAGATGTCCTCGTAGCGCTCGCGAATGCGGCGCTCGAGCGGTCTCACCAGATCGCGATCGCAGCCCGTCATCAGCCCGTCCTGCAATTCGACCAACGTCACCTTCGAGCCGAGCGAGGCGTAGACAGTCGCCATCTCCAGTCCGATGATGCCGCCGCCGATGACCAGCAAGCGACCCGGTACGTCGGCCAGCTCGAGGGCCCCGGTCGAGTCCATGATGCGCGGATCGTCGTTCGGGAAGTTCGGCAGCTCGACGGGACGCGATCCGGCCGCGATGACCGCCTGACCGAAGGTGACGACGCGTCCGCCCTCTCCGCCGATCCGCAGCTCGTGCGGGCCGATGAACTCCGCTTCGCCGGTCACGACCTCGACCTCTCGGCGCTTGGCCAGCTGCTCCAGTCCCCCGGTGAGGCGTCCCACGACGTCGTTCTTGAAGCCAGCGAGACGCTCGAGGTCGATCTTGGGAGCGCCAAAGGCCACACCGTGATGACGCATCTCCGCAGCCTCGTCGATCACGGCGGCCACGTGCAGCAACGCCTTCGAGGGGATGCAGCCGACATTGAGACAGACGCCCCCGAGACGCTCGTCGCGCTCGACGAGCGTCACCCTCAGACCGAGATCGGCCGCGCGGAAGGCAGCGGTGTAACCACCTGGACCTGCTCCCAAGACCAGAAGCTCGGTATCCCAATCGCCCTCGGGCGCGCTGGGAGGCGGCGTGGCCGGCTCGCTGGCGGACGCGACCGGGGTCGCAGCAGGTGGCGCCAGCTCTTCGGCTGACGGTTCTTCTGTCGTCGCCGGCTCGTCCGCGGTGGCTTCGGCGGGAGCCGCCGCCTCCACCACGGCGATCAGGGCCCCCTCGCCCACTTTGTCGCCGACGGCGACGCCGACTTCCTTCACGACGCCGGCGACGGTGGAGGGAACCTCCATCGACGCCTTGTCGCTCTCGAGAGTGATCAGGCTGTCGTCAACCTCGACGGTGTCGCCGGGGCCGACGAGCACCTCGACGACGTCGACCTCGTCGACGTCGCCGATGTCCGGAACCAGAACCTTCTCATCCGCCATCGCATCACCCTCAGAGCAGGATCCGCCGCACGTCCTCCAAGACGCGCGACAGGTAGGTTGTGAAGCGCACGGCCTGTGCACCGTCGATGACGCGATGGTCGTAGGAGAGCGAGAATGGCAGCACGAGTCGCGGCACGAAGTCTCCGTCCTGGAACACCGGAGTCCACTTGGAGCGCGCGACGCCCAGGATGGCGACCTGAGGGGCGTTGACGATCGGCGTGAAACCGGTGCCACCGATGCCGCCCAGGCTCGAGATCGTGAACGTCGCACCCTGAAGGTCGGCCGGCATCAGCTTGCCCTCGCGAGCGCGGACGCTGATCTCTCCGAGTTCGACGGCCAGGTCGACGAGTCCCTTCTGGTCGACGTCGCGCACCACGGGCACGACCAGGCCGTTGGGCGTGTCGACCGCGATTCCAAGGTGGTAGTGATGCTTGATCACCAGGCTCTCGCCGCCCGGATGCAAAGACGAGTTCACCTCGGGAAATTCCCGCAACGCATGCACCGCCGCGCGCATCAGAAAGGCCAGCGGCGTGAGGCGGATGCCCTTGTCCTTGAGAGGACCGCCTTCCGCCTTGCGGAAAGCCTCCATCTCGGTGACGTCCGCCTCGTCGAACTGCGTCACGTGCGGGATGTTCAGCCAGCTTCGGTGGATGTTGCGCGCCGAGGCCTGGCGGATGCGGTGCAGAGGCTTCTCTTCGATGGCACCAAACTTGGAAAAGTCGACCGCGGGAATCGGCGGAATCCCCATGCCGCCCTCGGGCGCTGCGGAACCGCCGCCCCGCAGACGAGACTTGACCCAAGACTGAACGTCTTCCTTGAGGATGCGTCCCTTACGTCCCGTGCCTTGTACCTGGGTCAGATCGGCCCCGAGCTCGCGGGCAAAGCGCCGAACCGACGGGCTCGCGTGGACCGACTTCGCAGGCGCCGCTGCGGGGATCGACGCCGTCGGCGAAGGTCGAGCCGGCTCCGCAGGCGGCTTCGCGGCCGGAGGCGGTGACGGCTCGCTCGGCGGTGGCTCAGGTGGCGCCGGCGCCTCTTCGCGCTCGGGCGGCGGCTCCGGAGCGGCCGCGGGAGCCTCTACCGCGGCGACCGCAGCCTGCGCTTCGAGCGTGACGATGTGAGCCGCCTCACCGACCTGGTCGCCGACGGCCACGTGTACCGCCTTGACGACACCGTCGTGCGTCGACGGCACTTCCATCGACGCCTTGTCGCTCTCGAGCGTGATCAGCGAATCGTCGGTCTTGACCGTATCGCCCTCGGTGACGAGCACCTCGACCACGTCGACCACGTCGAAATCGC
>JBCCLJ010000348.1:0-5106 GCA_039026915.1 Acidobacteriota bacterium
CAGCGAACGAACAAGGGTCGTCGACTCTCGATACCGCGTCGCTTTCGTTCGCTTCTGCGAAGTACGAGCCCGATCCAGGGGCAAATGCAGACCTCACCCTCCGATCGAGGGACTGCGTTTGCCCCACGAGAGACTTCGACTTGTCCAGCCTGCGCGCCAAGCTCGCAACAGCGAACGAACAAGGGTCGTCGACTCTCGATACCGCGTCGCTTTCGTTCGCTTCTGCGAAGTACGAGCCCGATCCAGGGGCAAATGCAGACCTCACCCGCCGATCGAGGGACTGCGTTTGCCCCGTCAGTCGTTCGCCAGACCGCGCCAGCTCAAAGGGGCTGCACCGTACGCGCCGTCCGTTCGAACAAACCACCAGCCAGCTCAAGCAAGGCGGGTGGCACAATGACGGAGCCGCTCCCCCCAACCGCTACGACTTCGACGCACAGACCTGCCTCCATGCGACGCGATCCAACCACTGCGCTCCGTAGAGTCCCCGCGTTGACGGCGGCCGCGTGGCTGCTGGTTCTCGTCTCCGCCTGTTCGGCTCCGAAGAGACCCGACTTCAACACGCTCTACTCGCGGGCGGCGCAGATGCGCGACGACCTGCGCAATCCGGTCATCGTCATCCCAGGCATTCTCGGCAGCCGGCTGGAAACGGCGGAGGGTGGTGTCGTCTGGGGAGCTTTCGACAAGACGACGGTGCGGCCGACGACGCCGGCCGGCAGCCGCGCCATCGCGCTGCCTTTGATCGGGGCGGCCGCAGAGACGGGCGCCACGGTCTCGGCAACGGGAGTTCTCGATCGCGTCAACGTGCGCCTGCTCGGAATCCCGCTGAGACTGCAGGCCTACGCCAACATCCTCCGAGCTCTCGGAGTCGACGGCGGTTACCGCGACTCCGCGATCCAGCTCGACGACGTCGACTACGGCACCGAGCACTTCACCTGCTTCCAGTTTCCCTACGACTGGCGACGCGACATCGCCGAATCCGCAGCCGAGCTCGACCGCTTCATCCGCGAGCAAAAGGCTTTCGTGGAGGCAGAGCTTCTGCGGCGCTACGGCGTCGAGCAGGACGTCAAATTCGACCTCGTCGCCCACAGCATGGGTGGGCTCGTCGCGCGTTACTACCTTCGCTACGGGGCCCAGCCCTTACCGGAAGACGGCTCGCTACCGGAGCTCGACTGGGCGGGAGCCGAATTCGTCGACAAAGCGATCCTCGTCGGAACGCCGAACCACGGTAGCCCCGACGCGCTCGACCGCCTCACCGAGGGATTCAAGCCGGGGCCGCTCATCCCGCGCTATCCCGCAGCCCTGCTGGGTACGATGCCGGCGGCCTATCAACTCCTTCCGCGAGCACGGCATCTAGCGATCATCGACCGCGACAACCCCCGGGAACCGTTCGAAGACCTCTTCGACGTAAAGCTCTGGGAAGAGCTCGGCTGGGGGCTGCTCGATCCCGAACAAGACGAAGTCCTCAGCTGGCTGCTTCCCCAAACCACCTCCCGCGAGGAGCGACAGGCTCTCGCCAAGGAACACGTCTCGACGATGCTGGGGCGGGCACGGCAGTTTGCCGCCGCGCTCGATCGTCGCACGCCCCGCCCCGAAGGTCTCGAGCTCTACGCGGTCGTCGGCGACGCCGAGCCGACGACCGCGGCGGTGGCGATCGACCGCGGGAGCGGCCGCCGAGACGTGATTCGCACGGCACCGGGAGACGGCACCGTTCTGCGCTCGAGCGCACTCGGGGACGAGCGCGTCGGAGGTCCTTGGGAGCGGCGCCTGCCGTCGCCGACGGACTGGAGCCACGTCACCTTCGTCTTCAGCGATCACGTCGGACTGACCCGCGACCCGATGTTCATCGACAACCTGCTCTTCCTGCTCCTCGAGCAGTAGGCACACTCGAGAACCACAAGGCACCTTCCACGTAGTTCTCTGAGACCCCGAAAGGCAGAGAAACCAATAGAGAACGCGCGTCCCCCAGCGTCGGTCCGACCTCGGAGCTCCACGATGAAGCCGCAGGCACTCTTCTCCTTCTTCGCCCTCGTCCTCGTAGCAACGCTTCCCGCGCAGGAGGTCCGTCGCGTACCGGACGCCCACTGGGAGCGCTACGCCGACGTCACGGAAGCAGGCTTCGACGCCGATGGACTCGAGGCGGCTCGCAGGGCCTGGGAGGCGATGCCGTCGTCCGCTTTCCTGGTCATCTCCGGTGGGGCGGTCGTCGCCTCCTGGGGCGACGTCGAGCGACGGTTCATGTGTCACTCGGTCCGCAAGAGCTTTCTGACCGGGCTCTTCGGCATCTACTGGGATCGCGGCGAGATCGATCTGAACAAGACGCTCGCCGATCTGGGCATCGACGACCATCCGGAGCCACTTCTGCCCGGCGAGCGCCAGGCCCGCATTCTCGACCTGCTGAAGGCGCGCTCCGGTGTTTTCCATCCCGCCGCCTACGCCGGCCGCACCGACTCACGGCCGCGCGGCAGCGAAGGACCGGGCCGCTACTTCGCCTACAACAACTGGGACTTCAACACGGCGGCCGCGATCCTCAGGCAGGAGGCCGAAGTGGACGTCTTCGAGGCGTTCGACGAGCACTTCGGCCGGCCGCTCGGCATGGAGGACTGGCGTGTCTCGGACGGTTACTACCACTACGAGAGAGACAAGTCGCGGCATCCTGCCTACCCGTTCCGCCTGTCGGCGCGCGACGCGGCACGCTTCGGCCTGCTCTACGCGCGGGAGGGACTCTGGGGCGACCAACGCATCCTTTCCCGGCACTGGGTTCGCCGCAGTTCGGCGATGTACTCGATCGACGACGAACACATGGGCTACGGCTTCATGTGGTGGGTGATGCGTGAGCCGCGCTTCGCCCGGCACGGCATGTACGCGGCGCTGGGGGTCGGCAACCAGATGATCGCCGTACTGCCCGACCTCGACATGGTGATCGTCAACCGCGCCAACACCTATGCGGGTGAGAGCACGCCGATGGCTCAGCTGATGGAGACCATCGGCAAGGTGCTCGACGCGCGCACCGGACCGCCGAGTCCAGGCGCCCGCGTCGTCGCCACCGAGAGCTCGGAGCAGGATTCGCGCGAGACCGCGGCGGCGGCATCAGAACTCAGGGCGCTCGAGGGCGACTACGCCTACCCACCGCCGTCCCTCGGCCTGCCGCGGCGTACCTCGGTGCGAATCGACGCCAGAGAGGGTTATCTCCTGAGCCATTCTCCGGTCTCCGGTACCTTCCGACACTACCTGCAGCCGGACGGAACTCTCTTCGAAGAAGACAGCTTCGACCCGTACGTCGTCGTGCGCGACGAGTCGGGCGCCGTCGACGGAATCGCCGATCTCGAAAGCCTGGCCGCCGGAGCTCTGCTCGCTGCAGCGAGGAAGGATGCAGCGCGTGCGCGGTCGCTGATGGCGACGGTTCCCGAGCGCGACGAGCTCGGCGTGCCGGCTGCCGTCACCGGTCATCTCGTCGAGCTACTCGCGGGGAAGTCCGGTCAGGCCGAGAGCGCACTGCAAGGTCTTGCAAGTCGGGCTCCCGGGCCCGTCGAGCGCATCATCAATGCGAGCGGCTATCGCCTCCTGGGATCCGATCAGCCCGAGCCGGCGCGAGCGCTCTTCGAAGCCAACACCCGTCTCTTCCCGAACTCTGCCAACGTCTGGGACAGCCTGGCCGAAGCCCACGTGAGTCTGGGCAACACTGCAGAGGCAATCCGGTTCTACCGCAAGACCCTCGAGATGGACGACGACAACCCGGGTGCCAGAGCCGCTCTCGAGTCCCTCGGCGCCAAGGACTGACGCCTACTCGCTCCCGGAGGGTGTCTCGCCGTCCTCGAGCCAGCGCTCGATCTCGAGCAGACGATCGACGAGCTCACGGCGCGCCTCTCGCGCGAACGGGTTGCCACCGGCGATCGTGCGGAAGAGGTCGTCCGAGTCCTCGCGCAGCATCTCTTCGATCTTCATCATGTGCCGGTAGGCGACGGTGCTCAGCTCGAGGTCCGGCATTTTGATCTCGCGCAGCGCCTTGGCCATCCAATGCGTCAGCCCCTGGATATAGGCCATCTCACGATCGTGCACCTCAGGCGCCCGGGCGATGACCTCGAGCGACAGCTCCTGCTCGAGGTAGGTACGCACGCACTCCTCGCGCCCACCGCGGCCCTCACACAGCACGACCTTGAGGCCCGATATGCCCTTGGCGCCACTCTGCGGGCCGAACATCGGATGCGTCCCCACGACACCGACTTCGGCCGGGAGGATCTCGAGCATCTGCTCCAACGGCCCCGCCTTCACCGAGCAGGTGTCGACGACGAGGCTTCCCGGAGCGAGTGACTCCGCCAGCGGCCGCAGAACCCGCTCGAGCTGCTGCACGGGCACGGCCAGGACGACGGTCTGCTGGGAGCTCAGCTGCTCGACAGAGTCGGCGAAGACGATCCCCGGCGGCGGCGGCGAGCCTGCCGGCAGCCCCGGATCGTGCACCAGGAGGTCGAAGTCGCGGCGCAGATGCGAGCACATGAAGCGTCCGAAGACGCCGTAGCCGACGACGCCCAAGGGAGAGCGTCCCCGCACGCCCCGGTTCATGACCTGGCTGTCCTCGCTCATCGCACGCCGTCCATCGTCTGTCTCCTCCGCGGAGCGAGACTGTAGCAGCAGCCCGTCCGAGGACGCCGAGGCGGCGCAGGCCACGCCTGATGCGCGACCCACTCCACGTGCCCACGGCATCCACCGTGCCGCCCGAGCCGGATCTCGGACCATGAGCAACACTGCGCGCCCCCCGCGGCCTCACCCCGTTCCCTCCTTCCTCGCGTCGCCACCGACGGGATGGGCCTTCGCGCTCCTCCTCGCCTTGCTGCTTGGCGGTTGTGCAAGCGCCGGAGTTGGCGTGTGGCCGGAGGGCTCCGGCGAGTCCGCCGCGCGAGCCCTGGTCGAGCGGTCGGTCGCTGCCCATGGCGGCAATCTCTTCGAGGAGATCGACGACCTCACCGTCTCTTATGAAGGGCGTTGGGGTCGCCTCACACCCCGCATCCAGCCGGTTCTGGCCGACAAGGGCTTTCGGCGCCAGTCCGTCGAGACCTACCTGCTCGAGAACGAGGTCGTACGTCAGGTCCACGAAGGGCCCCAGGGCAAGAA
>JBCCLJ010000349.1:0-5071 GCA_039026915.1 Acidobacteriota bacterium
CCTGTTTCAACACTCCGTCCGCTGAAGCGGACTCCGCGCTCCAAGCTCGCTGCGCTCGCGTCGCTTACCAGGGCTCGGGCGGATGGCGATCAGCCCTGCGCGCGTCCTGTTTCAACACTCCCTCCGCTGAAGCGGACTCCGCGCTCCGAGCTCGCTGCGCTCGCGTCGCTTACCAGGGCTCGGGCGGATGGCGATCAGTCCTGCGCGCGTCACAGCAGAGACGCAACCAGGAAAGCAACGCGAAGGGCCGCCTTCGTCCCTCCGGCGTCATTCCAGAAGCGGAGCGACGTGGAACCGGGCCCAAGTCCTTGCCCAGGCCGCACATCACCCGGCGTCTCGTCACCGGCGAGCGACCGGTCCCGCCCCGCTCCACGGCGCACGCGCCGTCGACGAAAGCGCCTTCCTCTTCCAACCCGAAGAAGGCTCACGCGGCGAGCTCTCTCAACGCCGTGCGCTGTATCGCGACACCGTCTCACCTCGCCGCTGCTAGCATCGCCGCTCCGAATCGGCTGTCCCGCTCGAATCGGCCGCCTCGAGGAACCACGATGCCCCCATCCCCCTCGGATCCGTCCACCGCCGACAGGTCCGCCGCAACGGCACCCGCCCCGACCGAAGCCGCGCCGTACTACCTTCCGATCGCTGACGAGATCGAGGTCTTTCAGGCCGCCTACGATGCACGCTTGCCGGTGCTCCTCAAGGGACCGACGGGCTGCGGCAAGACGCGCTTCGTCGAGGCGATGGCTTGGCAGATCTTCGGGCCGGGCACCGAGCGCGAATCGCTGATCACCGTCGCCTGTCACGAGGATCTGACGGCGACCGACCTCGTCGGTCGCTACCTCCTGCAGGGCGAGGACACCGTCTGGATCGATGGTCCGCTGACCCGTGCCGTGCGCCAGGGAGGACTCTGCTATCTCGACGAGATCGTCGAGGCGCGCAAGGACACGACCGTCCTCATTCACGCACTCACCGACCACCGCCGCATCCTGCCGGTCGAGAAGCGATCCGAGATCCTCGACGCTCACCCCGAGTTCCTCCTGGTGCTCTCCTACAACCCGGGCTATCAGTCGGTCCTCAAGGACCTGAAACCGAGCACTCGCCAGCGCTTCGTCTCGCTCGAGTTCGACTACCCGTCCGTCGAGCTCGAGACGCAGATCGTCCAGCACGAGGCCGGGGTCGACGAGACCATCGCCGAGCGACTCGCGGTCCTCGGCGAAAAGGTCCGCAACCTGCATCACCACGGTTTCGAAGAGGGTGTCAGTACGCGCTTGCTGGTCTACGCGGGACAGCTGATCGCTCGCGACGTATCGATCCAGCGCGCCTGCGACGTTGCCATCTGCCGGGCCATCACCGACAGCGGCGACGTGCAGGAGGCTGTCGGCGAGCTCGTCACGGCGATCTTCGGCGAGTGAACGACGACAGCGATCTCCTACGTCTGCTCGAGGCGCTCGACCCGCCGCGGCAGCTCAGCGCGCGTCGAGGAGCACGACCGCTGCGACTTCCCGAGGCCGAGCGCACGCGGTTGCGTCAGCAGCTGGAGCGGCTGCTCGGGCTGAGCGAAGAGGCCCGAGACACCGTCACACGGGCACTGACCGAAGCGGCTGCGGCGGACGCCCGCCTGGGGCGCGAGCTCTGCGCAGAGCTGCACCTGGCGAGCCACGTGCTCAGCGGGCACGAGCTCGAGCAGGAAATGATTGCGCTCGCCGACCTGGCGCGGGCGCCACGCTCCCTCCTCGCTTGGCTTCGCCACCGCGAGGAGCTCGAACAGCGGCTGAACGCCGAAGGCCGCGGCCGCTTTCTCGAACTCGGCGTCTCCCTGGCCACCGAGAGCGAAGCCGCCGGCGAGGCTTTCTTCGCCCTTCACTCGCGCCGAGCGCAGCGCGCTCTGGCCGAGCTCGAGAGCCGCGTCACGCTCGAGGAGCGAAAGAACGTACTGCATCTCGTCGCCGAGGCGATCGCCGCCACTCCGGTGCCGATCGAGGCCTGGGACGGCGCCGAGGGACAGCGCTGGGTCTCGCAGATCGAGTCGTCGCTGGCACTGAGCGGTGAGCGCACGGCAGGCACGGACGGTGCTCGCATCTTCCTGCCGCCGGAAATCGACCGCTTCGACGAGCGCCGCGCCAACGCCAGCACCTACACCGTGCTCACCCTGCGTCAGATCGGCCTCTTCCTCTACGGGACTCTCGGGCTGCGTCTCGAAGACTTCGCCGAAAGACCGTCCGAGTCCGAAGAGACTTCGGTCTTTCGCCGTCTGTACTCCGCCACGGCCGCGCCCGCCGCAGCGGCTGCCGTCTTCTCCATCCTCGAGGAGCGCAGGATCGCGGCGTCGCTGGCGCGGGACTACCCGGGCTTCGCGACGTCCGACGCGGAACTCTGCGGCGCAGAGCTGGCCGACCTGGATCCGGCCGCGGGCGCGGCACAGGCGGCTCTCGTTTCCCTGCTGGAGCTGAGCCTCCGCGCCGGCGCGGGTCAGACCTTGTCGGCCGCTCCATCGGTGTTGCCGTCGGGTCTCCAGCAGCAACTCAGAGCAGCGACGGAACGGGTCTGCGAGCCGACGGCGACCGTCGCCAGCAGCGCACGGCGCACGCTGACGCTGCTACGGGAGTGGCCCGCCTACTTCGTCGACCAGCCCTTCTTCGCCACGCTGCCGCTCGAGGCCCTCGAGGAGCGACGCGACGAGGCTCGCGCCAGTCAGGAGCTCGGAAATCTCCTCTCGGCGGTGGAAGAGCTTGGAGAGTCGCAGGAAGACTTCCTCGCCAAATTCGGAGTGACCGCGGCCGATCCGCTCGGCGCGCTCTCTCTCCAGGACGGATCCCTCTTCAGCCTTTCGGGCCTGCTCCAGGCCGAGGACGATACCGAGCTCCCCTGGCAACCTTCAGAGAACGAGCCGGCAGAGCCCAGAGAGGTCGAAGAGTTCAC
The DNA here is from genome assembly GCA_039026915.1 of Acidobacteriota bacterium. Lineage (GTDB taxonomy): Bacteria > Acidobacteriota > Thermoanaerobaculia > Multivoradales > Multivoraceae > JBCCLJ01. The sequence continues at coordinate 2,917 of JBCCLJ010000349.1, forward strand.
CGAGGCCCGAGAGATCCTGGAGAGAAAGGGAGCGAAGGTCGTTCAGGCCCTGCGTCGCCGCGAGGCCGCCGATACGATCTACCGATACGACGAGTGGGACCACGAGATCGACGACTACCGGCCCCAATGGTGCGCGCTGCGGGAGATCCGCCTCGAGGTGCCGAAGAGCTCGACCCCGGAGGCACTCTTCGTACAGGACACCCGTCGCGAACTGGCCGCCCTCGGCCGACGCATTCGCAAGCAGCTCGAGCAGCTCAAGCCGGAGCTGTACCGACGCATCCCCCGACTCATCGACGGTGACGAGCTCGACCTCGACGCCGCGATCGAGGCGGTGAGCGATCTGAGAGCCGGTCTGTCCCCTTCCGAGAAGCTCTACGTGCGGCGCAACAAGCAGGAGCGCGACGTCGCGGCTGTCTTTCTGCTCGACCTCTCGGCGTCGACCGACGAGGAGGTCAGCGACGCTTCGGAGGAGCCCGCGGCCAAAGGTGCCGAAGTCGACTTCGTCGACATCCTCGCCGGAGCCGAGCCCGACTTTCCCTCGGATCGAGATCCTCTCTGGGGCAACTGGCCCCCGGCGCCGGTCGAGGCCGGCGAGCCGAAACGACGCGTCATCGACGTCGAGCGCGAGGCGGTCGTGCTCATGGCCGACGCCCTCGGCACGCTCGGCGACGCATACGCCGTCTACGGCTTCTCGGGCTATGGGCGCGAGGGCGTCGAGTTCTACATCGCGAAGGACTTCGACGACGCCTGGGACGACGCGGCGGAGGGTCGCCTCGGCGCGATGCGCCCGCGCCAGAGCACCCGCATGGGTCCGGCCATTCGTCACGCGCTGCGCAAACTCGATCGCCAGGAAGCCAAGGTCAAGGCACTGCTCATGCTGAGCGACGGCTTTCCTCAGGATCACGACTACGGGCGCGACCGCAACTCACACGAGCATGGCATCCAGGACACCATGATGGCTCTGCGAGAAGCCGAGCTGCGCGGCATCGACACCTTCTGCCTGACGGTGGACCCCGCCGGCCACGACTACCTTCGGCGCATGTGCCCCGACCAGCAGTACCTCGTCCTCGAAGAGACCGTGGCTCTGGCGCGCGAGCTGCCGAAGGTCTACCGAGGAATCACCGGGTGAAGGTCGATCTCAGCGCGGCCCTCGAGCGACACTTCGGCTGGACCGAGTTCCGTCCGGGCCAGCGCCGCGTCATCGAAACCCTCCTCGAAGGTCGATCCGCAGCCGCGGTCTTCCCTACGGGCGGCGGCAAGTCGCTCTGCTACCAACTCCCGGCTCTCGAGCTCCCCGGGACCACCGTCGTCGTCTCGCCACTCATCGCGCTGATGAAGGACCAGATCGACGCGCTCGCGCAGCGGGGTCACAGCGCCGTAAGACTCGACTCCTCGCTCACGGCAGACGAAGCGCGCAAGGCCATGGCCGACCTGCGGTCCGGCGCTGTCCGCCTCGTCTACGTCGCTCCTGAGCGCTTCGCCAACGAGCGCTTCCGGGCCTCGCTGCGCGATCTCGACGTTGCGCTCTTCGCGGTCGACGAGGCGCACTGCATCTCGGAGTGGGGCCACAACTTCCGCCCGGACTACCTCAAGCTGACGCGCTTTGCACGCGAGTGCGAAGCCGAGCGCCTCCTCGCGCTCACCGCGACGGCGACGGCGCCGGTGCTCGACGACATCTGCCGCGGCTTCGAGATCGACGAGAGCGACGCGGTGCGAACCGCCTTCTATCGACCGAACCTCACCGTGCTGGCGACCTCCTCGATGCCCTCGGAGCGTGTCGAACAGCTCGAGCGACGACTCGACGAGCGAGCGGCTGGCGCGACGATCGTCTACGTCACCAGGCAGCATGACGCCGACGAGGTGGCCGACGCTCTGCGCCGGGCTGGACACAGCGCCAGGGCCTACCACGCCGGCAAGAAGAGTGAAGAGCGCACCGAGATACAGGACTGGTTCTTCGAGCAGCCGACGCCGATCGTCGTGGCAACGATCGCCTTCGGGATGGGCATCGACAAGTCCGACATCCGCTACGTCTACCACCTGGCCCTGCCCAAGAGCCTGGAAAACTACTCACAGGAAATCGGGCGCGCCGGCCGCGACGGGGAGACCTCGATCTGCGAGCTCTTCGCCAGCCGCGACGATCTCAACGCGCTCGAGA
>JBCCLJ010000350.1:0-5042 GCA_039026915.1 Acidobacteriota bacterium
CGCCGGCTGCGCCTGCGCAGCGCTGCCGCTCCTCGCAGTGGAGCGGAGGTTTACATCGCGTTCTGCCCCTGTCCCCTCTCCGTTCCGTCCCATAGTCTTGTGCGATGACCGCCATCGAGCGCATCGTCTTTTTCGGCACCCCCGCCTTTGCGGTGCCGACACTGCAGGCCCTGGTGGCTGCCGGGCGCTCTCCCACGCTCGTCGTTTCGCAGCCGGCCCGCGGTCGCGGCCGCGGGCGCCGTGTCGTTCAGCCGCCCGTTGCCCAGTACGCTCTCGACCAAGGTCTCGAGCTGGCGCAGCCCGAGAAGGTGCGCGAGGCGGAGTTCCTCGATCACCTGCGTGCTCTCGAGCCCGATCTCGCCGTGGTCGTCGCGTTCGGTCAGATCTTCTCGCAGAAGCTGCTCGACATCCCGCGCCTCGGCTGCGTCAACGTGCACGCCTCGCTGCTCCCCGCATACCGCGGCGCCGCGCCCATCGCTGCGGCGATTCGGTCCGGTGACGAGCGCACCGGCGTGACCACGATGGTCATGGAGCGCGGCCTCGATTCGGGTCCGATGCTTCTCGAAGAGTCGACTGAGATCGGCCTGCGGGAGACCTGCGGCGAGCTGACCGAGCGTCTTTCGGTACTCGGTGCACAGCTTCTCGTGCAGACCGTCGACGCTCTCGAAGCGGGCACCCTGGAGCCTCGTGAACAGGATCACGACCTGGCGACGTTCGCACCGCAGCTGAAGAAGTCGGACGGCGCCATCGACTTTCGCAAGGAGGCTCGTCTGGTCGACGCGCACCTGCGCGGCTTCGATCCCTGGCCCGGATCGTTCGCCACGTTTCGTGGCGAGATCCTGAGTGTCCGTTCCGGTCGTTCGCTGCCGAAGAGGCAGCCGGGAAACGCCCGTCCCGGTGAGATCCTCGGACTCGAAGGCGACGCCTTGGCGGTCGCCTGCGGCGAGTCGACCGTCTTCGGTCTCGAGAGCGTGCAGCGTCCCGGCAAGAAGCCGGTCTCGGCTCGCGACTGGGTCAACGGCAGTCGGCCCGAGCCCGGTGAGGGCTTCACGCTTCTCGAAGGGGCGGAGGAAGACGGACCCGCCGAGGCGACGAAGTGAGCCGCGGCAAGCGGCTGCCCCGCAGGCTCGAAGCGCGCGCCTCGAGAAGTGCTCACAACAACGTTCGCGATGCCGCCTGCTTCGTGGTGGCACGCACTCTTGCGTCGAAGGCACCGGTCGATACCTTCATGCGTGGGGCGTTCGATCGCTGCGATCCGCGCGACTATGGGCTGCTGCGGGAGCTCGTGCTCGGCACGCTGCGCTGGCTTCGGCGCCTCGACGACGTTCTCGTCCAGGCTTCGGGCCGTCCGCTCGACAAGATCCAGGACGAGCTGCTCGCGCCGCTGCGGCTGGGGATCTACCAACTGCTCTTCCTGCGCCTGCCCTCGCACGCCGTGGTCAACGAGTCGGTCGAGCTGGCTCGTCAGATGACGCACAAAGGCGGAGCGAGCTTCACCAACGCAGTCCTGCGAAAGGTAGCCAAGCGCCGCGGCCTCGACGAGTGGCCGGTGAAGGAGAAAGACGCGGTGCGGCGCGCCGCGATCGAGTGGAGCCACCCCGATCTGCTGGTCAAGCGATGGAACTACCGTTTCGGACTCGAGCGCACGATCGAGCTCATGCGAGCGAACAACGAGCGTAAGGACTTCCACCTTCTGGCGTTTCGCCACCTCGGCGGGCGGGAGCGGCTGGCCGAAGACCTCATCGACGAGGGCTTCGAGGTGGAGCCGTCGCTCATCGCGCCGCTCGGGCTGCGGGTCTCCGGCGGCAACCCGCTCGACTCGGAGGCCTTTCGCGCGGGACGCTTCTACATTCAGGACGAGGCGTCTCAGGCGGCGGCCTTGATTCCGCCGCCGACCGGCGACGAGCGCATCCTCGACCTCGCTGCGGCCCCGGGTGGGAAGACCCTCTCGCTGCTCAGCTACTGCCCCGATCTCGAGGTGCACGCCGCCGACGTTTCACTGCCACGCCTGGCGCGCATGCGCGACAACCTCGATCGCCTTCGGCTCGGAGTCCAGCTGGTGTGCACCGACATCGCGTCGTCCGCATTCGGCCCCGGCTTCGACCGCGTTCTCGTCGACCTTCCCTGCAGCGGCACCGGGACGTTGCGCAAGAACCCCGAGATCAAGTGGCGCCTGAGCGACGACGAGCTCGATCGCCTCGGCAGCCAGGCGCGCACGCTGTCGGCGAAGGCCGCCGACCACGTTGCGCCCGGCGGTCTCCTGGTGCTCGTGAGCTGCTCGATCGAGCCGGAAGAGGTCGATCGGCCGCTGAGTGAGATCGAGCGCGCGCGCGACGACTTCTCCGCGGTCGACCTCGCTCCTCTCCTGCCGCCGCACCTGCGGCCGCAGCTCGTCAGCGCAGGCCTCTGGCAGCTTCTGCCCGGCGAACAGCACGACGGCTTCACCGTCGGAGTGCTGCGCCGGCGGGGCGGCTCGCGCTAGCGTTGCATTCGGTAGAGGCGCGCCAGCCGTTCGGGTGAGACTCCGACGAAGTAGAGCAGCCAGATCGACCAGTTGCGCGCGACCTGGCTCAGCGTGCCGCGCTCCAGTCGTCGCGCTGAGGTCGTGACGGAAGGTCGAAGAACGGCGAGCGACCCATAGCTTCGCAGTCGTCGCATGAACTGCAGGTCTTCGAGGATCGGTGACAAAGGAAAGCCGCCAACGGCTTCGATCGCGGTCATGGTGGCGAACTGCGCCTGGTCGCCCAGCGGAACTCCGAAGGTCCGGCTGCGCCAGTTGACGAAGCGCTCTCCCCAACGGAAGCGACGCTTCGGCGAATCGAAGCGCACCTCGAAGCCGCCGCCCACGTAGCCCTGGTCGACCGCCTCTTCGATCGCCTCGCGCGCGCCCGGCGCCAGCTGCGAGTCGGCGTGCAGGACCAGCGCGACGTCAGCTCGGCGCTCGCGCGCCTCTCGGACGCCCCGTGCGATCTGGCCGCCGCGACCGGGCGGGGCCTGCAGCACGACGTCCGCGAAATGCCCGGCGAGCGCCCGGGTATCGTCGGTCGAACCGCCGTCGACGACAATGACTTCGTCAGCGAAGCGCCGAGCGTTGGCGAGGGTCGCTTCGACCGAACGGGCCTCGTCGAGCGTCGGGATGAGGATGGCGAGCCGCATCTTGGCAACGGGGAATCAGGGAGGCGCGGTGGTACGATCCGCGACGTTCCGAGGTGCCGCAATGTAGCAGTTGCGCAGGACCGAGACTTCACGAAGATGAGCGAGAAACCTCCCGAAAACGCGCGTTTCAGCCACCTCGACGATGAGGGCCGAGCGCAGATGGTCGACGTTTCCGAAAAGGCGATCACCCGCCGCGTTGCAGAGGCGTCGTGTCTGGTGCGGCTGTCGCCCGAGACCGCCGGACGTCTACGCGAACTGCCCAAAGGCGACGCCATCGTCGTTGCTCAGCTCGCAGGGATTCAGGCCTGCAAGAAGACGTCGGAGTGGATTCCTCTCGCGCATCCTCTGCCCCTCGACAAGGTCGACGTCGAGATCGATCTCGAGGACGACGGAGCGCGCATTCGCAGCCGCGTCGTCACCGTTGCGCGCACCGGCGCGGAGATGGAGGCGCTCGTCGCCTGCTCGGCGGCGTCCCTGGCGCTCTACGACATGGTCAAGGCGGTCGAGCGTGAGGCCGTGGTCACGGATCTTCGTCTCGAGCACAAGAGCGGCGGCCGCTCGGGCGACTACCGGCGCAGCGACTCTTGAGTGGTGAGGGCTTGATCGCCACCGGCCTCGATCGTCTCCTCGACGACAGCTCGTCTCTCCAGCGACGTCGCTATGCGCTGCTCAGCCATCAAGCCGCGGTGACGCCGACGCTGCGCCCTGCACATCTCGCCCTCGCCGACGCCGGCGTGCCGCCGACCCTGCTGCTCGGTCCCGAGCACGGGTACTACGGCGTCGAGCAGGACATGATCGCTGCGGTCGAACGCGTCGATCCGTGGAGCGGTCTGCCGATCGTCTCGCTCTACGGTGACGACGAAGGCTCGCTGCGACCGCGCTCCGAGATCTTCGAGTCCCTCGACCTTCTTGTGATCGACCTGCAGGACGTCGGAGCGCGGTATTACACCTACGCGGCGACGGCGGTCTGGACGGCGGAGGTGGCGCTCGCTGCTGGCTGCGAGGTCTGGGTTCTCGACCGCCCCAACCCTCTGGGCGGCGCGGTGATCGAAGGCAACTTGCCCGATCCGGGACTGGAGTCCTTCGTCAGCGCTTTCAAGGTCCCGGTCCGGCACGGTCTGACGATGGGCGAGCTCGTTCTGCTCGAAGCGCGGCGGCGCGGTCTCGATCGGTCGGCCGTCCGCGTCTTCGAGATGCAGGGCTGGCAGCGTCATCAGCTCTGGGACGAGGTCGATCGGCCCTGGATCGCGCCCTCTCCGAACATGCCCAGCCTGATGACCGCGCTGGTCTATCCGGGTGGCTGTCTGATCGAGGCGACCCAGGTCTCGGAGGGGCGGGGCACGACCCGGCCCTTCGAGCTCGTCGGGGCACCGTGGGTCGACGCCGTCGAGCTGACGGCCGACCTCGAGGAGCGCGGGCACCGTGGCGTCGCGTTGACGCCGGCCTTCTTCAAACCGCAGTTTCAGAAGCACGGTGGCGAGACCTGCGCCGGCGTGCAGATCGCCGTGACGCGGCCCGACGTCTTCGAGTCGCTACGCTTCGGCGTCGACCTCCTGGAGAGCCTGTCGATGCAGGGCGGGGGCGACTTCTCCTGGCGCCGCGACCCCTACGAGTTCATCTCCGACATTCCGGCGATCGATCTCCTGGCCGGCACGTCGACGCTGCGCCAGCGCATCGATCAGGGCAAGCCGATCGCCGACTGGATCGAGACGTGGCAGGCGGACGCCGAAGCGTTCGACAACGAGCGACAGAGCGTGCTGCTCTACGACTGAGATCGTGGCGCTCAAGGTTCATACGCTCGGCCTCGAGACGGCGGGCGGCGACACGCACCTGGACCCCGCGACGCGGGCGGCAGCGTCGAGTCTTGCGGCGGAGATTCGCGGTGC
>JBCCLJ010000351.1:0-4941 GCA_039026915.1 Acidobacteriota bacterium
GCGAGAAGGCACAGAAGGCCCAGGGGCCAGGGGAGTAGGGAACGCGAAAGCATGGGAGTTAGCGGCGGGGAGTCGGCAGAAATTGCGCTCACTGCACACCTAAGCAAAGACCTGGCCAGGTCTTGCTGTTCCGAAAGTTTCTCGTACGCCCCTTTCGTGCTCTGACGATCCGGCTCTTCCCGGCCTCTGCTGCGATCGCGTTGCGTTCCGGACTTTCCCCTTTACCAGGGGATTCCTAGGCCAAGAGGAGCCGTTCTGAGACGACGTCCGATCCAGGCTTCCTACCGTGGGCCGGGCACGCGTCTCCTGGGCGAAAAGAGCGGCACATTAGGGCCTTGGCACTTCTCGCCTTTGGCGTAGTCACGTTTTGTCACGACATGGGACTCTCGGAACGCAAGGGTTGACCCTTCTGGGACGCAAGAAATGAACGGAGCGGGCGCTCAGTGAGGAGTCTCAGGCCGCACCCGTTTCGACGGTCGATGCGAGGCCGGTCTTCGGCGCTGCCGCTCTCAGCCGCTGTGCGCCCGAGCCACCGAGATCAAGCGATCGATCATCTCGTCGAGAATCGACGTCGCGGTTGCGAAGTTCAGCCGCACGCACCCCGACCCCGGCGGACCGAAATCGTGGCCGCAGTGCAGTGCCAGACCGCCTTCCTTGTAGAAGGCCTTGGAGGCGCGGTCCTCGAAGTGAAGCTCGTTGCAGTCGATCCAGGCGAGGTAGGTGGCTTCCGGAAGGAAGCTCCGAACCTGCGGCAGCTCAGCGCGCAGCCGGTCATGGAGCCGCCGGCGGTTGGTCTCGAGGACGGCAAGGACCTCTTCGAGCCAAGTGTCACCCTCCTGCCAGGCAGTTTGGGTCGCCGCGATGTCGAGAGCGCCGGGGTGTGCGAGCAGGTGATCCGGCAGCGAACGGAAAGCGTCGCGCAGTCTCGTCGATCCGGCCGCCGTGAACGAGCAGGGCAGGCCGGCGAGGTTGAATGCCTTCGTTGCCGAGGTGACCGTCAGCGTGCGCTCGAGAACTTCGGGCGCGAGGGAGCCGAAGGCCGTGTGGCGGTGGGGCGCGTGGGTCAGGTCGGCGTGGATTTCGTCGCTGATGATCGTCAGATCGTGACGAAGGGCGCGTTCGGCGAGCGCCTCGAGCTCCTGGCGCCGAAACGACCGCCCTGTGGGGTTGTGCGGGTTGCAGAGCAGGAGGATCCTGGTGCGTTCGTCGATGACCGCGTCGAGAGAGTCCAGATCGAGCTCGTAGCCGCTGTCGGTGACGGCGAGAGGGTTCTCGACGAGCTGGCGCCCCGTCGAAGCGACGGCCGCCAGGAAGGGTGGATAGATCGGCGTCTGCACGACGACGCCGTCGCCGGGCTCGGAGAAGAGCTGGATCGCCGTGTCGACGCCCTGAAGCGCGGTGACCGTGGTGACGACGTTCTCCGTCTCGAGATCGAGACCGAAGCGGTTCTTCTGGCGCTCGACGAAGACGTCGATCAGCTCGGGCGGCGCTGGCACCCAGGTGTAGCCGAAATCGCTCGAGGAAACGAAGCGCTCGAGCCTGCGACGGATCGCCGGGGCCACCTGAAAATCCATATCGGCGACCCACGCCGGCAGCACCGGCTCCGGATATCTCGACCACTTGACGCCGTCTCGTGAACGGAGAAACTCGACGCTCAGCTCCTGCAGCTCGGAGCGGATCAGCTCACGCTCTGTCATCGCTTGTCCTCAAGGGGGTTCTCGACGAGTCTTTCACAGGCCGTTTGCCGGAGACCGTGAGAGGGTGCGGTATGGACTCCTTCCTCCTTTCGCCGGCGAACACGCGGGGTCGGCGCGCCGACGGCTGGCAGCGCGCGGCCTTTGAGCGGCAGGCTCCGACCTCGGGTGTGGCGCTCCGCCTTCGTCAGGAGAAGCTGACCTTTGGCGAACTCTTCAGCGCGACGAGCGCTCTCTACTTTCGCGGCAAGCTCGAGTACGCGCAGCACTTCGCCGCACCGGACGCCGTTCGGGTGATCGCGCCCGGAGTGGGCTTGGTGCCGCCGCACTACCGGGTCACTCGCGGGCGGTGGGCGAAGCTGCGCACAACGACGACCCGGCTCGACGACGAGGCATTCGCCGACGGCCTGGCTCGAGCCGTGCGCCGACTCGACGCGCAGCGTGTTGTCTTCCTCGGCTCGATCGACCCCCAGCGCTACCTCGGCGTGCTGGCGCCGATCCTCGGCGAGCGGCTCGTCGTGCCGAAACTTTTTCTGGGCATCGGCAGCATGCAGCGCGGATCGCTGCTGCGTCAGCGCGTGCGCACCGGGCGTGCTCTGGCCTACGTCAGTGCCGCGCAGGCAATGCGCTTCGGCGAAGCGAAGCGTCAGCGGCCGAGGCTACGAAGAGATCGCACCTGAGGATTCGAGGGCGGCGATGGCGTCACCGTCGAAGCCCCAGTCTCCGAGCGCTTCGCGATTGTGCTCGCCAGCCTTCGGCGGCGGTACAGGGTGTGCGGCCGCGGTGCGGCTGAAGCGAGGCGCGGGAGCCGGCTGTTTGACGCCGTCGACCTCGATGAAGGTCTCACGCTCCCGGTTGTGCGGGTGCGCCATCGCTTCTTCGAAGCCGAGGATCGGAGAGAAGCAGACGTCGGAGCCTTCCATCAGCTCGCACCACTCATCGCGGGTCTTGGTCAGAAAGACCTCTTCGAGGCGCTCCTTGAGCTCTGGCCACTTGGCGGGGTTGCGCTGCTCATCGCGGAAGGTCGGATCGTCGGAGAGCCCGGTCTTCTCGAGGAGCAGGGCATAGAACTGCGGTTCGATGGAGCCGATGGAGATCCACTTGCCGTCTTTGCACTCGTAGGTGTCGTAGAAGTGCGCTCCAGAGTCGAGCAGGTTGGTGCCGCGGTCGGGACCCCAGATGCCGGCAGCGAACATGCCGAACATCGGTGCCGTGAGCAGCGCTGAGCCGTCGGTCATGGCGGCGTCGACGACCTGGCCCTGGTCCGACTGCTGGGCCTCGAGAAGCGCGCAGACCATGCCGTAAGCCAGCATCATGCCGCCACCGCCGAAGTCGCCGACGAGATTGAGAGGCGGAACGGGCTTTTCGCCCTTGCGGCCGATCGCATGCAGCGAACCGGAAAGCGAGATGTAGTTGATGTCGTGGCCGGCGGCATGCGAGACGGTGCCGGTCTGGCCCCAACCGGTCATGCGGCCGAAGACGAGGCGCGGGTTGCGCTCGGCACAGACGTCCGGGCCGAGACCGAGCCGCTCCATGACGCCGGGGCGGAAGCCCTCGATGAGGCCGTCCGCCGACTCGACGAGCTTGAGCACCAGCTCGACGCCTTCAGGGTTCTTGAGGTCGACGGCAACGGAGCGTCGGCCCCGGTTCAGGACGTCGAACTTCGAACCTCCGCCCGCCGCGCTCGAACGGTCGATGCGGAGCACCTCCGCACCCTGGTCGGCGAGCATCATGGCGCAGAAGGGGCCGGGGCCGATACCGGCGATTTCGAGAATGCGGATTCCTTTGAGAGGGCCCATGGAGGTTCTCCTTGCGGTCGAGCTCGTGTGGTCGGGTCGGCAAATTCTACAGAGTGCTCGCCCCCGGCGCTTGGCCGACTTTGCATTTCTTACCAAGGCCTTGCGCCGTCTTGAAGACTGCCTCGATGCGCGCCGATACGGTTCGCTCTGCCTTCCACCTCCGGAGTCTCTGATGCGCGTCAGCTTCGGGGGTGAGAAGGCCCCTTCGTGGGGCGCTCAGCGCTGAGGGCGCCCGGCTCGCGCCCAGATGTACCAGGTGCCGACGACGCCCGCGAGGAGCACCGTAAGAGGAATGCCCGGATGCAGTTCGCGATAGATCAGAAAGGCACAGCTCGCTGCGATCGAGATCCACATGACGAGTAGCGCCCGAACCCGCGCTCCGATGGGCATCTCTTCGCGGCCGTCGACATAGCGAAGGTACGGAGCGAACCACTTGTTGCGAATCAGCCGATCCTCGAGCGCCGGGATGCTGCGGGTGAAGCAGTAGCCGGCGAGGATGAGGAAGATCGTCGTCGGAAGGCCCGGCACGACGACGCCGATCGCGCCGAGTCCCACGAAGACGAGGCCCGCACCGGCGAGCAGCCAGCGCTTGAGAGGATTGGCCGCCGGTCGCTGAGCCTCGGCCTGCGTTGCCTCGGCTCGAGTGATCTCTTGATCCTCAGAGGTGGAGGTCGTGGCGTCGCCTCGAGCCATCGTCAGGCGGCTTCGGTGAATTGGCGTTCGACGAGGCGGCGGTAGAGGCCATTTGCCGCCATGAGCTCTTCATGCTGACCCGTTTCGACGACCCGGCCCTGATCGAGTACGACGACGCGGTCCGCCCCGCGCACGGTCGACAGACGATGAGCGATGACCAGTGTGGTCCGGCCCTTCATCAGTCGATCGAGCGCCTCTTGCACCAGATGTTCGCTCTCGGCGTCCAGCGCTGAAGTCGCCTCATCGAGGATGAGGATACGGGGGTCCTTGAGGACCGCACGGGCAATGGCGATGCGCTGCTTCTGACCGCCGGAGAGACGCACGCCACGTTCGCCGACGGTCGTTTCGAGACCCTCCGGGAAGTCCTCGATGAAGGTCATCGCGTTGGCGGCGACCGCAGCGGCCTCGACCTCTTCCATCGACGCGGTGGCGTTGCCATAGCGAATGTTCTCGGTGATCGAGCCAGCAAACAGAACGGGCTCCTGCATGACGGCGCCGACCTGGCTGCGCAGATCGTGCGGTTCCAGATCGCGCAGGTCCGTGCCGTCGGCAACGATGCGCCCGGCCGTTGGGTCGTAGAAGCGAGGAATGAGGCTGGCCACCGTCGACTTGCCGGCTCCCGAGGGCCCAACCAGTGCGATGACCTCGCCCGGGGAAGCCTCGAGATCGAAGCCACTGAGAACGGTGACGTCGGGTCGCGACGGGTAGGCGAAGTCGACGTTCTCGAACCGGAGGGCACCGGTGAGCTTCTCCGC
>JBCCLJ010000352.1:0-4882 GCA_039026915.1 Acidobacteriota bacterium
CGCCCCCGCCCAGAGGCCAAAGGCGCCGTCGACGTGAACCCAGGCCCCGGCCTCTTCAGCCTCCGCGCACACCGCACCCACCGGATCGAAAGCGCCCGAGCTGACGTTGCCTGCCTGGCAGAGAACCAAGGTCAGGTCGTCGAGCTCGGGGAGCCTCTCTGCGTCCATACGACCCTGATCGTCCACGGGCACCACCTCGACGCGCTGGCTGCCGAAACCCGTGAGAGCCAGCGCCCTCCGCGCCGCACCGTGCGCCTGACCTCCGACGACGACGCGCAGAGGCTCCTGGCCGAGAAGTCCCTGCTCGCGCGTGTCGACGCCTCGCCGACGGTAGAGAGCGTCGCGCGCCGTGGCGATACCGCCAACGAGCGACGTCGCGGTGCCGCTGACGAAGCCACAGCCCGTACCTTCGGGAAGGCCTAGGAGATCGACGAGCCAGCGCTCGGTGACGCGCTCGAGTTTCTCGGTGACGGGCGACATGATCGCCATGGCCGCGTTCTGATCCCAGGCATCCGAGAGCACGCGGGCGGCCAACGACGGCGGGTGCACACCGCCGTTGACGAAGCCGAAGTAGCGACCGCCGACCTGCTGGACCGTCGCCGGCGAGCCGACGTCGTCGAGAAGTCGCAGGGCTTGGCGCGCTGAGCTCGGCGCTTCAGGAAGGGGCTCGTCGAAGGCTTCGAGCGCTGCGACCGACTCCGGCGACGGATAGACCGGGCGCTCTTCGACGCGAGCGAGGTAGTCGTCGGCCGCGCGGCAGGCCCACGGCAGCAGATCGGCGGAGCTCGGCTCGTCCGCCGACTCGACGTAGCTCGAGGTTCCCGAGGCGCGGTCGCCGGTAAGCCACCGCCACTGCATTTCGAGCCCGACCTGTCGCCCCCGTTCGACAACGTCGACGTCGGCGCGGCCGGCGCGCAACTCGCCCTCCGCCGTTTCACACTGGTAGAGGAGCTCGAGGCGACCGTCCGAGGTGCGGCGGCCGAGAAGAGACCCCTGACGAATCGCTCCGCCGCTGTAGGTCGCCCGCACCTGACCGTTCCGCTCGGTAAACCGAAAGACGGTGTCGCCGCCGACGGCTCCCTGCTCACTGTTCTGCGCCACACGAAAGATCCGACCGTCGAGGCTCACTGTCATCACGTCTCCCTGCTCGAGATGCTGCCGTGACTACCAGCTTCGCGTCGTGCTGTCATCTGGCCGCGCTTCGCTAGCATTCGGCCACCGACCGCTTGAGGAGTGACCGATGCGACCGAACCTGCTGCGCCAGAAGCTCGACGAAGGACTGCCGACCGTCGGCACGCACGTTCTGATTCCCTGGCCGGGCATCGTCGAAATCGTCGGGCGAACGGGCTCCTTCGACTACGTCGAGTTCGTCGGCGAGTACGCCACTTGGAGCCTCGACCTCTTCGACAACCTCGGGCGCGCGCTCGATCTCTTTCCCGAGATGTCGTCGATGATGAAGGTCGAAGAGCAGTCGAAGGGCTTCATCGCCACGCGCGCGCTCGACGCCGGTTTCCAGAGCGTTCTCTTCACCGACGTGCGCTCAGCGGACGACGCCCGCGAGTGCGTTCGGCTCGTCCGGCCGGAGACGCCCGAGGCCGGAGGAACCCACGGCGTCGGTATGCGGCGCATCGCCGGTTACGGTGCCAGCGGCAACGCCACAGCCTGGGTCGACGCGATGAACGACGTCGTCGTCGCGCTGATGATCGAGAAGACCGGCGCCATAGAGATGCTCGACGAGATCCTCGCCGTGCCCGGCATCGACATGGTGCAGTTCGGTCCCGCCGACTACTCGATCACGGTCGGCAAGCCCGGAGATCGCGCCGCGGTGGCCGATGTGGAGAAACGGATGATCGAAAAAGCCCTCGAGGCCGGCGTGCATCCTCGCATCGAGGTGCGCAGCTTCGGCCAGGCGGAGCCGTATCTGCCGCTCGGTGTGCGGCACCTCTGCGTTGGTTGGGACACGATCGCCCTCGCAGCGTGGGCAAAGGAGCAGTCCGACGGCGCCCGAAGGCTCCTCGAGCGAGACTGAGACCTCCCTCGCGGTACTGGATCATTGACAGCGCCAGACCGCGGGCGAACAATCGCTCCGGCCCTCAGCAGTCCCCAATCGAGGCCATCACACATGCGGGCACTCGCACATCCAGCCACCGGAGCAAGACACTCATGAAGACGATCACCACGGACTACCTCATCGTCGGCGCGGGAGCCGTCGGCATGGCCTTCGCCGACGTGCTGCTCTCCGAGACCGAGCACGAGATGGTGATCGTCGATCGGCACGCCAAGCCCGGCGGCCACTGGAACATCGCCTACCCGTTCGTCACGCTGCACCAGCCGTCAGCCTTCTACGGCGTCAGCTCGCACGAGCTTTCCAAGGGACGGATCGATCCTGCCGGCCCCAACAAAGGCCTGCACGAGCTGGCCTCCGGCACCGAGGTGAGCGCCTACTTCGACGACGTCATGCGGCACCACTTCCAGCCGTCGGGTCGCGTGGAGTACTTTCCGATGTGCCTCGCCGAGCCGCTCGAGGACAAGACCGGCGGCGAGGAGGTCGTCTGCCAACCGATCCTGGGGGGTGAGCCCTTTCGCGTGAAGGCACGCAAGCGGGTCGTCGATGCGACCTACCTCAAGACGACGGTGCCGGCGAATCACAAACCGAGCTTCACCGTCGAAGACGGCGTTCGCTTCGCCCTGGTCAACGACCTGCCGCGCCTCAAGGAGGCGCCCGAGGGTTACGTCGTCATCGGCGGCGGCAAGACCGGCATCGACGCCTGCCTCTGGCTCCTGCAGAACGGCGCCGACCCTGATCAGATTCGCTGGGTCATGCCGCGTGACGGTTGGATGCTCGACCGCCAAAACGCGCAGCCGGGCGACAGCTTCTTCGAGCACACGATCGGCGCCCTCGCGCGGCAGATGGAGGCGATCGCCGAGTCGACGTCACGAGCCGATCTCTTCGATCGCCTCGAGGCAGCGGGCCTCCTGCTGCGTCTCGACAAAGACGTGCGCCCGAAGATGTTCCACGCAGCGACGGTCAGCCGAGCCGAGCTCGATCAGCTACGGCAGATCCGTCAGGTCATCCGCATGGGACGCATCGAAACGCTGGGCCCGAACGAGATCGTCTTCGAGCAGGGCACGTTGCCGACGTCACCGCGCCAGCTGCACGTCGACTGCTCCGCCAGCGCCGTCGGCAACCTGGAAATGACGCAGGTCTTCGACGGCCACCTCATCGTGCCGCAGACGGTACGCGCCTTTCAGCCGGTCTTCTCCGCCGCCTTCGTCGCTCACATCGAAGCGACCTTCGACGACGACGCGACGAAGAACCGGCTCTGCGCCGTCGTGCCGCTGCCGAACCACGACACCGACTGGATCCGCGTCCAGGCCGCCCAGATGATCAACCAGGCACAGTGGTCTCAGGATCCTGGCCTGCGGCAGTGGCTCTACGAGAACCGCCTGGACGGCATCAGTCGCATGGTCCGCGACGCTCCGAAGGACGACGAGGCAAAGCAGGCGATCTTGGCCAAGATGCGCGAGCACTCCATGCCGGCGATGCAGAAGCTGCTGGGCTACGTGGCCGAGCTGGCCAACGAGGGCTAACTCAGCGGTCGAGCGTCGTCAGGAACCGTGGTGGCACGGCGCGAGTCAGCCAGACACCGTTCTCCGAGCGGTAGAAGTCGCAGCCTTCACTCGCCATCGCCCTCGCTGCAACCGAGAGTACGACCGGACGGCCGTGACGCTGACCCACCTGCACGGCGACCTCGACGTCGGCCGACAGGTGAACGTGGGTGCGGGCGCGCCCGTCGAGTCCTTCGCTCAGGATCGACTCCAGGAACCGCGTCGCCGTGCCGTGAAAGAGCTCCGGCGGCGGAGCCAGAGGCTCGAGACCGAGATCTACCGCGACTGAGTGCCCTTGGCTCGCACGGATACGCGTACCGTCCGCAGAGAAGGCAAAGCGCTTCTTGTCGTTCGTTCCAACGACCTCGTCGAGCGTGGCGCCGTCGATCTCTTGCCCGTGGGCCGCAGCCTGTTGGAGCAACTCATCGACCCGGACCCAACCGGCGTCGTCCATGGTCAGGCCAATGCGCTGCGGATCGTGGCGCAGAACGAGACTGAGGAACTTGCTGATCGACTTGAGCTCGGGCTGCATGGTTGGCCACGATTCTGTCGGAAGAATCTGTGCGCTGCAGCACGAACTCTGGACCGGTCCCACGTCGCTTCGCTCCTGGGAGCCTGCCAAAGGAAGCGCCTCGCACTCTCTTTGCAAGCGGCGCGAGCGCCCGGAGAGTCGGAGCATCAACACCGGATCGGCCCCGTCCTAAGTACACACAACCGCCCGGCAAGCGACGCGGCGAGGCTGCCTGGACGAGGGAATGACGACCGCGCTCTCAAGGTGAGCTGCCGTCATTCGCCGCAGGGCGAAGCGAGACGATCTCAATAACCGGAAGGAGCCGGCTCCATTCGCTAGATCCGGAGGTCCGGCGTTTCGACCAGAGGTGCTCGGAGAAGTGCTAGCCCGCACGCCGAGAACGCCGGCCGATCACTCCGCCCACTGCTCGCACCAGCGCTCGATCTCCTCGTCGAGGCCCTTCCGGATCCGTCCCTTGAACGGCCGAAAGAAGAGCGGCAGTTCCATGTCGACCTCGTAGCTGCCGTCGCAGATCTTGACCTCACCCTTGATGTCGCGTCCCGAGATGCACATGTCGACCGTGGCCGTGTCGTCGTCCTTCCACTCGGTCTTGAGATCGTAGTCCTTGTAGTGATCGCGGTAAGTGTCCAGAAGGCTGGTGAGCATCTGGCGAGCGCGCTCGGGAGCGAGGGGGTGCTTGACGGTGTGCTTCATGATCGGTGTCCTCGGTTCGGTCACTCGAAGTCTATGAAAGTCGACCGC
>JBCCLJ010000353.1:0-4811 GCA_039026915.1 Acidobacteriota bacterium
AGATCGTTGAAGCCCGGGGTCAGGTAGGCGCCGGAGAGATCGAGCACCTCTCCAGCGAAGTCGGCCGGCAGCTCCGGCAGACGCTGAGCGATGACGCCCGCTTCGAGGACGAGCACCTCCCGCGTCGCGGTCTCCTGCGCCGGGTCGAGCAGGGTCGCACCGATGAGGGCCAGAGGCGCCTCCTGAGCGGAGACGATTGCGCTCGACAAGACGAACAGGAGCACCGTGAGGTGCGCAGAGCGCGCTTGCCGGCGCTTCGCAGAGTGAGTCGATGTGCGGTGGTCTTCGGTCATTGCGTGTCCTCGTTGCATGGGTTTACGCCACGGTTCGCCCATCGACTCGCCTTCCTCGACGAACAGCACTCCACGCCCGATGAACGTCACTCTCGCCGCCGCCGGGGCGCTGACGTCTCTCCGAGAGCAACCTTGACTGCGGAGTCCCGTACCTAGTTGTCTATACTTAGACGACTAGGTATACAGGGGGAGTCTCATGCCGCGCACCGACGCACTCATCGGATCTCTGGACCTACTGGTCCTCAAGACGCTCGCCAGCAGACCCGGTCTTCACGGCTACGCCCTGATGACCGCGATCCAAGTGGCTTCCGAAGACGCTCTGCGCGTCGAAGAGGGCTCGCTCTATCCTGCACTGCGGCGCATGGAAGAGGCGGGCTGGCTCAGTGCCAAGTGGGTGCAGAAAGACAACGGCCGCCGCGCGCGTGCTTACCGCTTGACCCGCGCCGGGAAGAAGCAGCTCGCCGCCGAGGAGGAGCGGTGGCTCTCGCTCGCCGAGGCCGTTCGCCAAGTTCTGAGGAGCGTCTGACATGGGATGGATCACCCGACTGCAACGAACGCTGCGCAGCCGCCGGCTCGAGCGGGATCTCGACGAAGAGCTGCGCTCGCACCTCGAAGAGGCCTGCGAACGGGGACGCGATCCCGAAGAGGTGCGGCGCGCTTTCGGCTCTGCTCTCCGCTGGCGCGAAGAAGGTCGTGACGCGCACGTCCTCGTCTGGCTCGACACCCTGCTCCTCGACGCCAAGCTCGGCCTACGACGTCTGCTGGCCGCCCGCGCCGTCACGACGGTGATGGTGGCCTCCCTGGCGCTCGCGGCGGGCTCCTGCCTCGCGGCCTATCAACTGGCGGACGCGCTGCTGCTGCGACCGCTTCCCGTCGACCGGCCGGGGCAGCTTCGCGCGGTCGCTTTCGGAGCCTCGCTGCCCGAATGGCCGACGCGCTGGACGCGCCTTTCGTATCCCGGATATCTCCGTCTCGAGCGACTCGACACCCCGGCCACGCTCTTTGCGACGACGGTTCCGCACGCCCACCCCTGGACCGTGCGACCTCCGGGGACCCCGCGCGAGACGGTGGAGATTCAGTACGTGAGCTCCTCGTTCTTCGGCGCTCTCGGGCTCGCGCCCAGCGTTGGCCGGCTCTTCGCCGAAGACGATTTTCCGGACGCGCCGCGCGCCGTGATCACACAGGCACTGTGGCGGCAGCTCGGCGCTCCCCAGATCGGCACGCTCCTGCACGCAGGGGCCGAGCCCGTCGAGCTCGTCGGCGTCACCGGACCGGCGTTTCGAGGAGTCGCGCCGGGCGACCCGTCCGAAATCTTCCTGCCGGCGGGACGCGCTCCTGGCGTCGAGCTGGCGGGACGCAATTCCTTCCAGACGTTCCTGCGACTCGATCCGGGAGCGAGCTCGGATGTCCTTCAGGCTCAGCTCTTCGACACCTGGCGCCGCTTCGAGGCGGAGCGCTGGAACGTACCGGGGATCGCTCCCGACCTGCGCAGGGCCTACCTGGCGTCGGCGCACCTGCGACTCGAACACGCGAGGGCCGGGGCGTCGGCCGCTCAGGACGACTACGGTCGCGCTCTCGCCGTCCTGTCCGGGCTCGCTGCCGTCGTGCTTCTGATCGCCTGCGTCAACGTCGCGCATCTCATGACGAGCCAGGCGCTGACCCGGCAGCGCGAGCTTTCTCTGCGCGCCGCACTGGGAGCGGGGCGGCTCCGGCTGCTGCGGATGATGCTGCTCGAGAGCGCCTGGCTGTCACTGGCGGCCGTCCTCTGTGGCTCCCTGCTCGCACGCTGGCTGGCTCCGGCGTTGCTGGGTCAGCTTGCCAGCAGCGGCCGCTTCCTCGATCTCGATCTCGCCGTGAACGCCCGCGTCCTGCTCTTCGCCGCCGGACTCGCGATCGTCGTGTCGGTGCTCTGCGCTCTCGTCCCGGCCGGCCAGGTGCGCTGGGCCGGCGCGGCTGCCGGATCGCGCAGCGAATCCCGGACGCTGCGCGGTACGAGAGCGCTCGACGGTCTGCTCTTCGGGCAGGTGTTCTTCTGCACAACCGTGCTTTTCGTCGCTGGCCTGCTGATCACGTCTTTCGGTCGCCTGACCGCCACCGAGACCGGCTTCGACGCAGAGGGCGTGCTCGCCGTGCAGGTGAGGGCCGAAGACGAGCAGCCGCCGGCACTCTGGTCAGCGCTCGTCGAGCGCACGCGCACGGTGCCCGGCGTCGAGCGCGTCGCGATGACCGACTGGCCGCTGCTGAGCGGCAGCGGAACGACCCACCGCGTCGAAGCCGGCGCGCCTCGCCGAGAGGCAATGGTCGAGTTCCTCTGCGTCTCCTCCGAGTGGCCCGAAGTCCTCGGAATTCCACGCCTCGAAGGAAGTGGCCTCGCCAAGGGCATCGCTGAGGGCTCCGCCAGCGCGGTCCTGATCAACCGCTCCTTCGCGCGCCACTTTTTTGCCGATCAGCCGACGCTCGGTCAGGCGCTCTGGCACATCGACCTCGACGGCCGACGGATCGAGTACGCCGTCAGCGGCGTGGTCGGTGACGTCCGGCAGAACGATCTCAGGGCTCCGCCGCCGCTTGCGGTCTACGTACCCTGCGCCGGGGAAGCCGACGAACGCCGACGTCACGCCTTCCTCCTCGTGCGCGGCTCGGAAGGGACGGGACCCTGGCTCGCTGAACCTCTGCGCTCCGCCGTCGAGGAGACCGGCATGTTCCGCGTGCGCGGGATCGAGACGCAGAAGCAGGTCGTCCAACGACAGACGGCCGTCGAGCGACTGCTCGCTCTGCTGGCAACTTATTTCGGTACCGCCAGCCTGCTGCTCTTCGCACTCGGGCTCTATGGAGTTCTGCACTTCCTCTTCGCAAGGCGCAGGAGAGAGCTGAGCCTGCGCATCGCTCTGGGCGGACGCGGGGTCCGACTGCTGCGGGACGTGCTGGCCCGTACCGGGCTGGCCGCCACGCTCGGCTGTCTCGCCGGTACCGCCCTCGGCCCGCTGGCCGGTCGGGGTCTCGAAGCGCTGCTCTTCGACGTCTCGAGCCGCGATCCAGCCTCCTTCGCAACGCCGATCGCACTCGTTGCGCTCGCAGGCGCGGTCGCCGCCGGCCCCGTGCTGCGAAGGGCTTTGAGCACGGATCCGGCCGAGTCTCTGCGAACGGAGTGAGCCGCAGGCGCACGTCTCCGCAACGTGGTTGCACGACGCAACCAATTCGCTACACTCGACGGGTCTTCCCAAGAGCAAGCAGGAGCGTAGAAGCATGAGCAAGGTCTGTCTGATCACGGGCGTCGGTCCGGGGACCGGGTCCGCGCTGGTCGAGCGCTTCGTGCGCGGCGGCTACCGCGTGGCGATGATGGCGCGCAGCACGGAGCGTCTCGACGAAATCGTGAGGGCGACGAGCGACGAGGAGGGTTCGGCTCACGCCTACCCGTGTGACGTCGCGGATTCCGAGGCGCTGGCCGCGACGTTCGCGCGCGTCTCCGACGAGCTCGGAGCGCCGAGTGTCGTCGTGCACAACGCGGTCGCCGCCACCTTCGGCACGTACCTCGAGATCGAGCCCGACGACCTGCGGCGCAACTTCGAAGTGAACACCATGGCGCTCCTGCACCTCGCGCGCCTGGCGTCTCCGGGCATGATCGACGCCGGCTTCGGCGCGATCCTCTGCACCGGCAACACTTCGGCCTACCGGGGCAAGCCGCGCTTCTCCAGCTTCGCGCCGACGAAGGCAGCCCAGCGCATCCTCCTCGAGAGCATCGCGCGCGCCGCGGGCCCGCAGGGCATCCACGCGGCCTACGTCGCCATCGACGCGGTGATCGACCTCGAGTGGACGCGCAAGGCGTTCGAAGGCAAACCCGACGAGTTCTTCTGCCAGCCGGCGGACATCGCCGATGAGTGCTACCGCATTGCCCATCAGCCGAAGTCCGCCTGGTCGGCGGAGTCGGTGATCCGGCCATTCGGCGAAGAGTGGTAGCCGAGCCCTCAACCCAAGCTCCCTAGAGGAGAGGAGACCTTCGATGACCCCCAAAGTCCAGTTCCACTTCGACTTCGGCAGCCCCAACGCTTACCTCAGCCACCTGGTGATCCCCGCGATCGAGGAGCGTACGGGCGTGCATTTCGAGTACTTCCCAATCCTGCTCGGCGGCGTCTTCCGGGAGACGAACAACGTCTCTCCCGCGGTCTCACTCGAAGGCATTCGCAACAAGCCCGAGTACCAAGCGATCGAGACGAAGCGCTTCCTGGACCGCTACGGCGTACCGATGTACGAGCCCAACCCGCACTTCCCGGTGAACACGCTCATGCTCATGCGCGGTGCGATCGTGGCGCAGCGCGAGGGCTTCTTCGAGCGCTACGTCGAGGAGATGTATCGCCACATGTGGGCCGAGCCCAAGAAGATGGACGACCCCGAAGTCGTCCAGGCGGCGATCGCCGAGTCCCAGCTTCCCGGCGAAGTCCTGCTCGCCGGAATCCAGGACCCCGCGATCAAGAAACAGCTGATCGACAACACGGCGTCGTCGGTCGAGCGCGGCGTCTTCGG